>JAEYZR010000347.1 GCA_023427945.1 Pseudomonadota bacterium | reverse complement strand
CCACTGGACTCATCCAGTGGGAACACGCCACATCGGCATCGCCACTCGGCCCTGGGCTATCGGACCCCGGCCGAGTACGCTGCCGTCTGCAGATGCAGCCACACCCCGGTGGCCTGCAGCATCAACTGAATCTGGATCACACCAACCCGACTCCAAGAACGGGTGGACTCAGTATCGGGGACTCGCCAGCAGGGCGTCGCTCCGTGTCCAGCAGCGCGCAGTCCGCGTGTGCCAATACCTTTCAGCAGCAACTGGATTGCCAATGGAGTCCTCTCGGCCTTGCCTTGCCACCGACAGTTCTCCCGTGTTGCAGAGAACCCGCCCCCGGTTCAGCGTCGTTAGCTTGGTGTTGAAGGTCGAATCAACGCGAGGTTGCGTTCTTGCTCGCGCCGCACGTGGGCGCGCGAAGCCTGCAGTGAACGTTGTGCGGCGGCAATCTCGCTGCGAATCTCAGTGATCTGTCTGTTGAGGACGTCGATCTGGCCGCGGAGCCGGACGTTCTCATCGGCTAGATGATTACCCTCGGGATCGAAGAGTTGGCCAGCGAGATCGCTGATCTGCGCGTCCTGTTGGCGCAATCTAGTACGCATGGCCTTCACTCGGGCTTCGGCATTGAGCGCTCGCTCGCGCCAGTTCGCGGTATCAGCCGCTTCGTCGGCCTCGACTCTCCGACGCGTGCTCATCTGGGAGATGTCTCTGGCGTCGAGAACCAGGCTGGTCAGCTTTGGTCGCTTCTTGTCGTAAATGAACGTCTTGCCGACGTCTGCGCGACGGCATACTTCCTCAACGGTGAATGGCAATCCGGTCTTCACGAGCTTGGCGACTGTCTTTCGTACGCGGTTCTCGCACTCGGCGGTGCGACGGTTTCGGCTCTCGATTGCCTCCACGGGTCGACGTCGCATCTTCGTAGTCACACGTTTTCCCTTACGTCATCGGTCTGGGCCTGGTTGGTGAGGCCGGCGAGCTGCCATCCGGTGGTGAACAGCGGGTGGAAGAAGTCCTGCATTGGACTCCGTAGGTCAAGACCTTCGGCTGCTTCGAGCAGCCCAAGCTCCTCCAGAGCTTCACGTAGTCCGGTGAGAACCTCTTCCCATGGAGACCACTCACTGAGGATGTAGTCGCGCGCTTCCTCGGACGGCGCACCTTCGGCGAAGTGGAAGGCGGCGTCGCGCTTTCGCTCCCAGTAGGTTAGGTCAGCGCCCGTGAGAACGAAGTGTTCGCACGGTCCGCTAGGACCGTTGCTGCAGTTCTTCGACCGCGGGCAGGCGGCACCGCCGACCACAGGCCCATAGCGGCAGAGCCCGTGTTCAACAGGTATCACTGTCAGGTCAATGTGTTCGGCTACAGCAGCTTTGCTGCCGATCTGGCTCGCTGTCTGTGGTGTCAACAGCACCGTCCCTGGCCTATCCATGCCCGGTCCGGCCGCCCATACCTGATGAAGGTGCCGAACGACGTTGTCGTCGCTATAACGTGCGTAATGCGCCAGTGACTCCTCGGAAAAGTGGCCAAGCATCTGTCTCACCAGAGCCGCGGGAGCACCGTTATTGAGCAGCGACGTCGCGAGTGTCGCTCTGGTGCGGTGGGTTGTAATCCCCTTGAGTCCAAGCTCTTGAATCCACGCAGCGAATGTATCGCCGAAGTGTGATTGCGAAAGCTGGACTTTCAAATCCGGGTTGGTCAGCGCGCTGGGGAACAACGGCATAGTTCTATCCCACTCAGCTTCCAGAGCGGCGCGCTGACGCCTGCTGAGCTTCCCAAGGTCCTTTGCGTACCGCTGGCGCAATTTTGCACGGGTCATCTTCTGCCTCTTCAGCAGACGCTCGTACACTGGGTAGTGGCAAGGCATCCCGTAGTCGATGACGTTGATCTTCGTGATGTCGCGCCATAAATATGGTTGGGCGTCGCCGATCAAGCCAACGCAGCCCAAACGAAGCCGCAGTGTCTCGCTAATGCGGCCACCTTGAAACGCGTGGGTCATCCAGATGTCGCTCATTCCAACATCTTTAGTGTCAGCAGCGTCCAATCGAGCAAGCGCGTCGTCGCTGACGAGTAACTGGAAATCTTGGTCACTTATTGGGCGTGGCAGCGGCTTGTTTCGAGGTCGAGGGTAGTTCGGGAACGCCAACACGAACGAATCGATAGTCGGCGCGAGAATGTCGCGTTGGCGCCCGAAATCCAAGACGTGACGCATGCTGTTGGTGAACGCTGTCCGAAGCGCCACAGTTATTGGCGAAAGCGTCGGGGGCGCGGTTACTGCCCGCTCGATTACAGGAATCTGCTCGCGATACCACAGGTCCCATAGCTCTTTGAATGCGCGAGCGTCAGAGGCTTCCAACAACTTGTAGTCATTGCCCTGGTCGTCGCGTAACTGGCGCAGTGCCTTTGACAGTAGTCTCGTGCCCTGTATCCGTTGGTAAATTGTTCCGACTGACGGTCGTTTTCCGTTGACCTCCAGAGCGAGATACTCGATGTGATCCCAGAGTAGGTCCCGCAGCCAACGCTGCGACACGTCAGTGAGATCCCACACCTTTCGTCTATTGGCGCCTCCCTGGCTGTCCTGGAATGGGGTAGCTCCGACAATCGCTGGATCAAACCAACCGGCATCCTTCGCTTCACGCCGCGTCACGGACAGGCTTCGCGCAGCTATTGGTAGATCAAGCCAGATGCGTTTGATTTCACCCGCCTTGCAGGACGATGCATGTTCGGCCACGACGGGATCGTTCAGTGTCTCGACGCCGATGTCGGCGAGGACGTCCACAACGCCCTGCAGATTGCGTGGCCGCCAGTGGCTTCGACGGGGAGTGCTTGCATGCCGGTGGATCGCGTAGCGGATTTCACTTTGCAGCCGCATTGGGAGGTCCACTAGTGATACATAACCCCGTCCCAGTACGGGCTGCATCCCCTTGGACTTGATTTCGATGGTGACCCATACAGTCCAGCGATCCAAGGTGGGCTGAAAATCGTTGTCCCGCAGATAGCGTAGCCAACTAGCCCGGTGGGCGCGGCACACTCTTTCTCGCCCGCGTCCTTGAAGACTCCATAAGCTGCCATCATGAACACACCGTGGGACCGAGCATGATGGATAGGCGGCAAAGGGCTTCTGCTTGCTCCGCCACGCGGGCTCGGCCTGCCCTCGTTTGCGCGCACTCGTAAGGCTGTAGGCGTGTGCCATGCACAGCCCGCGGATTAGCGCCTCGCGATTCGGTCCGCAAATGCTGCAATCGGGATAGCGCACAAGTCCCCATACCGCGTTCTTGCTCCTGCATGGCTTCGCGCGATCGACAAATGATTCCAGGGTGAGCCGCGACGAAACTTGACGAAACTCGTCATCATGAGTTACGCATAAGAACTTGGTATTCAGGGCGGCAATTTCCGCCTCGCATCTGTTGACTCGACAGCCCCAGCCATAGGTCGGGTGATCTCGCGGAAAGAAGATTGGCTCTGCGAGAAGCCAGTCGGGAAATGCCTGGCTAGCGAGCGCATATCGCTCTTCGAACGGCAGGGAAACGTAGTCGGCGGCAGCTGCGACGGCGGCGAGTTCCGGGTACAGGGTCCGATGCGAGTGGAAGGCCCGCGTCATCGAAACCGCCTAGACACAACCTGCACTACGCTACTCATTCCGCATTCTCCGATTCCCGTGAGTTGGAACTCCAAGCCTGATTTAGGAACTTCATCGTGTGCCGATTAGCGCTTCGGCCATAAAGATCCGTCACCTGTTCAGCCCGTGCCCATCCGAACTCCTGAGCTACAAGATCTGCGTTGAAATCGCTTGCCGCATATAGATTTGCTGCCGCGCGATGACGGAACGCATGTGGAGTGATGTAGCTGTTGAGTCCGGCTCGCTGGCTAGCCCTACGCAGCATCTTGCGCACCCCGCTCGTCCCCAGCGCAGTTCCTGCGGAACGGCCCTTGGTATGAACCAAAACCTGATCGTGATCAACGAGGTGCTGAACTGGATGGTATTCATCGAGAAGATACGCGTAGTAGCTACTGATCATGGACTCACTCACGGCGCGAATCACGCCGTCTATCACGTGACCCTCAGGGCTATAGCGCCACGAGTAATACGCCTTTGCCCGTGCGCCATTCGGATTGTCATCTCTGCCAACAATGTGAATGTGCGGATCTCTGCGTTGCCCGCAAGGATGACCGGTAACGAGATGTAGATCGGGAAAGCGTAAGCCGCATAAGCCGCCAACGCGTATCCCAGAATCGACCAGCCACGTCACGATCATCACGTCGCGAGACGATGTGAGGACGCCAGGCGCAAAGAGCGCACTGACGAACTCGTCCGGCAAGAACCTCGGCCGCACTCCGCCTTTCCGCGGTGCCAGAGGGTTCCGAGAACCATTGCGGCTCTGCGGGCCCTGCTTGCCGGTCGCGCCTCCACGGAACCATTCCAGGACAGCGGGATTCGCGTAACCCATCGACGTGTAGAACGCTTTCACGACTGTTGCGATATTGGCGGCAGCTGAAACGCTCAGCGGAGGTCTTTCGCGCCACACCACACCAAGAACTCCAGAACCTTCACCCGTCAGCGCGTTCATGTAGCGCCGTAGGTCGTCGACCGTCACCAACGA
>JAEYZR010000340.1 GCA_023427945.1 Pseudomonadota bacterium | reverse complement strand
GGAAAAAGGGCGGACGGCACGTGATGGCGTCCGCCCGCTACCTGCTCCCTGCTACCACCCGTGAAGTCGGGGCCAGTGCTGCACTGATCCATTTTCGGACAGCGCGACGTAGGCGGGGTATTGCGCTCCCGTGGCGCAAGCATGATTGGGCAGGATGCGCAGGCGCGTGCCTATCGGGAATCGTGCGGTCATGTCGATCGGGGGCGCTGCGGGGCGGCCTTCGGCCATTTCGTTGGGACGCACGGCATCGGCGAACGCGGCAATGCCGTGTTCCTGGTTGGCGCCAATCAGCGTCAAACCATCGATAGGATTGCCATCGGTGTCGCACACCTGGCCATAGCCGAAATCGGTCGCCTGTTTCTGCGTGCCACGATCGCGGCTCATCGCCATCCAGCCCGCGTCCAGAATCACCCAGCCTTTTTCTAACTGGTGGCCAATGACGGTGGTGACCACCGACAGCGCGATGTCATCAAGCCGGCAAACGCCGACGTTGTGCATCACCAGATCAAAGAAGACGTAGACGCCTGCACGTACTTCGGTCACGCCGTCCAGATGACGCACGGTCAGGGCGGTCGGGGTAGAGCCCACACTGACTTCGGGGCAGGGCAGACCCGCCGCACGCAGGCGCTCGGCCGCACGGACGCAACCGAAGCGTTCCTGTTCCGCCAGCGCCGCCAGGGCATCCTGGTCGTTCAGGTCGTAACTGGAACCCGCATGGGTCAGCACGCCACCGAGCACCATACCGCCTTCATGCAGCACGCGTCCGACCTCCAGCAAAAGCGGGGATTCCGGCTTGACGCCAGAACGATGATCATCCGTGTCGATCTCGATCCACACCTCCAGCTGTTCGCCCTGCTGGCGCGCAAAATCAACGATGGCCTGTGCCGAGACTTCATTGTCGGTGATCAGTTTGAGATGGCATCCCGCACGACGCAGGGCGAGTGCCTGTGGCAGCTTGTGGGGTGCGATGGATACGGCATAAAGAATGTCCGCCACCCCCGCCTCGAAGAACTGCTCGGCCTCTTTCAATGTGGACACGGTGATCCCACAGGCACCCGCATCGAGTTGAGCCTGCGTCACTTCGACGCACTTGCTGGTCTTCACATGGGGTCGAAAGCGCACGCCCAGTTCCTGCATACGTTGCTGCATGCGCTCGACGTTGTGGCGCATGCGCGGCAAGTCGATGAGGGCTGCGGGCGTGGATAGCGTGTCTAACGGGGAAACCATGATGTACCTGTGCCATCCCTTGATTGATCGTTCTAGACAGATTATCTAACTCTGGATAGTATGTCAAAAAATGTTGAATGAAAGTGCCCATGACAGAGCGAACGATTGAACAAAAAGCCTTGCTGGATCAGGTCAAGCAGATCGCAGAGGGCCTGAGCCAGACTTTCGCCCCATTTTGCGAGGTGGTGGTCCATGACCTGCTGACCCCCGAGCACGCGATTCTGGCCATCCATAACAATCTCTCAGGCCGTGAGGTGGGCGATCCTGTGACCGAGCTCGGGTTGGCACGGATATCCGACGTGCAGTATCCGCAGGTCATCGCCAACTACGCCAACCAGTTTCCCGATGGCCGGCAAAGCAAAAGCACATCGATAGGAATCAAGGATTCCAGTGGCAAGTACGTCGCTGCGCTGTGCATGAATGTCGATCTCACGCTGTTTCACGGCATGCAGTCGGCCTTGGCGCTGTTCGGCAATGTCGATACTGGCGTACGGGTGCATGAATCCCTGGATTCGCAAGGCACGGCAGGCATACGAGAGCGCGTCTACGAATTCGCGGCTCGCTGCGCGACATCTCCACGCTCGCTCAAGGCAGAGGAGCGGCGCGCCCTCATTCGAGAACTGAAAGAAGCAGGCTGCCTGGATGTACGCCGGGCTGCAGAAACCATCGCCCAACTTCTGGGTGTGTCCCGAGCCACGGTCTACAACGATGCCAAATAACCCAAACCTTCTACTGCTGGACAAACACGCGGTCGAATCCTTGCTGCGGCCTGACGATGTCCTGGATGCCGTCCGCGAGGCTTTCACCTTGCACAGCGACGATGCGGGGCGCGTGTTTCCCGTCGTTCGCGAAGCACTCCCTACGCATGGCGTGTTCGGCATCAAGTCCGGAGACGTGCCGAGTCAGCAGTTGCTGGGTTTCAAGGCTGCAGGCTTCTGGCCTGCCAACCGCCAGGGCGGCCACGAGCCGCATCAGGCCACCATCATGCTGATCGATCCCGCCACAGGAAGACCGCTGTGCGTGATCGATGGCAACCAAGTGACCACGGTGCGTACCGGTGCTGCCGGCGCGCTGGGTCTGCGCTACCTGGCCAGGTCCGAGAGTCGACGTCTATGCGTTTTTGGAAATGGCGTGCAGGCACGCATCCAGGTGCGTTTCGCTTTGATGCAGCATCCTGACATCACGCACGTCGACTACGTGACACAGACCGACGATCCGGATCCGGACTTCGAAGCGCACGTATCCGCGCTGAACGTGGCTGCAAGGTTGGCGACTGATCGCAACGCCGCCGTGGCTGCTGCGGATATCGTCATCACAGCCACGCCAGGCGCCGGGCCATTGTTCGACGCCGCCGCAGTCCAGCCCGGCACGCACATCAACTGCGTCGGCGCCGACACTAAAGGTAAGCGCGAATTGCCCGCCGGCTTGCTGGACCGCGTTCAGCTCTTTGTCGATGACCACACCCAGGCGCGGCAGATTGGTGAAACCCAATGGGCTCCGGACACCCCTGCGATTGAAATCGGCGATTTGCTGACCGAGCGTGTGCGGTTCGAGCGTCGCGCTCAGGACATCACCGTATTCGACATGACGGGACTCGCGCTCCAGGATCTGACGGTAGCCCGCCTGCTGTACGAACGGGCCAGTGCTGGCGGCAAAGGTGTGCTGATCCCGTGGCCGTGGTGATCCGTCTCGAAAACGCCTTCCGCCAATTTCGCTTTCATCTCTGTTTTGCTCTGCCTTTGATTGACTGATTCCTGACTCCCAACATCCAACTCTGCCGCTGGAGACTTCTCATGCGACGCCTTGCCTCATTCGCTTTTCTTGCCATCACAGCTCTATCGAGTAGCGTGGCTTTTGCCGATAGCAACGACACGAAATGGCCCGAACGACCGGTTACTGTGATCGTGCCATCAGCCGCCGGTGGATCGGCAGATGTCCTGACGCGCATCGTGGTCAAACATATTGCGCAAGGCATGGGTGCCAACTTCGTCATCGAGAATCGACCTGGCGCAGCGGGAGGCATCGGCATGGCCGCGATCAAGCGTGCAGCGCCTGATGGCTACACGCTGGGTTATGGAAACATCAATACGCTGGCCGTGAACCCGTCGCTCTTCAATACGCTTCCTTACGCGACCACTGACTTCACCACCGTGGGACCGATGTTTGCACTGTCCAATCTGGTCGTCGTCAATGCAGATTCGCCCGCACAGACATTGGCCGACCTGATCGCGATGGCCAAGAAAAAACCTGGAAGCCTGACGTATGCCGCGGCAGGCATTGGCAGCAGTGGCCACATGGGGGGCGAACTCTTCAAGAAGATGGCTGGCATCGACACGCTGTTCGTGCCGTACAACGGTGATCCCGCATCACTGCAGGACCTCGTGGGTGGACGTCTTGACTACACCGTCACCAATGCGTCCGTCGCCAACCCGCTCATCAAGTCAGGAAAATTGCGTGCTCTGGGCATCACCAGCCTGCAACGCGATCCCTTGTTCGCAGACATCCCGACGCTGAACGAGCAAGGGCTGAATGGCTATGAAAATATCTCGTGGGGTGGGCTGGTATTCCCGAAGGGCACTCCTGACCCCATTGTTCAGCGACTCGCAAGTGAACTGCAGAACGTCTTGAAGAGCGAGGCCTTGCACAAGGATCTGGCCACTGCGGGTGCCATGCCGGGCAAAGGTTCCCGCGAAGAGTTCGACGCATTCATCGTGCGCGAACAAAAGAAGTGGGCGGACCTCATCACATCGGCAAACATCGAGAAACAGAACTGAGCGAGAGACGCCAACCATGCAGAATCCGCGAATTGCGATCCTGGGCTTCGCCATCGAGTCCAACTGTTTTGCACCTGTCTCCACGCGAGAGGATTTCGTCGCTCGTGCGTACCTGGCCGGCAATGCCATGATGGACGATGCGCGCAGCGCAGCGCCCGCGATGACGCCTGAAATTCCGGCCTTCGTGCGCACGCTGGACAAGCTCGGAGCCTGGACGCCGGTGCCCATCCTGTTCGCCAACGCCGAGTCGGGTGGCCCCGTCCAGCACAGCTTCTTCGTCGATACGCTGGCGCAGTTCGAGCGCGGCCTGAAAGCGGCCTTGCCCGTAGACGCGGTCTACATCTGCGAACACGGCGCGGCCATCACCACCGAGCACCGCGACCCCGACGGTCTGGTGTTTGAACGCGTGCGCGCCATCGTCGGCCCTGACGTGCCTGTCGTGGCGACAGTGGATCTTCATGCGAACGTGTCCGACCTGATGGTCGACAGCGTGGACACGTTGATCTCTTATCGACGCAACCCGCACACCGACATGGCGGAGCGGGGAGAAGAGGCCGCCCTTGTCTTGCTCGAACTGGTCGACGGCCGGGAGAAGGGGCTGACGCTGAGCGTCGCACACATCCGCATGCCCGTCTGCGCCCCGCCTACCCAGCTGCTCACCGCAGCAGGGACCGGCCCTTATGCAGATATGGTGCATTCGGCTGAACGTCTTCTGGACGACCCCCGCATCGTCAATATATCGGCCGTCGCGGGCTTCGTTTATGGCGACACACCCAAGAATGGTCTGACCCTGGTGGTGACCACTCGCGGCGATGCCGACCTGGCGCGCGAGACCGCCTGCAATCTGGCCCTGCCTGCCTGGCGCGACCGGGCCGCTTTTTCGCCAGACCTGGTGCCCATGACCCAAGCCATACATGCCGCTCACGAGGCGGCACAGGATCCCGCATTGCCGGCGGTATGCCTGGCTGACGTGGCGGACAACCCAGGCGGAGGCGGGCGCGGCAACACACCGTTCATTTTGCAGGCCTTGTTGCAGGCTGGCGTTCGCAACGCCATCCTGGGCGTCGTGACCGATGCAGAGCTGGCTGCAGAGGCTCACGCGCTCGGGGAGGGCGCCCAGTTCTCTGCCCGCTTCAATCGTGCAGAGACGACGCTCTACTCGGATGCATTCGAGGCGCCGGCAACAGTCCTTCGGCTGCACGACGGCGCGGGAGTGGGCAGGCGCGGCCAGTTGGCGGGTTGTCGCTTCAATTTAGGCGCGTCGGCATTGCTGCAAGTGGGTGAAGTCAAAGTGGTCGTCATCACCAACCGTCATCAATGCCACGAACCGATGTTCTTTGAGATGTTCGGCCTGGACATTGCCGCAGCGCGATGCGTCGTGGTCAAGTCCAGGGGGCATTTCCGTGCCGCCTTCGACGAGTTCTTTGCGCCGGAACAGATCCTCAATGTGGACGCGCCGGGCCTGACCTCGCCGGTGCTGTCACGTTTCGATTTCCAATGCCTGCCACGCCCCGTGGTACCGATGGATGATGTGGCCGACTGGACACCGCAGGTACGGATGCTCAACAAGTTTGGGTGAATGTACTGAAAGACTGGCCTGGCAACCCAAACCAGCCAAAAAAATAGCCAACCTTTAAGGGTTGGCTATTTGGCAAGGTACTGATTTTGCGGAAAATTCTGGTGGAGCCGGGGGGAATTGAACCCCCGTCCGCGAGCCCTCTGCAGGCAGTTCTACATGTGTAGTCGATTTATTTGAGTTTTAACTCCGAACTTAGCCAACCGACAGGCCGGTCCAGAGCGATTCACATCTTTTTAAGGCCTGACGCGTGTGACCCGGCCAGATCCCGATTCTTTGTAAATAACGTTGCTGTGGGTTTTACCCCACCTGACCCAAAGACAGATCAGTGCAACGGCTCACCGCTTAAGCGGCGAGAGCGAAACGCTCGTCGTTGGCGTTTGTATTGTTTCCAGTGGATTTACGAGCGAACTGGTGCTCGACATGCCCTGCACTGTTTCGCGACCCCCGTCGAATCCGGATCGGCCCCAGTAACTCGATTGTAGCGCTAATCGCCGATCGGCGTACGAATGTGTGCCAAGTGCCGGCCGTTACTTCACGGTGGCGGAGCTGGGCAACAGGGATTCGATGGCCGTCCACAATTCGCCGGGCGAATCGGCCTGGGCGTCGGCTGCCCACGTGGTTACATCGGCATCTTCGCCCAGATAGCCATAGGCTGCGGCCACCACCGGCATGCCGGCAGCGCGAGCGGCCTGTACGTCGCGCAGGTCGTCACCCACATATATGCATTGTTCGGGTTTGAAGCCTGCCAGCTGGGCGGCATGAAGGAGGGGATCCGGATGGGGTTTGGCTCGCTCAAGGGTGTCACCGCACACCAAGGCTGCGCAGTCTTCCGTCAGCCCCAGGAATTCGACGATGGGCAGAGTGAGGTTGGTGGCTTTGTTGGTCACGATGCCCCAGGCCATGCCGCGGCGTTTGATGTCGTCGAGCAGGTCGGCGATGCCGGCGAACAGGTGGCTGTGTGTGGTCGAGCCTGCCGCATAGTCGTCCAGGAACTGCTGGCGGGTCTGGTCGAACTCATCGTGGTCAGGCGCCATGTTCAACGCGACCCGCAACAGACCTCGCGCACCTTGCGATGCCACGGCACGCAAGGGCTCATAGGCGTGAGGTTCCAGGCCTCGGCGGCTGCGCTGGCGGTTGGCCGCCGCCGCCAGATCGGGGGCGGTGTCGGCAAGCGTGCCGTCGAAATCAAAAAGTATCAGCGCGCTCATGGTTGGCGGGTCGCCATCTGGTAGTTGAGCGAGGTATCGGGCGCCAGGGCATAGATCCTGGTGATCGGGTTGTAAGTCATGCCGTGCAGCGCGATTGAATCCAGGCCAGCCTGGCGGGTCGCCAGGGCCAGCTCGCTGGGCGTGATGAAGTTCTCGTGCGAATGGGTGCCTCGGGGCAGCAATCCCAGGACGTACTCGGCACCCACGATGGCGAAGACAAACGACTTCAGATTGCGGTTCAGCGTGGAGAAGAACACCCAGCCGCCAGGTTTCACCAGCGTGCTGCAGGCGCGCACGACTGACCCTGGGTCCGGCACGTGTTCCAGCATTTCCATGCAGGTGACGACGTCATACTTTGCAGGCTCTTCTTCTGCAAGCGTCTCGACCGGTATCGCCCGGTAATCGACCTTCACCCCGGATTCCAGGCCGTGGAGGCGGGCGACTTTCAGCGACTTTTCCGCCAGATCGATGCCAGTGACCGTCGCGCCCAGCGCCGCCATGCTTTCCGACAGAATCCCGCCGCCGCAGCCCACATCGAGCACGCGCTTGCCGCTCAGGGAGCCGCTTTGTTCCTGGATCCACTCCAGGCGCAGCGGATTGATGGCGTGCAGAGGCTTGAATTCACTTTCGGGATCCCACCATCTTGCAGCCAGGGCGCTGAATTTCTCGAGCTCGGCCTGATCCACGTTTGCGCGGCCAGGAGAAGTAGCAGTGGTCGTGCTCATGGCGCAGACTCCACAAATGAA
>JAEYZR010000399.1 GCA_023427945.1 Pseudomonadota bacterium | reverse complement strand
CCTGCTGGCAGGACCGTGCGCCAGGCCGATCAAGGCTTCAGGTTGCCGTCCTCGACGACCTTGGCCCAGCGTGCGACTTCTTTCTGAATGAATTCCTGCGCTTGCTCCGGCGTACCTGCGACTACTTCGGTGCCGTCACGCGCCATCATGTCTTTCAGCGCGGGCGTCTGCAGCGCTTCCCGGGCGGCCTTGTTCAAGGTGTCGATCACGTCTTTCGGCGTGTCTTTCGGCACGGCCAGCACGAACCAGTTGCGCGCTTCGAAGCCGGGCAATGTCTCGCCGACTGTCGGGACATCGGGAAGAATGTCCATGCGCTTCTCGCCCGTGGTCGCGATCACTTTCAGTTTGCCGGAACGCACATGGACCAGCGAGGATGCCGGGTTGTCAATCATCAGATCGACTTCGCCGCTGATCAGGTCGATGAATGCGGCACCCGCGCCTTTGTAGGGCACTTTCAGGAACGAGATCTTGGCCTGCGATTCGAGCTGGGCGGTGGCCAGTGACTGCATGCCAGTGCTGCCGCTCAAGGCGACGTTCACGCGATCCTTGCGCTTGACCATGTCGACGATCTCGGCAATCGAATTGCCCTTGAAATCCTTGTTGGCCACCAGGACCTGCGGGGCCACAGCCATGATCATGACCGGCGAGAAGTCCTTCACTGGGTTGTAAGGCACGTCAGGATAGAACGCCGGCGTCGTGCCAAAAGCAGCCGAAGTCAGCAGCACCGAGTAGCCATCGGGGCGCGCACGTGCAATATCGGTTGCGCCGATCTGGCCCGTATTGCTGGGCTTGTTTTCCACGACCACGCTCTGGCCCAGTATCTGGCTGAACTCCTTGGCGAAGGGCCGCGCCAGGGCGTCCACACCGCCGCCGGCGGCAAACGGCACGACCACGCGTATCGTGCGATCAGGATAGGCCGCAGCAACCGTCAGGCTCGTGGCTGCCAATCCCACCGTCATCGCAGACAGGGCGCTCGCTCGGATCCACTTTTTAATATTCATTGCGTCGTTCCTCCACTTGAAAATCCAGGTTGGTCAAACGGCTGCGCAGGCCATCGACCCGCGCTCGTCGTGCGTGCGCGAGAAGAGGGGCGCCAGCCGATGCAGCCGATGCAGCCGATGCGGCCGATGCGGCCGATGCGGCCGATGCAGCCGATGCAGCCGATGCGGCCGATGCGGCCGATTCAGCCAGTTCAGTCGATTCAGCCGAGGTCAGCCGAGATCAGGGTTTCTTGGGCGCGCCGGCCAGACGGACGACCGAGCCTGCGTCGTCAGTCTTGTCCAGGCTCCAGACGGCATCGATCAATCGATTCGCATCCACGCCCGAGCGACCGTGGTCGCACAGCGTGCGCAGCTTGTTCTCCAGGTCGGCGTCGGTCAGCGGCTTGGCTCGCGAGCCTTGCGCAGCGTCGATGTGCTCGACGACCACCTTGCCGTCTGCCATCTGCACACGCACTTCGACAGCGTCGACCGAATAGCTCGCGTCGTCCTCGAATTGCACGCGCTCGCCCAGTGCCCGCAGCATGGGGTCCTGCACGGCTTCATCGGAAAACTCATTCAATCCGGCACGGCCACGGATCAGCGAAACCGGCACCGCATGCTGGGCGCTGACCTGCGACTGCCGACCGGTCTGAATGCCCGGGCGGTCGGTGCGCTGGCGCAGCAGGGGATGGCCGACCAGCGTGATCCGTTCAATGGCTGATGCATCCTTTGCGGCCAGTTGGGCGTTGCGCGAGATGTTCAGGCAGGCCTCGATCACGGGATTGAGCACCACGCCACACGGGAAGGGCTTGTAGGTGTTGTTCATCAACTCCCAGCGCGTGCCCAGGTCCTGTGCCAGGGGGCCGAAGTCGGGCGTATCGGCCGCCACGCGCAGATAACCCCGCTCGCCTTCCAGTGCCTGGGGCGGGCCGTCGAAACCGTCGGCAGCCAGCAGGGCGGCAAGCAGACCGTTGCGTGCGGCGTTTCCAACGCTCACGCTCTTGGCCATCGTGCCCAGCGTCTCGACCAGGCCGCCTGCCTGCACCGCTGCGGTGGCCAGGGCCCAGGTCAGGGCCTGGGCATCCAGGCCCAGGTGTTTGCCGGCGGCCATCGCCGATCCGAACACGCCGCAGGTAGAGGTGATGTGCCAGCCACGCGCATAGTGTTCGGGCGACATTGCATTACCGACCCGGCAGGCAGTTTCCACGCCCAGGATGAAGGCCAGCAGCAGTTCCGTTCCCTGCATGGGCTGCTCTTCGGCCAGCGCGAACAGGGCGGGCGCCACGGGTGCCGTGGGATGGATGATGGTCGGATGATGGGTGTCGTCGAAGTCGTAGACGTTGGCCGACATGGCATTCAGCGCGGCGGCCGTGAGGGCGTCCACGCGGGCTGTACGGCCGATGACGCTGGCATGCTCGTTCGCACTGAAGCGACGGTAGTTGCGCAGGGCGATGTTCAGCGTGGGATCCTGGGCGGGTGCCAGGGCCACGGCAAAGAAGTTCATCAAGGAACGCTTGGCCTCGTGGCGCACCTTCTCGGGCACGTCTTCCCAACGGCATTGGGCAATGAAGCGGGTCAGCGTTGCGGTCGTGGACAATTCGCGATGTGAAGGTTTGGCTTGCATGGTTATGCCGTCTGTTGTGACCACCACAGAACGATCTGCGGCTGGCTGTTTGGGAGCAGGGGAAAGGCAGGACGATGGCCACGACACGCAGCCCGCCCCGCATGACGCCGAGGAGGTGTTACTTCCTCATTGGCGCTCATCACGTTGGCGATGGCTGAGATTTCAGGCGCGGTCATGCAGTCTCCACCTCTTTTCGTGCGTCGGCGTCGGACCGACGGCATCCAGATGAGTTGATGTTGTGACGGTATTATAGGCATATTGTATGATTGCCTGCCTAGATGCATTTGGCTTGTGCCAGATTCAACGGTGTGGCCCTGGCAAATGCACAATGCCAGGAAGTGGATTGCGCCTTGAAGGACTAGAATCAAACAATCGTGGTGCATCGGTCACACCCGGGATGTTTGGTACAGATGGCCGACTTTCAACTATAGGGTTTCATCTTCTGAATGACTGAGTCAGACGCGTCACAGACAGATTTCAAGGTCCAGCGAGTGGCTTCGGTGCTTCGTCACAGTGTGACCGAAAGCATACGCAATGCCATCCTGGTGGGGCGCTTCAAGCCGGGCGAACGCTTGCCCGAGCGCGAGCTGTGCGAGATGACCGGTGTGAGCCGGACACTGGTGCGCGAGGCCTTGCGTCAACTCGAATCCGAAGGTCTGATCCACGTCATTCCGCATCGCGGCCCTGTCGTCGACCGTCTGACGCCTGAACAGGCCCGGGGCATCTACCAGGTCCGCGAAGAACTCGAAGCCCTGGCTTGCCAGCTGTTCGCCGAACAGGCCAGCGAGGCAC
>JAEYZR010000293.1 GCA_023427945.1 Pseudomonadota bacterium | reverse complement strand
ACCGGCAGGTTCAGCCCTGTGCTGGCCAGGAAGGGCCGCGAGTAGCTGCCAAATGCCACGACGTAGCGGTCGGCCTGTAACCGTTCGCCATTGCCCAGATGCACCCCGGCAATCGAATTGCCCGAGCGCTCCAGTCGCGAGACATCTTCCCCATAGCGAAATGTCACACCCATCTGCTGGGCACGTTCAGCCAGTCGCGTGGTGAACAGGTGGCAGTCGCCGGTCTCGTCGTTAGGCAGGCGCAACCCGCCCGCCAGCGTATGACGCATGCCGGCCAGCCCTGGTTCAGCATCCGTCAAGGCCGCCTGACTCAACAGTTCGTAGGGCACACCAACTTCCTGCAGCACCGCAATGTCGCGCTGCGCAGCCTCTACCTGGTAGGCGTGGCGGAACAGCTGCAAGGTGCCGCCTGTGCGGTGTTCGTAGGCGATGCCGGTTTCGGCACGCAATTGCCGCAGGCAGTCGCGGCTGTACTCGGCCAGACGCAGCATGCGCTCTTTGTTGACGGCATAGCGCCCTGCCGAGCAGTTGCGCAACATGGCAGCCATCCAGGCCAACTGGTAGAGCGACCCGTCGGGACGAATGGCCAGCGGCGCGTGCTTCTGGAACACCCACTTCAGCGCCTTCAAGGGTATGCCGGGGGCTGCCCATGGGGTGGAATAGCCAGGCGAGACCTGCCCGGCATTGCCGAAACTGGTCTCCAGGCCCGCAGCCGGCTGACGATCGATGACGGTGACTTCGGCGCCCGCACGGGCCAGATAGAAGGCAGACGTCGTACCGATGACGCCAGCGCCAAGAATTAAGACACGCATAATGCCCTGCCCGTTAGAATTTCAGCAAAGAACACAAGCAGTCTAATCATTAACAAGCAGTGATTTTCCCTATAATCAACTCTGGTTGCAGCGAATACCTAATGTCTTTCGGTATTGCGCGTTGACTCACCTTGCTTTTCACTGACTTGGACCCGCCATGCGCCAACTCGACCGAACCGACCGTCTGATCCTGGATATTTTGCAGCGTGAAGGGCGGATCGCCATGACCGAGTTGGCCGAACGGGTTCATCTATCCGCCACACCCTGCGCCGATCGGGTCCGGCGCATGGAGCGCGACGGCGTCATCCTCGGTTACCACGCGAGAGTGAACCCGCAGGCTCTGGGCCGCAGCCTGCTGGTATTCTTGGAAATCAAGCTTTCTGCCAAGTCCGGCGACCTGTTCGAGAAGGTGAAAGACGAACTGCGCCACGTACCGGAAGTGCTGGAATGCCACCTGGTCTCCGGCGAATTCGACTATCTGGTGAAAGCCAGGCTGAGCGAAATGAGCGCCTATCGCCGCCTGCTCGGCGACATGCTCAAGCGCTTGCCGTCTGCGGCCTCTTCTCACAGCTACGTCGTCATGGAAGAAATCAAGGAAACGTTGTTTATCGATACGATCGAATGGGAAAGATGACCCTAAAAGCTTCAAATTGCAACACTCATGTCATAATTCATGCCGCTTGCGAGGCGGACATCATGGCCCGACCAAAAACGCGCGACGACGCGATCAACAACTAGCGATTAGGGCATGACCAAGGATTTGATACCCGCCGGCTCCCGTTGCGGTCTCGCCGCCGTTGCACTGCTTATTGCTGCCCCCACCCTCAGTCTGTTTCTCGCTGGCGCAGGAAGCTCATTGCTCTACCTGCTGATGATTCTGTGCGCCATCTCGTTCGCATCCTCGGGGTTGCGTAATGCGCTGGCGGTCCCGCACGGATACTGGCGGCCCCTGACCACCGTTGCCTGCGCCCTGCTGTTCTGTATTCTGACGGCGCAATGGATGCAAGGACACTGGCACTCTTCCAGCCTGGAAAAGGCCTTCCGGATCTTTTGCGTTGTCCCTCTGGTGTACTTCTTCTGCAAAATCCCAGCGCGGCAACTGCACCATTCGCAATGGGGTTTCATGATGGGCGCACTGAGCGGGGCCTGGGCGCTGATCATGCCCAAGGTGGTGTTTCCTGAAGTGGATGGCACGGCCCGCCCTGATACGGCATCATTCACGCTCTACAACACAGTGGGATTCGCGAATCTCGTCATGTTGTTCTCTACCCTGACACTGGCATCGCTGGGCTGGCAGGTCACTCGATATCGCAAGACAGAACGCGCCCTGAAGATTGCTATCGCCTCGATCGGCTTCTATGGCGTCCTGCTTTCACAAACACGTACCAGCCTGCTGGCTATCCCCGTGTTTCTGGCCATCGCCTATCTTGCCCTTTCACGCACCTCATGGCGGGGCAAGGCACTCTTTGCTGCCGTCACCATTGCGGCGCTTGCCATTCTGGCCAGTTCGAACATCTTCAAGGAACGGATGCAGATCGCGCTGAGCGAGACGGAACAGTGTGTGGATCAACCGAAGACAGAATCCTCGGTCTGCATTCGCTTTCAGCTACTGCGCGCAGCGGGTGATATGTTCAAGCAACATCCTGTGGTCGGGGTGGGAGATGGCCCACAATTCGTCAAAAAAATGCAGGAATCGGCAGACCGTGGCGTGATATCGCGTTTTGTCGCAGATAACTGGGGTGAAACGCATAACGATTTGAGCTATGTAGCGGCAACCTATGGATTGATGGGACTCATCCCCTTCTTTCTCTCGATATATGGAGTGCCCACCTGGTATTTCGTACGTCATCTCCGGCTGCGGGAACATGTGTGTGTGACGGCCGCCATGATGGGGCTGGTGCTGGTACTGGGTTTCCTGGCGTTCGGCCTGACCGAGATGATGTTCCGTTCGATGCGTACGGTATCGTTCTACATTGTCCTGCTTGCCCTGTTTCTGGCGCTTTCGGCACCATCGTCGTCTAGGCGTACCCACTCATGACTATTCCAGATATTCGTCCCGGCCAATCCATCGAACTGCTCAAGGCGCTGCACATACTCACGCGCGACGGCAAGCTCAATCAGGACAGCCGCCGCAAGCTCAAACAGGTCTATCACCTGTTCCAGTTCATCGAGCCTTTGATGCAGCAGGCTGGCCTGGGCGATAAAGGCTTCTCACTGGTTGACCACGGTGCGGGCAAGTCTTATTTAGGCTTCATCCTCTATGACCTGTTCCTGAAGGATCGTGCCACGCCGGACCACATCTACGGCATCGACACCCGCGACGACCTGGTGGAACGATCCCGGGCGCTGGCGCAGAAGCTGGAATTTTCGCGCATGTCTTTCCTGAATCTTTCGGTTGCCGACTCCATCTCGCATCCCGCCCTGCCCAGCCAGGTGGACATCGTCACCGCACTGCATGCATGCAACACCGCTACCGACGATGCCATCCGCTTTGCGTTGAGCAAGCAGGCGCGCTTCATCGTGCTCGTGCCCTGCTGCCAGGCCGAGGTGGCGGCCTTGCTCAAACGCAAAAAAGGCGCGGCCCTGGCACTCTCGGCACTGACGGAGATGTGGCGCCATCCTCTGCACACGCGCGAGTTCGGCAGTCAGATCACCAACGTCATGCGATGCCTGCAGCTCGAGGCACACGGCTACCAGGTCAGCGTGACTGAACTGGTGGGCTGGGAGCACTCCATGAAGAACGAGCTGATCATTGCCCAGTACAAGGACCTGCCACGGGCGCGCCCGGCACGCCGGTTGCAGGAAATGATGGATACGCTAGGCATTACGGAGATGGCCGAGCGCTTCTTCGTCCCTGCATCTACCGCCTGAGGTGGATGCCCAACCTTCCCATACAAGGCTGGCAACGTGGCAACGATCCCCATTACCGTTTTGAAACTCGCCTGGAAGTTCCTGGGCCCCGCAATCACGACACTCGTGCTGAAACTGGGCGAAGAAGGTTTCCAGGCCTTGCGGCTGATGTTGAAAACCCGACAGGAAGAGCGGCGTGCCCAGGCACAGCAACGGGCAAGCGCAGCCGAGGCACTGGCGCGGCAGGCACGCGCGCCAGGCGAAGCCGAACGTCATGCGGCGCAGGCGGCAGTATGGCGGGAAGTGGCGCAACAGTACGCCGAGGACAACAAGGCGATGGCCGAGGAACTCGACTCGCTGAAAAAACAGTTGGCCGAGAAAAGCGTGTCCTCAGTGCAAGCGCTCGGTCCTCCGACCCGTGGCTCGCATGCGGCGCCAGGCACGCCAGGCGAGCGCTCCCAGACCGATGTCGAGCAGCACCAGAAGTATCGTAAATAGCGTATCGCCAAAACCCGAATCGCCATCCGCGCCCGACGCTTTGCCACCCCGCGCCTGTTTGCTCACCGCCGGGACGGCAATCGTCATTCCACTGGCGGAGTCGCGCCGCTGCGCGTAAAGCGTCTCGAGCGCACCGACCAGATCCGAGCCCGCACGGCCCGGCGCCAATTCAGCCAGCGGCTGGGATTCGTCGCGCTGACCGGGTGCTCCCCAGGCCATCGTGAATGGGCCGGGGCCTTGCGTCGCCACGACCATCGAGCGCGGCACGAAGCCAATCTGCACGGTGGGTGTTCCACCCAGTCGCTCGGTCGCGTCCAGAATGACCCGGAAGCGCTTCATGGGCTCGCCCGGCAACAACACGTCGGGAGAGACGATTTCACCCACATCGGCCTGCATGCGGTAGAGAACGGCATGCGCGACCAGCCGCCACGCATCGGGGCGAGTGGTTTGCGCACCGGGCGCAGTCGCCCCTGCCGCCACGTTGTTGCCGCCAGCGTCCTGCGGTTCGGCCTGCGCTGCCGCTTCGTCATAGGCATACACCCGCACTGGAGCCATGAGATTGGCCCGAGGCAAGTTGATGCGCAAGCGCTCGATCGGCATGGCTGCGGGGGCCTCGAACTGGAAGTCCCGATCGGAGCCGGAGGCAGGAGACTGGGGTTCCGTCCAGATGAAATTGCGCGGCGCCGAGGGCGTGGGATCTACGCGCACAGCGACCTTGACCAGGTTAGGTGCGGAATCAGGGTTGTGCCAACGCAGGCGTAAATAGGGAGCGGACCCCGAAGCCAGTGGCGCGAGTTCCACACGGTTTTGCTGCACCACCTTACCGTCCTGCGCCAGTCGCACGATGTGCGCTTCCTGACGCAAGGTGCGCCAGGACTTCAGGTCGTCACTGGCTTCAAGACTGAACGCGTGTACGCGGGTGTCGGTTTCGTAATCTTCGAAAACCAGGGCCTGCACCGTGCCGGAGATATTCGAAAGATCGAACAGTGACCCGATTTCTGTGGTTCCCCGTCCCGCAGCGCCATCCACCGAGACGCTCTGGATGGCCTGATCCGGCCCACGCTTCACGCTGATCGATTGCCGCTGCGCAACGTCTTGCCGGGCGCTTCCAGTGAGCGCAAAAACGGGTACGGATATGTCTTGCGCGGTGGCACCGGCCTCGTCTTCGCGAGCGAGCCATGCGTAAGGCATGGCCACGCCCTGCCCGTTGTAGACGCGCAGGTCCGACAAGGCCGGGTCGGTGGCAGACTCATACACTTGCAGCGGGACCGGTACGCGATACAGGCCTGCCCTATCCGCTCCTGGCAGATCGGCACGCCACGCAAACGGCGAAGGAGCCTGCACCCATGCCGGCGCAGGCGTCGCGCCAGGTCTGTCGACGGCGGCCTGCACCTCACAGACCAAAAGCACGGACGAGAGAGCCAGTACCGAAAACGCACCAGTCAAGGCGACGGACGCCTTGCGTGCGATGCAGGCACGCCTGATCAGATGATGCAGCGGGGACAACGAGTTCGAGGCGATACGGCGAATCATTTGACTGTATAAGAAAGCACATCACCGTGCGGATTGCACCATGATCGCATGCATGTGGGGCGGCTCGTGGCTCCAACAAAAATCCGCCCAGCGGGCGGATTCGGCAAAGCGACGCAGCGGACTTCAGAATACACCGAACAGCCACAGCAAGAGGATGATTGGAATTGGAATGCCTATGAGCCAGAGCAGAATGCCTTTCATCTTGATCTCCCTTTGTCCATTAATATCAGTGGGATCCATTTAATCAGGGACAGCTGAGGTCCCACCTGACAAATCAATTCAAGGCGAATCCATTGGAAACGCGTCCTACACAATGTGTTTAGTTGCCCTCGCCCTTCGAACACTTGCCGGCAATACGACGGTGATCGCCGCGAACCGGGACGAATTCCATGCACGTCCCACGCGACCCCTGGGCACATGGCCGGACATGCCGGAAATCATCGCAGGTCGCGACGTTCAAGCCGGCGGCACGTGGATGGGCATGACGCCGGCTGGCCGCTTTGCCTTCGTCACGAACTACCGTGATCCCACCCAGCAGCGCACACAGGCGCGCAGCCGTGGTGCCCTGGTCGCCGATTTTCTTCGAAGCGAGATCACACCGACTGACTACATGGCGCAGATCAGTGCATCGGGAGGCGAGTACAACGGCTTCAACCTGATCGTCGGCACACCGGACAGCGCCTGGTATTACAGCAACATGGGCGAGGCGCCGCGCGAGCTGGCAGCTGGCATCTACCTGCTGTCCAACCATCTGCTGGACAGCCCCTGGCCCAAGTCGACGCGCTTGCGCGCGCATTTCACGGCAATGATCCAGTCTGTCGATGCCGGCCAGCCCATCGATATTGGCGCCACCATGAACATGCTGAAAG
>JAEYZR010000188.1 GCA_023427945.1 Pseudomonadota bacterium | reverse complement strand
TTGCGGATGCGTGCACGCATGGATGGGGGAAACTGCAGGGAATCGGCTGCCGACAACGTGATGACCTCGACCGAGCATGGACCGGCATGGGCCCGGCATATCGGCTCGACCCAGGTTGCCAGGCGTTGCAGCGTGGCGGTGTCGGGGTGGCGCAGATCGATGGAGAACACCACGCGCCGCGCCACGACGGAAGGTGCGTTGGGTGTGGCCGTGATACGCCCGATCGTGAATTTCGTCAGATCGGCTTCGTCGCGCATGGCCGCGTCCAGCGCCTGGATCATGGCTGTGGCCGCCAGCAGCGCGTCGCGACGCTCGGCGCGCGAGGCGGTGCCGGCATGCGCGGCTTCGCCGGTCACCTCGACACTGAACGTGTGCTTGCCTTGAATGCCAGTCACCACACCAATCTGCAGGCCCTCGCGTTCGAGTATCGGCCCTTGCTCGATGTGTGCTTCCACATAGCTGTGCGGATGCGAAGCTGCGCCGCCTTGCGGCTGCGAGGCCAGAGGGGCGGGCAACGCCCGCTTGCCGATAGCGGGTGTGGCCGCGTTCACGTCAGCCAGGGCCTGTGCGACGGTGATGCCCTGGGCATCGGTCACGGCAAGTATGTCTTGCAGTGTGCGTTGGCCGGCGTACACGCTGGCGCCCATCATGCCGGGCGCGAAGCGAGCGCCTTCTTCGTTCATCCACGCCACCACTTCTATGGCACGCAGAGGTTGCACCCCGGCAGCCTGAATCGCCTGCACGGCCTCCAGGGCAGCAATGACACCGAACACGCCGTCGTAGCGTCCCCCTGTGGGCTGTGTATCCAGGTGCGAGCCGCTCAACACGCAGGGCAATGCGTCGTTGCGACCGGCCATGCGCAAGAACAGGTTGCCTGCCTCGTCGCGACTGGCGAGCATGCCGATCTCGCTGCCCCAGCGGGCCAACAGTGCCTGCGCGTGTGCATCGCCCGGCGTCAGCGCCTGGCGATCGACGCCACCCGCGGGGGTGGCACCGATGCACGCCATATCCGCCAGGCGTTGATTCAGCCGCGCTGAATCGACGAAGTCGGCAACGGTCGTCGTCATGATGTCTTCATGATTTCGGAAGGGGCCGAACGCGGGTCGCGCGGTGCCCACTTGTCTTGCTCGACCGTGGCCAGGAAGTCGGCGACGAACTGATTGAACAGGGCAGGCTCCTCGATGTTCAGTGTATGGCCCGCCTTGGGCAGTACCAGCAGTCCGCATGCGGGGACCGTCTGCTTCAGGAAAATGCCGGGTTGCAGGCAATGGTCGTCCTCGTCGCCCACGATCACCAGTGTGGGCACCGACATGACGCGCAGTTCCTTTTCCAGGTCGTAGATCGACGGTCTGCGCGCCTGCACGCCGCGCATGGTCATGGCCGAGCCCACGGCGTCGTGCTCGCTTAACTGATCGGCAAATTCCTGCCAGCCTCGGGGATCCTTCAGCTGGAAGATGATGCGTGAAGCGGCTTGTGAATAAATCCTGGAGAATGCCTGCGCACCCATGCTCTCGAACTTGTCGGCCACATCGCGCGAGACACCACGAAAATATTCTTCGTGCTGTTTTTCGGCGCCATAACCCGCACCGGCCACCACCAGAGACAGAGCCTTCTGCGGATAGCGCAGACCAAAGTGCAACGTGGCAAAGCCGCCCATCGACAGACCCACTACATGTGCGCGGTGGATGCCCAGGCTATCCAGGATGTCGGCAATGTCGTCGGTGGCGATGGCCTGCGAGTACTGATCGAGATTGGTCGGCACCGCCGAAGGCGCATAGCCGCGTGCGCTGTACGTGATGCAGCGGTAGCGGCGCGAGAAGTAGCGCATCTGCGGCTCCCAGCTGCGCCAGTCGCCGCCGAACTCGTGTACGAAGATGATGGGCGTGCCCGAACCGCACTCTTCATAGTGCAGCGTCGTGCCATCGCGGGTGGTCAGTGTCGGCATCGAAGATCCTAGAAAAGTTTGACGTCCTGGCTACCCGAGCGGGCGCGTTCGATCATGGCGGGCAGCAACTCGCAGAAACGGTCGCACCAGCTCTCCGGAACGGTCAGGCTGATCTTTACGAACCGGTCGCCAAAGCGCTGCGTGTGATAGGTGCCCTGGCGGATCATGATGCCCTCGGCCTGATAGGCCGCCACCAGTGCTTCCGGCCGGACACCCGCCTCCAGCGTTTCCATGATCAGTAGGTTGGCCTGCGAGGGATATACCGGCAGGTGCAGGCCGGGAATTGCGGCTGCGGCCTGGGCCACGGCAGCCTGATTGCGACGCTGGCGTCGCTGCACCTCGGGGAACCATTCGTGCTTGGACTTCAAGCCGGCAATCGCCGCGCGCTGGGACAGCACGTTGCTGCCCAGATTGTTCGGTGGTGCGGTGGCCAGGCGTTCGATGATGTCCACGTTGGAGATCACCGCACCCAGGCGCATGCCGGCCAACCCCAGCCATTTGGAGAAGCTGTAGGTCATCACGGTTTTTTCCGGATAGAACCGATAGGCTGGCGTGAAGTTGTCGGCGAAGTGCGAATAGGTGGCGTCGTGGATCAGGTAGGCGTCGTGCGAGCGCGCGATGGCCGCGATCTCTTCGATTTCTTCGGGAGTGTGGCAGGTGCCCAGCGGGTTGTTGGGGTCCACCAGATAGATCACACCGGTATTCGGGCCTACCGCGGCGCGCAATTGATCGGCGGTGAGCTTGTAGCCTTGCGCGGCGTCGTAGATGGGCAGCTCCACGACGGTCGATCCTGCCTGGCGCGCAAAGTGCATGGGCCACGCCCAGCTCGGGTCCGTGGTCACGAAGTCGCGGCCGGGTTCACAGATGTTGCGGCAGACGTTGTAGAGTGCCTCCACCGCGCCATCGGTGACGAACGCGCAGGCGTCGGGCACACCCGCATCTTCCACGATCAGGCGGCGCAGCTCTTCGAATCCTGCAGGGGGAGCGTAGGCATGGAATTCACCGCCTTGCAACGCATCGATCACCGCCTGTATCACCGAGGGATAGGGATCGAAGTGATTGGTGTTCTGCCCCAGCCACATCAGTCCCGGCGTGTTGCACAAGGTGTCGAAGTAGATATTGCGGGCTTCGAAATTTCGCATGGTGACGTGGGCCTCAAATGATCGAGCGTTTCGAGGCAATGCCACCATCGATGGTGACGATGGTGCCCGTGATGTAGCCGGCGCGCTCAGACGCCAGCCACACGATCAGGTCGCCCACTTCCTCGGGGCTGGCAGGGCGCTTGGCGGGATACTTGTCGAACAGTTCCTCCCAGCGGCTTTCATCGCCATACCAGTCCACGGCACGACGCTTCATGAGTTTGACCATGCGATCGGTGGCCACCGGTCCAGGGTTCACACCCACCACACGGATGCCGTCGTCCAGGCTGCGGCCGCCTACGCCACGGGTGAACGCCATCATGGCGGCGTTGCCAGTCGTCCCTACGATGTAGTTGGCATCCCAGTTTTCGCCCGAATTGCCGATGTCGTTGATGATCACGCCCGAACCGCGCTTTTTCATGTGCGCATACAGTTCACGGGTCAGCGCGACATACGAGAAGATCTTCATGTCCAGACTGTCGCGCCAGGCTTGATCGGACAGTTGGTCCAGGGGGCCGGGTGTGGAGTCGGCGGCGTTGTTCACCAGGATGTCCACGGCGCTGCAACGCTGTGCCAGTTCGATCACATTGGCGGTCACCGATAGATCCATAGGATGAACGTGCACGGTCAGGCCAGGGTAGGCGGCCTGCATATCCGTGCGGGCGGCCTGCAGTGCGTCAGCCGAGCGCGCGGCAAGGTGCAAGGTCGTGACGCCTTCACGTGCGAAGCTGTGTGCGGTGGCCAGGCCGATACCTTTGGAGGCGCCAGTCACCAGTGCCGACTTACCTTTCAATCCGAGATCCATCAGTCATTCCTCGATATTCGTTGTATGCAAGAGATCGCTTTCAGTATTTTCAAAAGCCCTGGAAGGCGAAAGAAAAATCAGATCTGAGGACGGCTACTTGCCGTGTGGAATGACTTAAGCAAAGGTTATGCCAACTTTTTGCTGGCTATGTCGGCCAAGAATGCCGAAAAATGCACATTCATGGTGCAAAAGGCGATGCACTCATGTTCGTTTGTTGTGCATACAAAAATCAATGTGTTGTATGCAAGAAGTCATTGAAAGGGGTTAAAATCAGGGCCAGGAAATTACCTGACCTCTGTTGTCGTCCTTTTTATGAGTGTGCTCACGCCGTGAAATCCCCTGTCAGCCGTTCCGAGCAGATCCAACAAGTACTGGAATCGGAGATCTTTGCCGGTCAGTTGGAGCCGGGCGCACGGCTGGATGAAGTCGAGCTTGCTGCGCGTTTCAACGTGTCGCGCACGCCCGTGCGGGAGGCCCTGCGCCACCTCGCCTCGGCGGGCCTGATTCAGATCAGGTCGCGCCAACCGGCACTGGTGATGGCGTTATCGGCACACAAGCTGATCGAGATGTTCCAGGTGATGGCGGAACTCGAATCCCTGTGCGCCCGCATGGCGGCCCGTCGCATCAGCGCTGCGCAATTGACGCAGCTCAGCGCCTTGCAGGACGAGTTGGTCGAACTGTCGAGAACGGATCAGGTCGATGCGTTCTACGAGGTCAACCGCCATTTTCACGAACTGATCTATGAGGCGTCGCAAAACGAATTCCTGGCCGAACAGACGCGTGCCTTGCGCAATCGCATCGGCAGTTACAGGAAAATGGTCACCCACCGTGCGAGCCAGCGGGCCGACACGCTCACCGAGCACGCAGAGGTCTTGCGATGCATCATGACCGGAGATGAGGAAGGGGCCGCGGTTGCCATGCGCGGCCATGTGAATTTGCTGGGCGAGAAATTGCTGGACTTCATCGCCATTTTTCCAAAAAGCAAAGCGGCCTGATCAGGTCGGCGCTTCCAGCGCGCCGACTCGACCAGGCCCGCAACAGGACTCAAGACTACCTGCACGTGCGTTGCCTTGACACGCTATGGCTCAGGCTGCACGATGAAAGCAGGCCGACCGCACAGCAGGCGTGATTGCACATGACAAGCACTTCGTGCCTTGGCCTCCCATTATAAAAAAGGAGACAAGACATGAGACAAGCGACGTTGGCAGCAACCTTTTGTGCACTCTCTCTGGCCGGCTCGATGCCGGCTCATGCGGCGTCGGCGGTAGCGGCTGATGCCGCAGCCAAAGCAGGCGCTGCGGTGGCTGCCTCTACCTACCCGGACAAGCCTGTTCGCATGATCGTGCCCGGTGCACCGGGCGGCGCAGCCGACACACTGGCTCGGGCGCTGGCCCACGGTTTGAGCAACGCCTTTGGCCAGCCAGTCATCGTGGAGAACAGGGTGGGCGCCGCCGGCATCGTGGGCATGGTGGCCATTGCCAAGGCGCCAGCCGACGGCTACACCCTGGGCTTCACTTTTTCCGGGGCCATGTCGATCAATCCGTCGCTGTACAAGTCGCTTCCCTACGATGTGGACAAGGATTTCGAACCCATAGGCGTGGCGGCAGTATCGCCGCTGGTCATTGCCGTCAGCCCCAAACTGGGCGTCAACACAGTGGGAGAGCTGGTCGAACGCGTCAGGCGCGAGCCGGGCAAGCTGACGTTCGGCTCCACCGGCGTGGGTTCCACCCAGCAGTTATCGATGGAGTTGCTGCGATCGCAAGCCGGCATGGACATGCTGCATGTGCCCTACAAAGGCAGTGCGGCAGCCCTTACCGATCTGATCTCCGGGCAGATCTCGGTGCACAGCGACAACGCGCTGTCCGTCATCCCTTTCGCACAGTCCGGCCAGTTGAAAGCGCTGGCCGTAGGTACGGACAGGCGCATCGGATCACTGCCCGACGTGCCCACGGTGGCCGAGTCCGGCTATCCCGACTATCAGGCGGCCGGGTGGTACGGCCTGATCGCGCCTGCCGGCACGCCCAAGCCGGTCATCAGCAAACTCAGTGCAACCATGACGCACTATCTGAAGCAGCCCGAAACCGTCAAATGGCTGGAGCAGCAGGGCATGGTGCCGCAACTGACCACGCCCGCCGAGTTCCGTACCTTCATCGGCAAAGAACGCGAAAAATGGGCCAAGGTGATCCAGGACGCCAAGGTGCCGGTTCAGGAACTGCGATAGCGACCAGGGCCGGGTGGGGGTGACGCTGGCCGCTGGGGGCCGGGTCAGAATAGCCCTGCCGACTGGGCCGCCAGCACCAGCGCCGTCACGAGGGCCAGCACGACGATCACCTGCAGTATGGCAACCAGCCCGCTTTTGCGAGGCACCTCGCCGGGGCTGGCATGGGTGCCGGGCACCTGGGTCGTGAACCCGAACGGCTCGCCGCCGGATTCGTGCGAGGTGTTTGCGTCGAAAGTCTCCGGCGAGCCGAATGTCGATGTTTCGTGGGTGGTCTTTGTGCCAGAACGATGTTTCGTGCGCCACGTGCGCGTGCTCGTGCTGGCGCGCGTCGATACCGCGCCGCCGCCAGCCTGCATCTGTTTCATCAGTTCGCTGTCCGGGGCGAACTGGCGTTGCAGGACTTCGATGCGGCCACGCTCGGCCAGCGGCACCTCGTCCAGGCTCCTGTAGTGCTTGCCGTTGACCGTGACCCCGCGCTCGTCGGTCGAGAACGTGAACGAATCGTTGCCCGTCTGGGTGTTGGCGGGCTCTGTGCGCACGCCCGCATCGCGGCCCCAGTGATGATCCAGTCCGCTTCGGCCATGCTTGATGCTGGCCATCAGTTTGTCGACCTGGGCCTGCTGTTCGCGTGAAAGCGAATCCGGCAGATCCCAGCCTTCGCTTCGGCCCGCGGTGCCGAAGTCGGTCGTCTTCTTGTCTGTCATAAGAGGTGTCGTCCGTTGCAACGCTGCGCTCGTGCGCCCAGTATAAAAGGGTCGTCATCCGGCGACGCCAGCCCGACCAGGGAAGGCCGGGCGCCACGGATCAGGGCGTGTTGGTCAGCAGTCCCAATTGTTCGATCACCACTTTGTCCTTGGCGAAAGTCTCCTCGGCCCAGGCTTTGTATTGGGCGCTATCGCGATAGGCCGGTTCCTGGTTCAACTGCTCCATGACCTCCATGCTCTTGGGATCGAACAGTGCCGTCTTGAAGGCATCGTGCAGACGCTTGACCACGGCAGGGTCCATGCCCTTGGGACCCGCCAGACCATATGGCGAGACCGAGACCACGTCGTAGCCCAGCTCCTGGGCGGTGGGCACATCGGGCCAGCGTTTGGCGCGCTTGTCGGAGAAGGTCACCAGCAGACGCATGGCGCCGGAATCCACGAACTGATCCCAGCCGGCCGCGTCGCTTTGTGCCATGACGTGGCCGCCCAGCAAGGCTTGTTGCAGATCGGCATTGCCCCGGAACGGTACGTGCACCAGCTTGACCTTGGCGTTGATGGCGAGCTGCTCGATCAGCAGGTGAGGCGATGAACCCACGCCGGTGGAGCCGTAGTCCAGCGTGTTGGGTTTGGCGCGTGCGGCTTCGATGTATTCGTTGAAGGTCTTGTAGGGCGAGTCGGATCTGACGGTGAACCCGAACGTGTAGCCCGACAGACCCACGATGAACGTGAAGTCATCGATGGGATGCCAGTTCGTTTTCTGCATGTAGGGCATGCGCAGCATGCCCAGCGGGTAGAGCGTCACCGTGTAGCCATCGGGCGCTGCTGTCTTGGCCATCGCGCCCGGGCCCAGCGTGCCGCCCGCACCCGCGCGGTTTTCCACTACCACCTGCTGGCCGAGTTCCTTGCTGGCGACCTGCGCAATCACGCGCAGGTGGCGGTCGGTGGAGCCACCTGCCGGGAAAGGCACGATCAGGGTGATGGGGCGTGTCGGGAACGCACCCTGGGCACTGGCCATGGCGGGCACGCTGGCAGTGACAGCGGTGGCTAGCGCCAGGCTCAGGCAGCTACGGCGAGTAAGGCGTATGGGCATCTTGTCTCCTGGTTTTTTGGTCGCTCTTTTCCCTAGGCTAACTCAAAGCCAAATGCGGTGTCTGCTGGGGTTGCCCACAGGTTTGCAACGGCTTGTGAGCGATTGCCCCCCGCTGGTGCCTGGCGTGGCGCCGCTTGCATCGAACCGGAGCGCTCGACGGTCAGGCGGTGGATGGGGACTAATGTGGGGTGGGGGGCAGGCAGTCGGAAAACATGGTCGAAAGCTCGTCGATCTTTCGTACGCCTTCGTCGTTTTTCCTGAGCAACGCCATGGTCTTGGCTGCGGCGCCAAGTGCCAGATTTGCATGGCGTATCAAGGTCGGAGCCAACTCCTCATGCTCCAGCTGGGCGTAGATGAGACGTTCACTGATGCCGCCATGCACGAACGAATTGACCGTATGCCATGAGACCACCCTGATTTCATCCAGTGTCTTGATGATGGCTGGGGGTGCGTGTGTGTCCCCTTTCGCGCGAATCTCTTGGAGGATCTCGTCCACGCCAGGCAGGCCTGACGCTTCGGATTCTCCGCCGGGCCTGAGCAGCGCGGCAAGCTGGTCCGGCGCATCCAGGCCGGCGGCAGACATCATCCAGACGGCGCGAAGCAAGGTCTCGAACTGCACACGCATCAGACTGGCGGCGGCCGTCACCAGGCCGGTTGCTGCCAGCAGGCGCAAGCCGGCAGCCTGTTCAATCACCACGAGGCACATTCGATAGGCGAGTTCGTGGTTGGGCGATGCGTCTACGCGCGGCGCTTGCAGCACGGCGACGATCTGTTCATGCAGTTGCGTGGATCGGTCTTCGAGGTGAATGACCTGGGAATCCGTGATGTTGAAGTTGACGCTCATTCTTACTTCCTGAAAGTTGATCGGGCGTTGCCAGACGGGGTGTTGGACAGATGCAGGGCGTGCGCACTGCAACGAGAAGAAGTGATGCGGATGACGTCAGGGCGAGCCGCAGTTGCGGACCAGTTGCGTCGGTGTGGACATGGTCTTTCTCCGTGAGGATTGAAGGCCGGCATGTGGAGTACGCATGCCGAAAGCGCTGAATCGTGTGGTGACGATTCATTCTTTCAGTATGCAATGGCAGGCATCAACGTGGGACGTCAACGTGCCAAGGAAAACAATTGCACTGTCAGAACTAGTTGCTGATGGTGTTGACGGATATGAGCTGTCGGAGATTGTTGGTTAGTGATGAAGGAATGTTGGCGCGAGGGTTGCGTCGTACGTCGTCGAGCCCTTCTTCAAAGATCGCATCCCGATGACGGCGTGTGCGTGGATGACATACAGGGATGACGCATGTGATCAATCGCGATCTGCAGGCGCGAAATCGGACAGAACGCGTTCGCCTTCGTTGGCGACCAATGTCATGGCATTGGCGATGAACCGCTGGATGGCGCCTTGCCCGTATCCAGAGATGAGTTCCTGGTCGATAGCGCTGCCATGATCGATGGCATTTTGCAGAATGCGCATCAGGACCGAGCAATCGTGCGCCATCGATTGGGCAAGGTTGGCGTAGCCAAGCAATCTATCGATTCTTTCGTCGCGATCCGCTGCAAGTGCGGCATCTGGAACAATGCCTTGCGAACGTTCGAATGTCGCTTCGTTCATTGCCGTCTCTGAGCGATAGGAGGTGAGGGCCAAAAGCGTGCGTGAGAGATCGAGCACGCAGTGCAAGATAGTTGATCGCATCTGAAGAATCCGGATGAAACATCCGGCCACCCAATCGACAGGCTTCGCACCATGCGCCTGCCAGATCTGGCATGCTTGTGCATCAGCTCGTCTCGTTCACCCTGTCTCTTGCAACCCGACGTTGCCTTGCTTGCCCGGATGGCGTCAACTGCGCCGAATCAATGGAGTCCGATATGACAGACAGCATTTCTCTCATTGCCACACGCAGTGGCCCGTTTCGTGTGGCCCTGGACGGGCCCGACGATGCGCCGGTGCTGATCTTCAGCAACTCGCTGGGGACGACGCTGGAGATGTGGGAGGCGCAGGCATCGCTTGCACGAGACTATCGCGTCGTTCGCTACGACACACGCGGACACGGCGCCAGTGTGTGGCCGCAGGGCCCCTGCAGCTTCGATGTGCTGGGTTCGGATGTGCTGGCCATCATGGATGCACTGGGTATTGCGTCGGCCCGGTTCTGCGGCATTTCGATGGGTGGGCATACCGGGCTGTGGCTGGCGATTCATGCACCCGAGCGTTTTGTTGCGATTGCAGTCTGCAATAGCGCCGCAAGGATCGGCACCGCGCAAGGGTGGATGGACAGGGCCGGCACCGTGCGTGCCGGTGGCAAGCAGGCGATGGCCACGCTGGCCAGCACCGCGCCGGGAAGATGGTTCACCGATGGATTCGTGCGGGAACATCCCGCCACGGTGGCATCGCTGACCGACACTTTGAGTGCGCTGGATGCCCAGGGGTACGCGGCGTGCTGCGAAGCGCTGGCGCATTCGGATCTGCGCCCGGGCCTGTCCGGCATCACCGTGCCCATGCTGTTGCTCACCGGCGCCATGGACCCGGTCACCACTGTTGCCGACAGTGAATACATGCACAAGGCCATGGCGAATTCGAAGATGGCTGTCTTGCAGGCCTCGCACTTATCGAACGTCGAAGCGCCCGATGCCTTCAATGACACGTTGCAGCAATTTCTGTTGGCCGTCCCGGGGCGATAGTTCCGCCCTCCGTCAATTCGGAGCAGGCCGCCAGAGTCGAGGCAGCGGAGAAAAAAGACTCCCAGGCGCTTCAGAAGTCCGGCGAATGGAAGCACATCTGGCGCGTGGTGGGGAGTACGCCAACGTCAGCATGTTCGATCTCGAAAGCAACGACGAACTGCACACGCTGCTAAGCGAGCTGCCATTGTTTCCGTGCATGGAAATCACCGTGACGCCGCTGGCCACGCACCCTTCGGCCATCTGATCGGCGCGGCCTCACTTCGCCAGGGCGTCGGCCCGCAGTCTGGTCACCTCCACCCAGCATTGCGCCACGGCAATGCCGGCCATGGTGCCGCCGCCGTACTGGTCGGCCTTGGCCATGCAGTTGCTGTCGCGGTCCTTCAGCCACTTGCGCTGCTCCTGCAGCAGTTGCTGCCTGGACGCCTGGTCCAGGCTTGCACGTTTGGTCTTGTAGTTCTTGCTCATCTGCGCATCGGCCTTGCGCAAGTCGTGGGCGGCGCAATGTTGCATGTCTACCGTGCTGGTGCATTCCTTGGGCGGCGGGTCGGCAAACGCGGGATTGGTCATGAATGCGCCTGCGGTCTGTGCACTCGCAGTCCAAGCGAGCAGACTCATCGCGCACGTGGTGGCCATCATGCCTAACGTCTTGCCATGGAACATATCCCGTCCTCCTGTAGACCATGCTGTCGATAAAAATGCGGTGCCTCCTGGCACCCTCGGTTCTGTCGCCGTCGCGTATCAATGTACACACGATGGGCGGCAGGCGCGGTGCAAGAGACAGGCGTCATACAGCAAGCATCGGGCCAGGAAGGCCGGGTCTTTCGTTCAGCAGCGCAACAGGCGGCACAACTGACCCACATCCTCCAATTCTTCCAGCGCTGCCACGCACTGCATGACTTCGCGTGTGCGCGCAGCGCCCAAAACGGGTTCTGCCTGCGCCGTGAATTTTGCCGCGATATCGTCATCGCTCATTGGTCGCGATGCATCGCCCAGCGGCACGCCGACCTCGATCGAGCGCATCGTGCCATCTTTCATCTGCACCGTGACGCGTGCCGGGCGACCATTGGGCCAGCGTTGCTCCAGGTCGGCCGCCGGCTGGACATCGATGCGCTGCATCAGTGCCAGCAGGTCGTTGTCGCGCCAGCGTGCCTGCTCGAACTGGTGCGTATCCACGCGGCCATCCAGCCATGCCAGCGCGACGCAGCAGGGCAGGCTGTGGTCGGCCGTTTCACGGTTGTCGGGCGTGAACTTGGCCGGATCCGCCGTGGAGCGGCATACTTTTGTTGGCGCTTCCACGCGCATGGATACGATGTCCGGCAGTGCGGCCGCAAACGCTTCACGCAGCGTCAATGCCGCCTCGATGGGGGCTTGCAACCCGAACTGCACGGGGTAACGCTTCAGGCTGACGCGGCGTGCGCTGGCAGTGCCCGGGGAGAGGTCCAGCGCTGCGCGCATATCGCCAGCATGGGATGCGCCACTGCTGCGCCATAAGCCTTCCAGCGCCTGCAGCGGTCCGGTGAAGCCTTGTGCGGCAAGGCGTGTGGACAAGACGCATTCCGACGCTGGCAGGGCATAGCCCACGCTCTTGGCCATGCTGAGCTTGCCTTCCACCAGCGCAGCCAGCGTGAGATGACGGAATCCCCCCAGTGCGCAGGCGTGGGCCAGTTGATCCGGCGTGAGACCTGAAAGCTTGCCGAGAATCAGCGGCGCAACGAAACCCGCGGCGCTGACGTGGTGCATGTGCATGTCCTGCAACGAGAAGGCATCGGCCAGACGCACCTGTACTTCGTAGGCGGCGGCGATGGCTTCGATCAGTTGCCGGCCACTGCACTGCCCGGCTTCGGCGGCGGCCACCGCCACGGGAATGTTTTCGCTGGGATGGCAGATGTCGCGTGCCCAGTACACGTCCATGAAGTCCAGATACCGCACCAGGGTGCCGTTGTGCAGGATGGCGCTTGCCAGGCTGGCAGCGTCGGTGCTGCCGATCAGGGTGGCCGTGTCGTGCGGCCCGGCTGGCGGGCGCAGCAAGGGCTGCAACTGCCGCGCTGGTTCGCATTGCACGGCACCCAGCGCACAGCCCAGCGTGTCCAGCAGCAGCCGCTTGATGGCGGTCACGTCCTGTGCGGGCATGTCCGCGTAGTGGATCGCCGTGACGTGGGCCGCGATATCTTCGATCAGTGCAGGCATGTGTGCATCACCTCATTGTGCCTGTATGCCGACTGTGCGGATGACATCTTCCCAGCGCTTGCGGTCTTGCGCCAGAAACTCCGCTATTTTCTGCCTGTCCTGGATCAGCGGTTCGTCGCCGTGTTCGAGCAGACGCTTTTGCACGTCGGCGCCTTCAAGCGCTTTGTTGGTGGCCTGCGCCAGACGGTTGATGATTCTGTCCGGTGTGCCGGGCGGCGCGAACAGCCCGGTCCAGGAGGCGGAGTTGTAGCCCGGCAAGACCTCGGCAATCGCAGGAATGTCCGGCAGTTGTGCGTTGCGGGTGGTGCCGCCCACGGCCAGGGCGCGCACCTTGCCTGCCCGGGCATGCGGCAAGGCAGAGCTGAAGGCAAAGAATGTCAGATCGACCTGTCCGCCCAGTGTGGCGTTCATGGATTCGGCGCTGCCTTTGTACGGGACGTGCACCATCTTGACATCGGCCATCGACTGGAAAAGCTCTGCGGCCAGATGCGGCGCGGTGCCCACGCCGCTGGAGCCATAGTTCAGCTTGCCCGGATGGGCTTTTGCATAGGCGATCAACTCGTTCAGATCCTTCACCGGCAAGGTGGGATTGACGGCCAGCATGATGTCCTGCAACGACGCCGTTGCCACCGGCACGAACGCTTCCGGCACGAAGCCCAGCCTGGGATAGAGCCACTGGTTCACGGTGATGGGGCCGGGTTGGGTGAACAGCAGCGTATGGCCATCGGGCGTTGCCCGGTAGACGTATTCGGCGCCGATGTTGCCCGCGGCACCAGGGCGGTTCTCCACGACCACGTTCTGGCGCAGGTCCTCGCGCAGCTTCATGGCCACGATGCGCGCCAGCGTGTCGGTGCCTCCGCCGCCTGCCAGCGGCACGATGATGTGTATGGGCGAGTCCCTGTCGTAGACGCGTTCGCCCTGGTTCGCGGGCGCTTGTGCACGGGCGGGGTTGAACGACATCGCAGCCAGCGCGCAGGCCAGCGACAAGACGGTGATGGGCTTGATGCTCATGTGAGTCTCCTTGCTGCGCAGTCGGCCGCGCAACCCTGTGATTATTTTTTGAGTTCGTCCATGATGTCCTGGAGGTGGTGGAACGCGGTGTTGCTGATGGGCAGGCCGCAATAGATGGCCTGCTGCATGAACAGTTCCTTGATGTCGTCCAGCGAAAAATCATCCCGCAGGGCCGCGCGCAGATGCATGCGGAATTCTTCCCATCGGCCCAGTGCCATCATGGTGCCCAGAACGAGAATGCGGCGGGTGCGATGGTCAAACCCGGGGCGGGTCCAGATCTCGCCCCAGCCATAGCGTGTGATCAGGTCCTGGAATTCGCGGTTGAGATCGTTGATGTGGGCCTGGGCACGATCGACGTGCGCGTCGCCCAGAATCTTGCGGCGCACTTTCATGCCTGCGTCGTAGGTGGAATCGGTCATGGATGTCTCCGTTGTGGGTTGGGATGTGGGGCAAAGTCGGTTTTGAAAAATGCGGAAAGTCTCGGGCGCGGCATGATCCACGCGCCTCAGGCACGCAGGAACTCCAGTACCGTGCGGTTGAACGCGTCGGGCTGTTCGACGTTGGCGATGTGCCCGGCCTGCAGCAGCGCCCAGTAGGCAGCTGGAATGCCCTCGTGCAGGGCCTGTCCATAGACATCGGCAGGTGTCGCGGTATCGAACGCACCGCCGATCACCAGGGTGGGCACGGCAATGTCCTTCAGGTGCGGGCGGAAGTCGGCGTCTCTGATGGCGGCGCAGCAGGCCGCGTAGCCCTGGGGTGGGGTGGCCAGGAAACTGGTGCGCATGGACTGCAGGAACGCCTCGTTGCGATCCAGGTAGGCTTGCGAGAAAAACCGTGGCATCACCGCATCGACCAGCGCGGCCATGCCTTCGCGTCGCACCAGGGACATGCGTTGCGTCCACGATTCGTGCGAGGGCAGGTGGGCGGCTGCGCTGGAGAGCACCAGGCGGTGCAGCCGGTGCGCAGCATGTATGGCCAGCCACTGACCCACCATTGCACCCAGTGACAGGCCGCAGTAGTGAAAACGCTCGACCTGCAGCGTGTCCACTACCGCCAGGACGTCGCCGGCCAGATCTTCGATGCCTGGGTCCGTGGGCCCTGCGTCACTGGCGCCATGGCCGCGGGTGTCCATGCGCAGCACGCGGTAGTGTGCGGTCAGCGCCTCCATCTGGCGGTCCCACATGAAGACATCCGTGCCCAGCGAATTGCCCAGCACCAGCAAGGGCCGATCAGGATGGCCGTCGACTCGGAAGTAAAGGCGCGCGGGCGCTTTGGCATGAAAAGGCATGTTCAACGATCTCCAGGTTCTCGATGCACGGGTGTCTGGCGACAGACTTGCCTGCCAGGCGCTCGCGACGCCGCTTCACGTGGCATACGATGCCTCGTCATGCATCACGTGAGGCAGCCTGACGGCTCAATCCACTTTGATGTTGGCCTGCTTGATGACCTTGGACCAATACGCCAGTTGCGATTGGGTGTACTGGGCAAGCTCCTGCGGCCCAATGTAGGTGGCATAGGTGCCCGCCTGTTCGGCCCGCTGCTTGAAGTCCGCGCTCCTGACGACTTTCTCCAGCGCCGATGCCAGCCTGTCGATGGCGCCAGGCGGTGTGCCGGCAGGGGCGTAGATGGCGAACCAGGCGTCGAGTTCGACGTCCTTGACGCCGGCCTCCGATGTCGTGGGTACGTCCGGCAGCAGGGGATGGCGCTGCTTGCTGGCAATGGCCAGTGCGCGCAGCGACCCGGCCTTCAGATAGCCCACGACCGCAGGTGGCGTCGTGATGAGCAGGCTGACTTGCCCGGAGAGCAGGTCTGTCATGGCTGCGCCCGCGCCCTTGTAAGGCACGTGCGTCATCTGGGTGCCCGTGCGCAAGGCCAGCAGTTCGGAGCCGATGTGCTGCACCGAGCCGACGCCCGAAGATGCGTAGTTCACCTGGCCGGGATGCTGTCTGGCGTAGTCGATCAGGCCCTTCAGGTCGGTCACCGGCAGTTTCTCGTTCACCACCACGACCTGCGGCGCGGTGATCACCAGCGACACGGGCGCAAAGCTCTTGATGGGATCCCACTGCAAGTCGGGGAACAGGGCGGGATTGGCGACGTGGGTGCCCGAGTAGGCCAGCAGCAAGGTGTAGCCGTCGGCCTTGGCGCGTGCTACATATTGAGCTGCGATGTTGCCGCTGGCACCGGCGCGGTTTTCCACCACGACGCTCTGGCCTATCTGTCTGGCGAGGCCATCGGCCAGCAGGCGGGCGGTGAAATCGCCGCCGCCACCGGGGGCTGCGGGGACGACGATCGTAATGGGACGGTCGGGGTAGTCGGCTGCCTGCGCGCCGGTCGTGCAGAACAGGCTCAGGGTGAGCGTCAGCCCCATGCGCAGTGCTGCAGCACGGCCATAAAGTGTGTGCATGTCTCCGTCCTTGTTGTCGTGTGGACTTTGTTTTCCCCATGATAGGCAGACGGGCGCAGCACGGCTAATGGCAAATTTCGTTGAACATGATCGACGCCATCGATAGAGAAAAACAGGGGTGCATCCGCCATGCTGTCCAACGTGATTCAGGCTTTGACGCAATGGAGTTGAGACATCTCCGCTATTTCCTGGCATTGGCCGAACGCCTGAATTTCACGCAGGCGGCCGCACAGGTGCACGTGACGCAATCGACGCTGTCGCATCAGATCGGGCAACTGGAGGAAGAACTCGGACAGCGGCTGTTCGATCGTTCCGACCGGCGTGTGGTCATTACCGCGGCGGGTGAACTGTTTCTCGCCAAGGCGATCAAGGCCCTGGGCGAAATCGACAACGGCATTGCCTTGATGAACACGCTGCAGAACGATCTGTCGGGCGAGCTGCGCCTGGGCACCACGCCCACGCTGAACATGGAGATCGTGCCGCGTTGCGTGGGCCTGTATGTCCAGGATCACCCCTCGGTGCATGTGACCGTCGAGGAAGACACTGGCGACGCCTTGATCGGCGCCATGCGGGCGGGGCGGCTGGATCTGGTCATGGCTTACCGGCCACCTGTGCTGGAAGGCATCGTGTTCGAGCCGCTCTACACCGAAGAGATGATTCTGGTGGTGGGCGACCGTCATCCGTATGCACGGCGGCGCCATGTGCGCATGGCAGAACTGCATTGCCGCGAGCTGGTCCTGCCGCCACAAAAGTTCACCACCCGCCAGCAGATCGACGAGGTGTTCAAGGCCTCGGGCGCGCAACCGGTGATTGCCGTGGAAATGGTGTCGCTCACGGCCATACTGGCACTGGTGGAGCAGACCACGCTGGCTGCCATCGTGTCGCGCAGTGCCTGGCGGGGGCGCAAGGGGCTGCATGCCATTGCCCTGGAAGCACCCACCATGACCCGCATGCCCGGACTCATCTGGATCGATGACAGGGAGCGTGCGCCTGCTGTGGCGGCCTTTGCTTCCATCGTGCGCAGCGTGGCGAAGTCTGCTGCCAACGAGCATCAGGACTGGGCCCGACGCCGCCCGGGCGGTTCGAAAACAGCATAGGCAGCCATGCAGACCTCGGCCCCACTTCGTCGCCGGGTGTCTGGTTGCGGACGGCGATACGCGGGTGTCGATGGCAAGAAGAAACATTTTCCATCTTCAGTAGATGCCAAACGATCATTTTTTTGTTGCCTGAATCGCTCCACTATGGCGCATTGGGCCGGTCACCCGGCCAATGACGCAACCAGGGAGTTCTTTCATGCCAAAAATTCTGTCGATCGATGTCTGCTGCGCGGCGGTTCCGCTGGACAAGGTGACGTCGTTCTCCACCCGTACCGTGAGCACCCGGTACTACGGTCTGGTCAAGGTGCGTTGCACCGACGGCATCGAGGGCATTGGTTTTTGTTATGTGGGCAGTGCCGGCGGCGAACTGTTCGTCACGGCGGTCGAACAACTGCTTGCACCCGTGCTGATCGGCCAGGATTCCCATGCGGTGGAACGCTTGTGGGAGTCGATGTTCAACGAGTCCATCCTGCAAGGGCGGGCAGGAACCGTCATGCGCGCCATCAGTGCGCTGGATACCGCGCTGTGGGATCTGAATGCGCGTGCCGCCGGGCTGCCCCTGCATCGCTTCCTGGGCGCCTATGAACTGGAATCGGTTCCGGCCTACGCCAGCGGTGGCTACTACCTGGATGGCAAGACGCCTGAGATGCTGGGCGAGGAGATGGCCAGCTACGTGGCCAAGGGATTCAATGCCGTCAAGATGAAATCAGGACGCCTCTCGCCAGCCGAAGAGGAGGCGCGCCTGCGTGCCGTGCGCGAAGCCGTCGGCCCCGATGTCGAAGTGATGATGGACATGAACAACGCCTGGCGCGACACCACGCAGGCCATGCAGTACGTGCGCCGCTTCGAACAATATGACCCCTACTTCCTGGAGGAACCCTTCTTTCCGGATGACGTGGACAGCCACGCCAAGCTGGCCAGGCTCACGCGCATCCCCGTGGCCACCGCCGAGATCGGTTACGGTCGCTGGTATCACAAGGAGCTGCTGGAGAAGAATGCGGCTGCGATCCTGCAGCACGACGCCGCGGTATGCGGCGGCATTACCGAATGGCGCCGCATCTCGGCCACGGCCGCCAGTTACGGCGTGGTCGTGTGCCCCCATTGGTTCCACGACCTGCACGCACCGCTGGTCGCGGCCACGCCCAATGCCCGTTATGTCGAGTTCTTCTGGGATGACCAGGTCCTGAACTTCCGCAAGCTGGTGGATCGCCAGCTCGAACACAAGGACGGGCGGGTGCTGCTGCGTCAGGACCCCGGCCTGGGGTTCGACTTCGAAGAATCAGTGGTGAAGCGCTACGCAGAATGGCGCACCGTTCGTTGACATCATGACAACAAGCCCAGGAGACAAAGAAAATGGACCGCAGATCATTTCTGGTCGCAGGAACCGCGAGCGCACTGACCGGCGCATTGGGTATGCCCACCGTCACCTGGGCCAGTCAATGGCCCACCCGACCCATCACCTACATCATCGCCTTTGCACCCGGCAGCAACACCGATGTCCTGGGGCGCATCATTGCCCAGAAGCTGGGTGAGGCCGTCAAGCAGACGGTCGTGGTGGAGAACCGGGCCGGTGCGACAGGAATGATTGGCTCGGCCTATGCCGCCCAGGCCAAACCCGACGGCTACACCTTGCTGGGTGCGAGCATCGCCACGCATGCGATCAACCCGGGCCTGTTCAAGGACATTCAGTACGATGCCGTCAAGTCGTTCGAGCCCATCACCATCATCGGCATGAATGGCAATACGCTGGTGGTCTCCTCCGAGAGTCCGTTCAAATCGGTGCAGGACCTGATTGCCGCCGCGCGCGCCAAGCCCGGCACGATTTCCTATGCGTCCTCGGGCATCGGCACCACACAGCATCTGTCGGGGGTGCTGCTGGAGCAGTCCGCCGGGATCAAATTGCTGCATGCGCCTTATTCGGGCCGCTCGGCGGTTCCCGATGTGATCGGACAGCAGGTGGATTTCATGTTCGAGGGACCGGCCGTCGTTCCGCAGGTGCAGGGCGGGCGTCTGCGCGCACTTGCCGTCACGTCGTCGCAACGCTTGAAGGCCTTGCCCGATGTGCCCACCATGCAGGAGGCCGGCGTGGCCGATTATGAGGTGCAGGCCTGGCAAGCGATTTTTGCGCCGGCCAACACACCCAAGCCTGTCGTCGAAGAAATCTACAAACAGATCGCGGCAGTCATCAACTCGCCGGAGATCCGTGCCCGACTGGAAGACATGGGCGTGCAGCCTTCGGCCATGCCGCCTGCGCAGTTTGCCGAATTCCAGAAAAAGGAAATCGAGAAGTGGGGGAATCTCATTCGTGCGACCGGCGCACGCGTGGAGTGAATCCCTTGTCGTGCCGGCTGTGTCGATGACAGCGCTAAGATCCCCTCCATGTGCCGTGCGGCGGCAGGGAGGGGACGATGGATACGCGGTTTCTTCAAAGTTTTCTGTATGTGGTCGAAACGGGCTCGATTGCGGGGGCAGCCCGGCGGCTGGATCTCACGCCAGCGTCGGTCGCTCAACGCATCAAGGCGCTGGAAGCCGAGCTTGGCAGTAGCCTGATCCGGCGTTCGGGGCGCACCGTGCAACCCACCATTGCGGGCAGCCGCATCCTCGAGCGTGCCCGGCGGGTGCTGGACGAGCTGCGCGACCTGCGCTCAGTGGCATCGGATACCCATCTGCCAGCAGGTCCGCTGAGACTGGGCGCGACGCCGACCGGGCTGGTGGAAATTCTTCCGCCGGTGCTGCGCCAGTGGGTGCAGACCTATCCGAACATCGAGGTCTACATCGAGCCCGCGCAAAGCACGGTGCTGTATCAACGCGTGCTGGACCACCATCTGGACGCGGCCATTCTCGTGCATCCTCTGTTCGAGTTGCCCAAGACGCTGGGCTGGAAAGGGCTGCGCACCGAGCGCCTGATCCTGCTCACCCCGGCCGACATGCGGGTCGACGATCCATTGAAGACGCTGGGCGCCGAGCCCTACATCCGCTATGACCGAGGCGTGGTGGCAGGCAAGCTGGCCGAGGACTACCTGCTGCATCACGGGGTGCGCCCGCATGTGCGGTTCGAGCTGGACGGCATCGAATCGATTGCCAAGCTGGTAGCCGAAGGGCTGGGCGTCTCTGTCCTGCCCGACTGGCTGGTGACGGATAAAAGCCACCCTGTCTTCAAGCGCTGGGCCCTGCCCGAACCGCACCTGGAACGACAGGTCGGCATCGTGTGGACCCGTGCCAGCGTGCGCTCGCCGCTGGCTCAGGCGCTGGTGGACATGGCGGTCAATACCTGTGCGCCTGTCCCATCATCGGGTAATCTTTGATGTGATTGTATGACGGTTATACAACTTTCGTGTTAGGATGGCATGACAAACTGACAATCAACCTAAAAATCAAAACTCCAAGGAGACAGTCATGCAGCTTTCCAGACGTACTTTGCTCGGGGCGCTCGCGCTTTCCCTGTGCGCGCCGGCCTTCGCATCAGAACCTGCCTATCCCACCAAGCCGATCCGTTTTGTCGTGGTCGTGGCGCCGGGCGGCAGTGTGGACAACATGGCACGCATCGTGGCCGAAGGCCTGGGCCAGCGTCTAGGACAATCTGTCGTCGTGGAGAACAAGCCCGGGGCAGGCGGCAACGTGGCCACGCAGTTCGTATCGCGCTCGCCCGCAGATGGCTACACCATCCTGCTCACCGCCAACAACCACACGATCAACACGTCGCTGTTTGCCAACCCCGGCTACACCCTGGACGACTTCATTCCGGTGGCCAACCTGATGGAAGGCCCGTCGGTCATCGTCGTGCCCAAGAACTCCAAGTACCAGACGCTGGGTGACCTGCTGGACGATGCACGCAAGAATCCGGGCACCATCCCCTACGGCACATCGGGCATTGGCGCGTCCAACCACATTGCCGGCGAGATGCTGCAACGTGCTGCCGACGTGAAGCTCATCCACGTCGCCTACCGGGGTGCGGGACCGTCCATCACCGATGCCATCGGCGGACAGATTCCCGTTGTCGTCGCCTCGCTGGTGGCCGCCTTGCCACACATCCAGGCGGGCAACCTGCGCGCCCTGGCCGTGACGTCGGCCGAGCGCTGGCCCACGCTGCCGGACGTGCCGGCGGTGGCGGAATCCGGCATGCCGGGCTATGCCAGCATGGCCTGGGTAGGCATGTTCGCACCGAAGGGCACGCCGGCTTCCATTGTGCAGCGTCTGAACACCGAGACACAGGCGGTGCTGGGTCAACCCGCTGTCAAAGACCGTGTGGCCGGCATGGGCGGTATGGCCATGCAGCAAAGCCTGCAGGAGTACGCCGCTGTGATCAAGAAAGACCACGAAGTTGCCTCGCGTATCGTGCGTGAGGTCAATCTGAAAGCTGAATGATGCATGGAACAGGCACCTTGGTGCCTGTCAGGTCCTTGACACCTGCGCAAGCCTCCGGGCGAGCGCAGGTTTTTTTATGTCAGAGACCCATGCGATAGAAGCGGATGGCGTTGTCCGCCAGCATGGCCTGCTGTTGCTCGACCGGCATGTGGGCAATCGCGCGTTTGTACGAGGTGTACATGCGATCCCAGGTGATCTTCAGGCTGTCCACCGGGAAATTGGATGCGAACATGCAACGTTCAACACCGAACATGGCGATGGTGTCGCGGATGATCGGCGCATTCGATTCGTAGGTCCAGGGTTCGCCGGGCACGCACAGCCCCGACACCTTGCAATGCACGTTGGGCAACTGCGCGAGCTTTTGCATCCCCTTGCGCCAGACCTCCAGTGCCTCGGGGCTTCGGTCCAGCGGGTAGCCTGTGTGGTTGAGCGCGATGGGCAGATCGGGCAAGGCCGCAGCCACTTCGGCCCCTTCCTCCAGATGCCACCACGGCAGGCGCAGATCGAACGACAGCCCGTACTTCTGCAGAAGCTGCAGGCCTTCGAGCCACTTCGGATCCTGCATGCTGCGTGGCTCGCCACGCACCGATTCATTCGGGCTCGCCGAGGTGACGGGCTTGGTGCGTACACCGCGCACCAGCGGCATGGCCGCCAGTTTTGCCAGAATCTCTTCGGCATTGTCGGTGTCCACCCAGGCATGCGCAACGATCACGTCAGGCAGGCCATGCCGCTCGTTCATCGAGCTGAACCAGGCCGCCTCTTCCACTTGCTGGGATCGATCACATTCTGCCTCGACGGCCACCGAGCCGACCAGGCGATGCAAGGCGGCATCGCGGCGCAACTCGGGCGGAAGATAAGTGCGCTTGAGCGCCGAGTAATCACCGAGAATGGTCCATTCGTCGTGCGTCAACCAGGGATAGTTGATATGGCCTTCGATGTTCCACAGGTGATGGTGGGCGTCTACGATACGAAACTGATCTGATGCCTTGGGCGCGTAGTCCTCGCCTGGCGATTCGGGTTTGCTCATGATGGCCTCCAGAGTATGAGGTTGCAGGGTGTCGGTGTGCGGTCAGCCGCGGCCACGCAGGATGTCCGCCCCTTTCTCGGCGATCATCAGCGTTGGCGCATAGGTGTTGCCCGATGGCACGCGGGGCATGACCGAGGAGTCGATCACGCGCAGACCTTCAAGACCGTGCACCTTCAGGTCGGGACCGACAACGGCCTGGGGATCGTCCTTGGCACCCATGCGGCAGGTTCCGCAGAAGTGGTAGACGGTCGAACCGGTGTTGCGTGCGAAGTCCAGGATCTCCTCGTCGGTCTGTGCCTCCTTGCCCGGCACTTCCTCGTTGGCGATGTAGTGGCTGACTTCCGGGGAACCCAGGAACTTGCGCGTGAGCCGGACACCGGCAATGTGCGCGCGCTGGTCGGCTTCGTCGCGCAGGTAGTTGGGCTGGATGACCGGGTCCTGCGAGGGATCGCTGGAGACGATGCTCACATGGCCGCTGCTCGTGGGGCGATGCGCCCATACCGCGAGCGACATGCCGGGGAAGTCGTCCAGAACGCCGAACTGTCCGCCTTTGAAGCTGATGGGAGTGAGCACGAACTGCAGATCCGGCTCGGGCTGTTCGGGCGTACTCTTCCAGAACACATAGGCCAGCGAAGACGCCAGGCCCAGAATGCTCGGCTTGCGCATGAGCCACTTGCCGATCTCCATCCCCAGCCACGGCCAGCGCGAGAGATTGTTGGCCGTGCGGCTGTTCTTCACGCGCACGACAGTGCGGCTCACGTAATGATCCTGCAGGTTCTGGCCGACGGCAGGCTGATCCAGCACTACCGGAATCTGCAACTTGCGCAAGAGTTCGCCGGGGCCCACGCCCGAGAGCTGCAGCAGCTTGGGCGTGTTGATGGCTCCAGCGGACACGATGACCTCGCGCCGTGCGCGGACTTCGCGTGCCTCTCCGTTCACCTTGTACTGCACGCCGACTGCGCGACGTTCGGCAAACAGGATGCGCGTGGCGTGTGCTTCGGTGCGTACCGTCAGACCGCCCCGGCGCATGGCCGGGCGCAGGAAGGCACGGGCCGCATTCACCCGTCGTCCGTTTTCGATGACGCGTTGCAGGTAGCCCGCACCGGCCTGCGTGGCGCCGTTGTAGTCCGGGTTGCGCGGCACGCCCTGGGCGTACACACCTTCCAGGAAGGCGTCGATCGGTGGCAGCTTCCAGTCGGTGTCGCTCACCGGCAGGGCGCCGCTGCGACCGACATATTCGCCTTCGGGGCCGCCGATGCGTCTTTGCGACTTCAGGAAGTAGGGCAGTACGCTTTTGTAGTCCCAGCCCGGGTTGCCCATGCTGGCCCAGGTGTTGTAGTCGGAGGCCAGCCCGCGGTTGTAGATCATGCCGTTGATCGAGCTCGAACCGCCCAGGGTGCGTCCCTGGGGGGCAAACACGCGGCGGCCGTTCGTTCCTTCGGACGGCTCGGTGCGGAACTGCCAGGCCACGCGCGGATTGAACAGCAACTTGATCACACCAGCGGGGATGCGGATCATCGGATGACGGTCAGGCGGGCCCGATTCGAGCAGGCAGACCGTGACACCGGGGTCTTCGGTCAATCGTGCTGCCAGCACGCAGCCGGCTGCACCGCCGCCTACGATGACGTAGTCGAACTCGTCGGCAGTCGATGGTTCACTCATGTTCAGCTGCCTTAGCCGCCTCGTAGGCAGCAATGGTTTCGCTGGCCACGCGGAACGCCGCCAGACCCAAGGGAGCGCCACAATAGACAGCGGCCTGCGTGAGCACGGCGCGGATCTCTTCCTTGGTCACGCCGTTGTTCAGCGCACCCTTCACATGGACGGCCAGTTCGTGATGCTGGCTCATGGCCGTGAGCATCGCGACGTTGATGATGCTGCGGGTCTTCATCGGCAGCGTGTCGTCGCCCCAGACAGCACCCCAGCAGTATTCGGTGACCAGCTTCTGCATGGGCCGGTTGAAGTCGTCGGCATTGGCCCAGGATTTCTCTACATGGGCTGCGCCCAGCACGGCCTTGCGGTTGGCAAAGCCCTTGTCAAACATCGCGTTCATAATTTTTGTCTGATCGAAAAGTTAAGGATGAAGAGTGCGGTGCATAGCCCGCGATCAAGGTGCGTAACCCACGAGACTCTTGACTTCGAGGTATTCGCGCAGGCCGTGGCCGCCCCATTCGCGGCCATTGCCCGATTGCTTGAAGCCGCCGAAGGGGGCGCTGTAGTCGGGTGCGGGATAGTTCAGGTGCACGCCGCCGGCACGCAATTGACGGCCGACGTTACGGGCGCGCGCCAGGTCGCTGGACTGCACGTAGGCCGCAAGACCGTAGGGCGTGTCGTTGGCGATCGCAATGGCGTTTTCCTCGGTGTCGTACGGAATGATCGAGAGCACGGGGCCGAAGATTTCCTCGCGTGCGATCACCATGTCCGGATCGACATCGGTGAACACCGTGGGCTTCATGTAGTAGCCCTGCGACACACCTTCCGGGCGGCCTGTGCCGCCTGTGAGCAGGCGTGCGCCTTCGTCGATGCCACGTTGCACGAGCTTCTGGGCGCGCTCGAACTGCGAGCGGTTCACCAGGGGACCGAGTTGCGTGGCGGGATCTTCAGTGGGGCCCACGACGAAGCGTTCGGCCGCCGCTGCGGCAATGCGGCCAGCTTCTTCCAGCTTGGCCTGCGGCACCAGCATGCGGGTGGGGCTGGTGCAGGTCTGGCCGGCGTTGGCAAAGCAGGCCGCGACACCGCGTGTCACGGCGTCTTCCAGGTTCACGTCGTCCAGGAGGATGTTGGCCGACTTGCCGCCCAGTTCCTGTGTGACGCGCTTGACCGTATCGGCCGCCGATTTGGCCACCAGCACGCCCGCACGCGTCGAGCCGGTGAAGGACACCATGTCGATGTCGGGATGCGCTGCGATGGCCGCGCCGACCTGCTCACCGGTGCCGTTGACCAGGTTGAACACGCCCGGCGGCACGCCCGCTTCGTCCAGCACTTCGGCAAAGAGCAGGGCGCTCAGCGGCGAGTATTCGCTGGGCTTGAGCACGACGGTGCAGCCTGCGGCCAGTGCGGGCGCGACCTTCACCACGACCTGGTTCACCGGTGCATTCCACGGCGTGATCAGCCCGCACACCCCGATCGCTTCATGCGTGAGCAGGGTAGTGCCGTTCACTTCCTCGAACTTGAAATCACGCAACACGCGGATGATCTCGGTCAGGTGCGAGGTCCCGCGTGCGGCCTGCATGCTGCGCGCAAAGCTCACGGGGGCGCCCATCTCGATGCGGATGAGCTCGACGAATTCGTCGTAGCGGCGCTGGTAGATGTCCAGTACGCGTTCCAGCAGCGCGACGCGCTCGGCAGGCGTCGTGCTCGAGAATTTGGGGAAGGCCGCACGTGCAGCGGCCACGGCGCGATCCACGTCGGTGGCCGAGCCCATCGCCAGGCGGGCGATCTTCTGTTCGTTGGACGGGTTCAGCACGTCGAACCACGACGGCGAGGCGGGCGCTGTCCACGTGCCATTGATGTAGAACTGGGCGGTGCGATCCATAAGGGGGCTCCTTGGCAAGGCGTGAGGGCTCAGCAGAGCTCGCGCGCCGATAGGGGGGTGATCCGGGAAAGAAGACGGGGAACATCGGCGCGACTTGCATGCGCGGCGATGGATACAGATGGGGCGGCAGTCGCGGCGCACGCAGCAGAGAATGCCGTGGCGCAGGTTGTCTCGAACCTATTATTTTTCATTGATGCCACCGTGTCGGGGGTAGGCTGACGAATGCCTGACTTTATCATATCGTCATACAATAAGTCAATCGTACATGGTGCGATGGCTTGGTGGGCACCGACACACCGGGGGCAGACGAAAAAAAGCCGGGCCTTTTGCGCCCGGCTGATGATCGCGACAGTATCAGTCGCTACTGGCGTCCCGAAGCATGTCCCTCATGTACCGACAATCAGGGTTCTTTTGTTCGCGCCATTTCCCGAGTTGCCTGGCGCAATGCATCAGTTCCGGATAGATCGAAAACATGCTGTCCCGATGCTCATCGAAAAGCTTTGCCATGTCAGGCTGCTCTTCAAGGGCGGTGAGAAAGTGGGAAAGCACAGATAATGTGATCAGCATCTCCGCGCACGTTCCTTCCTCGAATATTCGGTTCGTGGAAAAGAGCATCATGCTCAGCAATTCCAAATCTATTTTTTCTTTTTCGACAGCTAGTCCGTGTACGGCGTAATTCTGACCAAAGTCAGTTCCGTCCTGGTAACGATAGAGCGCCGGGGGCGCTTCCTTCTCTCCATTCAGGTCTCGACCAATCTGGCGCAGGACGTTTTCGATGACGTCACGGTCTCTTGTATTGGTCTTGGGGGCATGGTTGCCGAACAGGAACACAAAACACAGGTTATCCGGCTGACCTTCAAAAAGGTCGATCCACCGGTGTATGCCGTGCTTGATTGAAAATCGGATGTTCGCGTTGCTGGCGCCGATCAGCGATGCAAGCTTGCCTTGTGCCGAAAGCCTGAAGAGATTCCCATCTGTTGTCAGGGCCCCTTTTATTTTCTCGTTGATTTGACGAGGGCTGGGAAGTGCAGATCGGACGTCCTTGCAACTCAGGCGGAAGTTGGCGTAGCTCTGGGCGTCGAGCTTGCAGGCAGTGTGCCACAGCATTTCCTCGGGGAGATCCGTAAGGCGCACGGAACTGCGGATGGTGCGCATGTCTCTTTGGAAGAGAGTCCTGATCGGTGTCAGGGCAATGCTCTCGCGCACGGGCGGGCGTGGCCTTGTCGTGGCGGCTACGCTGGTGCAGAAATTTCCCATGTCGATACCCCTCCATAGTCCTGTCGTGCGCATCCTGCCACGGTTTTTTCGCAGCGGGCTGCCGCAGGTCTTACTGCAGACCGGAGGCTGTAGAGGTCAGTCAAGCGCAAAGCCCAGCGCCGTCTCTGAATCGGGTGTTTGAAATATCGCTCTGTGGTGGCTGAAGAAGTGAGCGTCCAATCGTTACCAGTCCATGTCCTCTGCCGGTTGGCGCCCCTGTCGACGCATGCTGTTCGTATTTTTTAGTGGCGCTATGCGCGTCTGATCGTCAGTGCCACGTCAGTAAATGTTTCCAGATTGCGCTGGTAGACCCACAAGTTTGTGAAAGCAATGTGAAAGATAACGGGTTCTTTCATTTGATACTATTTTCAATATGATTTATCTCCATAAAACCAACGTTCTGACGGCCTCATGGCTGGGGTCGTCTGATAAGCGACCGTGCTGAGGATGAGGGCATGAACGACAGAAAGAATCGTGTTCAGATTCACGATGATCGTGTGGTCAAGCATTTCGTGCGCGGTCACAACAGAAGCCGCCGGCTGAGTCGCGAGATCGAGGCCCTGGGTCGGCTGGCCGGCATCTCGGGTGTGCCGGCGGTACTGGAATACTCGACGTCCGAGCGCTTCCTGGTGACCGAGCGGTTACCCGGTGTTGCGCTGGCCGACAGCAAGAATGTGCCGGACAACGTATTCATCGAGCTGCGCACCTTGATCGAGCAGATGCTGCATAACGGCGTGGCCCGTCATTCCTTGCCTCCCCGCGATGTCATCGTGCTGCCCGACGACAGACCAGGCCTGGTGGACTTCGAGCGATGTACCTTGCGCCGCTGGCGCCTGAGTCCTGGCTGGTGGATAGCAAGCGAGGTCACCCGGTTTCATCTGCTGCGCCTGATCGGCAATCATGCGCCACACCTGCTCAGCGAAGCAGAACAAGGCTGTCTGCGTCGGCGACTGCGGATGCGTAGCGTGCTGCGGCGTGGCATGAAGTTCCGTCAACGCATCGCACCGAGTTGAAAAGACGGGGGACACCGTCGCAGACGAGACCCCCCGCAGTCAGGAGACTCAGAAACGAATCCGGGCCACGCTTTCCAGCGCACCCTTGGGCTGATCTTCTCCGTTCTTCACCGATACATACACATCGCCTGTCTGGCGGTTGACCGCCAGCGTATTGGGATGTGCAGGCAGGCTGACAGCTTGCAGTTTCTCGTAGGTCTTGCTGTCAAATACCGTCACTTCGCCCGAGAGGCGATTGGTCACGTACAGGCGCTGGCGCGGCGCATCGATCCTCAGGTTGATCGGCCCGGTCGCGGGCATTTCGGCAACCTGCTTTTCTGTCGCCAGATCGATCACCACCACACGATTGCCGTCATGCGACGATGTGTAGTTGGGTATGCCCCGTTTTTGGAATTCGCGCATTTTCGGATGCCCCTGATCCACGGCCAGCAGTCGATCGGTCGCTTCGTCATAAGCCAGATTCAGCGGCTGTTCGGCGCGCATGTCGAAGCGTTTCACAATCTCGTTGGCGCGGGTATCCACGACAATCGCCTCGCCCTGCATGTTGGAGACGTACAGACGATCGCGCCTGGCATCCAGGGCAATACCGGTGGCAGTGAAGCCGAACCCCGGGAGGATTTTCTCGATCTGTCCGGTGCTGGTGTTCACGACAAACAGCTTGCTCTCGCTATCGTTGAAGCCAGGCATGTACAGCCGTTGATTGCGCGTATCCAGCACCATCTGGCGGAAATGGTACTCGGGGCTTTCACGGCCATTCGGACGCTTGTTCATCCGGGCCAGCGTGTAGGTGTCGCGAATCTCCAGCGTCCTGGTGTCGATGACGGTGACACTGCCCTGGCCTGTGTGGCCGACGTATAACCGGTCGCCCGCATCGTCCAGCGCCAGGCTGAAGGCCCTCAAGGGAAGTTTGATCGTCTGCACGACGCTCAGATCGTCCGGCTTGACGACCAGCACCTGATACGGAACGCTGGGATCGGAAGCATTACCGGCAGAAGCCACGAACAACAGGTTCTGTTTTTCGCTGTAGACCAGCTCGTAGACGCCTTGCGCAATCTCCTTGCGCAAGACCGTCGCCGAGGGTTTCTGGGCAGCCGCGCCGGGCAGGGCGCCAGTTGCCTGGCGATCTCCGCCGGAGGGGGCGCATCCGATCAGGGCCAATGCCGTGGCGGCACACAGCACAGTGAGGCGGAAGGGGTGTTTCATTGATTCATCCTTTTGAAATGGGCCATGGCGCGATCAGAACTCCATCGTCGCGCTCAGCAGGAACGTGCGCGGCTGGCTCACGCCGCGCCACAGGCTGCCATACCAGTAATGCGAATTGGCAACGTTGTAGACGGTGCCGCGCAGGGTCAGCGGTCTGGATGCGACCTTGGTCACGTAGGTGGCGCCAACATCGTAGCGACGCCAGCTCGGGATCGACAAGGTGTTGGTCTGGTTCAGGTACTGCTTGCCGGTGTGGATCGCATTGGCATTCAGCGTCAGCCCGGGCACCGCTGCGATGTCGTAGGCGACGCCCAGCTTGGCTTCGAACTTCGGGACCTCGACGGCATCATTGCCCTGGTTCACACCGCCTGCCGTCTTCGTCAACTTGCCTTCCTTCACGCTTACCCCGCCGCGCAGGCGCAGTCCACGCATGGGTTCTCCGAACACTTCGAGTTCGACACCCCGATTGCGCTGTTCGCCCGCGAAGCTGTAGACCCTGGTGGCGGGATCTGTGTAGGCGTTGGGACGAGTGATTTCAAACAGGGCCAGTGTCGAACCGAAATTTCGATTGTCGAACTTGATGCCCACTTCTTTCTGCTTGGTTTTGTAGGGCGCGAACATCTCGCCCGCGTTCACCGCCGTCGCAGGAGCCTGTCCGCCGGCACTGAGTCCCTCGATGTAGTTGCCGTACACCGAAATCCGGTCCGTCACTTTGACCAGCGCCGCCACGGCGGGCGTGACGGCTGACTTGTCGTAGGGCTGGCCACTGACGCCGCCCGTCACGGCGTTGAAGGTCTTTTGCTTGACCGTCTGGTGACGTGCGCCCACGGTCAACTGGACGCGATCCTCCAGTATCGACAGCGTGTCGGCAAAACCGATGCTGCGCAGCTTGTTTTCATTGCTCTTGGGCATGTGAGGCGAGTAGTCCACGTCCGGCTTCGGGATGTAGGTCGGATCGTAGAGATTGCCCTGCAGGTTGCCCGTCAGCGGATAGGTCACTCGAGCCTGATTCACGATACGCTCGGAGGCATTCGCGTTGACCGATAACCTGTGACGCACCGGACCGGTGTCGAACGTGGTCCGTATGCCGATGTCGCCCGCCGTGTTTTCGAACTCGGAGTTCCACACCAGCACGGAAGTGCGCCTGAAGTCGCCATCCAGATTCAGCAGGCTCCAGTTCACCACGTTGGCCGCCATCTTGCGGTCGTTCTTGCCCAGCGAGGCCCACACCTGCGTGTCGTCGGTCAGGTCGTATTCCGCCTTGAGCATATACAGGTTGCCGCGCGTTTCGTAGCGGTTCCACGGCTCGCTGGCGATCAGTCGGTCGTGCGTGGGCGGGCGTGGAACATCGGGTAGCGTCGACTGAATCTGCGCCGAGACGCCGTCGGTCACTTCCCGGTTGTTGAGCCAGTCGAAGCCCACACGCAAACGCGGACCACGGTAGTCAAGCCCCAGGCCCAGGGCATGGTTGTCGACCGACTTGTGCTTGATGGGTGTGTCGCCTTCGCGCTTGGCCGCATTGACGCGAATCCCCCAGCGATTGTCTTCCCCAAAACGGCGGCCGATATCCACCTGTCCGTTGTAGATCGATTTGCCTTCGTAGCCCGCGGTCACCCGGTTCAAGGGTTCGTCCTGGGCACGTTTGGTGATGACGTTGATCGCGCCCACTGCCGTGCCGTTGGGCATCATGCCGTTGAGCAGCGCGGACGGCCCTTTCAGGACTTCCACGCGTTCGGCGAACGTCGCGACGTTGCGGTTGCCGTAGGCGGCCAGTCCATAGAGCCCGTTGATCCCCAGATCTTCCAGCCCGGCGGTATTGAAGCCCCGGATATGCACCGAAGCGTAGTTGCTCAGGTCATAGTCGTTGCCGGTGGTGGAGACAGACGGGTCGGTATCGGAGATCACGCGCAGCACGTTGCTCGACTGGGCGTTGGCAATCGCCTCTTCGGTGTAGGCAACGGTGCTGAAAGGCGTTTCCATGAAGTCCTTGGTGCCCAACATGCCTACCGAGCCGCCGCGTGCAATCTGACCGCCCGCGTAGCTCGGCGTGAGCCCATCCACCGTGCCGCGCACAGTGACCGTGTTCAAGGTCGCCACATCGCCTGTGATCGAATGATTCGGGGCACGCAAGGTGTAGGCGCCGCCGGTGGGGGCGAGCACCTGGATGCCGGTGCCGGCCAGTATGCGCTCCAGCGCTTCACGCGGCGTCATCTTGCCGCTGACGGCCTGGCCCTGGCTGGCGCGTACCGTGTCTTCGGAGAACAGCAGTTGCTTGCCGGACTGCTGTGAAAATGCGCTCAATGCGCTGGCCAGAGGCTGCGCGGCGATGTTGAACTGTGTCGCCACCTCTTGTGCCACGGCTGGCGATGGTGTGGCCATCACGCCGATGGCGCTGGCGATGATGGCGCTTATCAACGTCGGGCGCGGCGCAAAGAGACCACTGCCCCTGTCTGGATGGTTGATATGCATGGCAACGAGAGCATGGCTCAAGTGGCGAGAATGCTTCATGAAAGTCCTGCTCCGCAAAATGAATGACGTGCGCGCGCCCTGTCCTGCGACAAGGCGATCCCCCTGGATTGCGTCAGGCGCCATCAGGCAACGTGCGCGGCAGTTGGGAAAGCCGCCGCTCTGGCATTGCCTAGCGCCTGGTACAGGGCGCGCAGCGGGTCATCGACATCGGGTGAACTCTTCGTTGGGAACGGGATAAACGCGGATAGGTCACGACAGGTGCGGGCAGGGCGCTACAGCGGGTGAGGCTTTAGCTTCATGGCGAGTCTGGTCGCAGCCGTTGGCTTCGCGATGGCAGCCAATACCTATAAAGAGTTGTTTGGCAGAAAACAGGCTACATTCGAGCCAGGCAAAGTTGAAACTGAATGTGACTTCGATAGGCCTGGCGGGTGTCGATCACCGCGCGCCGATGCGATAGCCGGTGCCTGGAACGTGCTGCACGCTCACCGGTAGCAACTGCGGCAGTGCCTGCAGGAAATCCTGGGGATTGGCCGTGCTGGCGAATCCCGACAGACGGTGATTGCGGACCTGGCGGCCCACGACCTCGATGGGCTCGCCCAGGTAGCCGCGCAGCTCGTCGGCCACTTCGTAAAGCGAGACATTGCGAAAGACCAGTTGCCCGGTGCGCCAGCTGCCTGCCGCCTCTGGCTCGCTGGAGCTGCGTTTCAACACATCGTTGCGCCCCTCCGCCTCCACGCCGTCTCCGGCGTTCAGTATCTCGACCTGATTGCCGTTCCTGGCCCGGCGCTCTACCTTCACTGTGCCTTCGCGCACCTTCACGTAAAGCGCAGAAGCACTGGTGCGTACATTGAAGGCCGTACCCACGACGTGGATTCGTGTGTCGCCGGAGGTCACCTGGAACGGGTCGCCGTGTCGGGTCGCCACTTCGAAAAAGGCTTCGCCCTGCAGCAACACGACCTCGCGACGGCGCGGATAGAACGCCACCTCGAGGTGGGTGTTCTGGTTGAGGGTCAGTGCACTGCCGTCGGGCAGTGTCACTTCGCGCTGCCCGGCCTGGGCGGTATGGATGGATTGGCTGAACTGGACCGTGTTGTCGTGCCAGTACCAGCCGCCGGCACAAAGCAGACTGAACGCCAGGGCGGCGGTCGCAATGGTGTGGCGTGCATTGCCAAACCAGGTCCACCCCGTGCGCCGGCCTTGGGCAAGAGCTGGCCCTGGACGGGTGGCGTGATCGCGCGCCAGCACCGGACGGGCGACATGATCGAAGGCGTCCCAGGTTTGCGCGATCTCGTCGTAGGCCTGCCGATGCCGTGGATCTGCTTCCAGCCAGGCCTGCAGTTCGAGTTCCTTTTTACCGGACCACGCATGCCCGGCCCGGCGCTCGGTGAACCAGGCAGACGCCGTCTCGTACAGGGCAACAGTCTGGTCATCAGGCGTCATGGCTGCCCTCTTTCAGGGCAAGCGCCGATTGCATGGCTTGCTGCGAAGGATAGTTGGCGCGCAGGCGGCAGTAAGCCACCGCCTGTGAGATGAGTCGGCTGACCAGGGCCCGGGAGATCTGCATGGTCGCCGCGATTTCCTCGTAGCTCAGTCCGTCGAATCGATGCAGCGTGAGCGCTTCGCACTGGCGTTGCGGCAGTTCCTGCAGAGCCTGTTCGATGCGAGCCAGCATTTGACGATTCTCGGCGTGACGCTGTGGGCAGGTGTTTTCCGTGGGCGCTGAAATCTGGTGATTCGTGGCGTCGTCATCGATGGATGAAACGATGTGGTGTTCTTGCTCTCGCTTGCCACGCCACTCATGCACGGCGTTGAGGGCAATGCGCGTAACGTAGGCCTGGGGATTGTCCGGCGCCTCTTTGGTTCGCGACGTCAACCATCGCGTGAACGATTCCTGGGCGATGTCCTCGGCATGGTCAGTGTCCTTGATCTTGCGCGACAGTATCTTCAGCAGCGGCAGACGCCATTTGAGATACACCCCTTCGATGAAATCGTCGCGGGTGCTCAAGGCAGAACCTTGCGCGGATATGCCGAGACCCACCCTGAACTTGGCTGATGAGTGAATACAGGCTGGGGGTGGCTAAGGGAGCGCATGTCGACACGACGAATGAGGAGACATCTTGAAGTCACGGCGCAATATTAGCAACGATTCTCATTTAAAGACAGGCTGCCTCACGATTGTGTAACTCTTTTAATGATTGTATGATGGTATGCTAATCTAACAATAATCAAATAATCACAATCAAATAACCAAAACTTTCTGGCCATTTCCAGGCCTGGAGACTCAAACATGAAGCGCAATTTCCTGAAAGCCGTATTGGGCGTCGTTCTGCTCGCCTCGACCCATGCCTATGCCCAGTCGCCGACCAAACTGCGGATGGGCCACTCTGGTGCGCCCGACGATACGCAGCAGATCGCTGCCGTGGAGTTCGCCAAGCGCGTCAAGGACCGCACCAACGGCGCGATCGAAATTCAGGTTTTCCCCAGCAGCGTGCTGGGCAACGACGGCAGCATGCTGTCGGGCGCCCGCGCTGGCACCATCGATCTGATCGTGTTGGGCAACCCCTTCTACACTGGCCTCGTGCCCAGCCTGAACGCGCTTGACCTGCCCTACCAGTTCAAGGACGCAGACCATGCCTACCGCGTGTTCGACGGCCCGGTGGGTCGTAGCCTGCTGGACGACTTCGATGCCTACCAGCTCAAAGGCCTGGCTTTCTGGGATCTGGGCTTTCGCGTTCTGGCCAACAGCAAGCGCCCGGTGAACAACGCCGCCGACATCAAGGGCCTGAAGATTCGCACCACGCCCAATGCCGCTCACGTGCGCGCCTTCCAGCTGCTGGGTGCCAATCCCCAGCCCATGCCCTGGGCAGAGGTCTATCCCGCGCTGGAGTCCAAGGCCATCGACGGTCACGAAACCCCAGCCGACACCATGTATGCGGCCAAGATGTACGAAGTGCAAAAGCACCTGTCCCTGACCAACCACGCCTACACGGCCTTGCCGGTCGCCATGAACAAGGCGCGCTTTGACAAGCTGACCAAGGAACAGCAGACCATCCTGATCGAAGAAGCCGTGGCCACTGCCGTGTTCCAGCGCGCCTACAACGCCGGACGCCAGCAGAAGGTGCTCGACGAGATGCGTTCCAAGGGCGTGCAGATCGTGGATAACCCCGATGTCGAGAGCATTCGTGCGGTCGTGAAGGATGGCACCCGTGCGATGTTCATCGAGAAAAACGGCGACAAGGTCATCCAAGCCATCGATGCCGTGAACTAAAGCGGGCGTTGCCGACAGGTTGGTCGTTTGCACTGAGCAAGGTACTTTTTCATGAAGCGAAATATTGTCATCCGTCTGTTTGAATGGATGCTGGTGATCCTTTTGTCCGTCATGGTGATCCTGGTCTTTGGCAATGTGGTGTTGCGCTACACCCTGAGCTATGGACTGGTGTTCTCCGAGGAAGTCTCGCGCTTCTGCTTCATGTGGTTGACGCTGATTGGTTCAGTGGTCGCCATGTATGACGGTGCCCATCTGGGTATGTCCAGCGTCATTTCGCGTCTGCCCGTGATGGGAAAACGTATCTGCCGTTTCACATCCGACCTGCTCGTGCTGGGGGCGATGGTGATGTTGAGCGACGGTGCCTGGCGCCTCATGGTGCTGGGCATGGACGACCACTCGCCGGTAACCAACCTTCCCATGGGCGTTGTTTTCAGTGCATTGGTGATCTGCTCGGTCTCCGTCGGCTTGCTGACCATCCACTCGTTGTGGCGGCAAGTGACGGGGAAGATGCCAGTCAACGAACTGGTGCAGGACAACGCTGTTGCATCTGAGTAGGGGTCACTGGTGACTATCGCTATCTTTACGTTTTCTTTGCTCGGTGCCATGTGCCTGGGCATGCCCATCGCCTTTGCCCTGCTGGTCTGCGGCATCTCGCTGATGTGGCACCTGGACATGTTCAACACGCAGATTCTGGCGCAGAACCTGCTGGAGGGCACCAATAGTTTCCCGCTTCTGGCCGTGCCGTTCTTCATGCTGGCCGGCGAGTTGATGAACGCGGGCGGGCTGTCACAGCGCATCGTCCGCGTGGCCAACGCCATGGTGGGTCACGTGCGCGGCGGGCTGGGCTATGTCGCGATCATTGCGGCTGCCGTGGTGGCAAGCATCTCGGGTTCGGCCGTGGCCGACAGTGCGGCGGTTGCGGCCCTGCTGATCCCCATGATGCGCAAGATGGGCTACAACGTTCCGCGTTCGGCCGGCCTGATCGCCGCCGGCGGCATCATTGCGCCGGTGCTGCCGCCGTCCATCGCCCTGGTGGTGTTCGGCGTGGCCGCCAACATCTCGATCACCAAGCTTTTCCTGACCGGCATCATCCCCGGCATTCTGATGGCCGTGACACTGGCCATCACGTGGAGCCTGTGCGCACGCAAGGAGCCGGGGGCGCATGCGCGCAAATTCGACGGCAAGGAGCTGTTCAGCGCGCTGGTCGATGGACTCTGGGCGCTGATCCTGCCGTTCGTGATCATCGGCGGCATGAAGTTCGGCGTCTTCACGCCAACGGAAGCGGCTGTCGTGGCCGTGGTGTATTCGTTGCTGGTGGGTGCCTTCGTCTATCGTGAACTGCGCTGGCGTGAACTGCCGCAATTGCTGCTGACGGCCGCCAAGACGTCCAGCGCCGTGATGTTCCTGGTCGCCTGCGCACTGGTTTCCGCGTGGCTGATCACGATTGCCGATATTCCGTCGCAGGCCGCCGTGTTGCTCGAGCCGTTCATGGGCAACAAGATCCTGCTGATGTTCGCCATCATGGTGCTGGTCATCATTGTGGGCACGGCGCTCGATCTCATGCCGACCGTGCTGATCCTCACGCCCATCCTGATGCCCATCATCAAGACGGCAGACATCGACCCGTACTATTTCGGTGTGATGTTCGTGATGAACAACGCCATCGGCCTGCTCACGCCACCGGTGGGGGCGGTATTGAACGTGGTGTCTGGCGTGGCCAAGGTGAGACTGGACAGCGTGATCGTCGGTGTCTGGCCGTTCCTGCTGGCCCAGACTCTGCTGATGTTCCTGTTCGTGCTGTTCCCACAGATCATCACGATCCCGGCTCGCTGGTTCTATTGAGTTTTTCCAGCGCATCGTGATGAACGGTGGACAGACCCTCCGGTAACACGGAGGGTTTTTTCATGTATATACAGCGTTCATGCCCGGATTGCTAAACTACCGGGTACAAGGACTGTCGAAGCTGCCCGGGATTGTCTGGTTGTCTTCACCTAAATAATTGGCGCATTAAAATATGACTCAGCAGGCACAAGGCGATTTCAAGGTCCAACGCGTGGCATCGGTGCTGCGACATGGCGTGACCGAGAGTATCCGCAATGCCATTCTTGTCGGGCGATTTCGCCCGGGTGACCGTCTACCCGAGCGTGAACTCTGTGAGATGACGGGTGTGAGTCGCACACTGGTTCGTGAAGCCTTGCGGCAACTGGAATCCGAGGGCCTGATCATGGTGATCCCTCACCGGGGGCCGGTGGTGGAACACCTCTCGCCCGAGCAGGCCCGTGGCATTTATCAGGTACGCGAGGAACTCGAAGGTCTGGCCTGTCAATTGTTCTGTGAGAATGCGACTGCGGAGCAGCTGTCTGCCGTGGGCGATGCGTTCAAGCAACTCAAGAGCTCGCTCACCGAAGGCACGGCGCTGGAGCAGATCGCTGCCAAGAACGCGTTTTATCAACTGGTGCTCGATGGCGCAGGCAACGAGGCGCTGACCACGACGCTGCGCCTGCTGAACTCGCGCGTCATGCTGTTGCGATCGACGTCCATGCAGGCGCCTGGGCGTGCCAGGCACAGCGTGGCGGAACTGTCGGACCTGCTGGCCGCACTCCAGGCGCGCGACGGCAAGGCGGCGCGTGCTGCCGGCAGCCTGCACGTGCGCAATGCCTCGGTCGTGGCTATCGGGATCCTGCAGGCATCGCTTGCCGCCGAAAACGAGCCATCCGTGCGGCGCACCGGATCGAAGGCGCGCGCCTGATGTGATCGGCCATTGATGTTCAGAACGCATGGATGCGATGTGCAAAATGCACTTCAGCGTCCGCAGTAATTCGTCCATAGTGCACTCGTGTTGCCTCACCCCTTTTTCTGAAACCCACAGAGAACACGAGTTGAATATGAGCCCCAGAATTGCCTGTATTCTGAAACGGCTGCTGATCGCAAGCGCCGCCATTGTTTGTGCACCCGCCGCGGCGCAGACGAACTATCCGACCCAGATCATCAAGATCATCGTGCCGTTCAATCCCGGGGGCACGACGGACTTTCTCGTGCGGCTCATCTCGCCTGGCCTGTCCAAGACGCTGGGCCAGTCGGTCATCGTCGAGAATCGCGGCGGGGCCAACAGTGTGATCGGGACCAATGCGGCAGCCAAGGCGCCCGGCGATGGCCATACGCTGGTCATCGGCACATCCGCCATGTCGTTGAACCACGCGTTCTCGGAAAGTGGTGCCGGCCAAAAGCTGCCCTACGATTCGCGCAACGACCTGAAGGGCGTGGCCATGCTGGCACAAACGCCCTATCTTTTGCTGGTGCACGCCGATTCGGACATCCACAGTGCGGCTGATCTGGTCAAACGCGCCAAGGCCGCGCCGGGTCAGGTCTCTTATGGGACCGCGGGTGCAGGGGGCAGCCCTCATCTGGCGGGTATCCTGCTGGGCAAGGCGACCGGGACCGATTTGCTGCATGTGCCATTCAAGGGCTCTGGCCCGGCCATGCTGGCCGTTCTTGGAAAACAGGTCGATTTCACTTATGCAACCTATACTGCCGCCAAGTCCCAGATCGATGCCGGAAAACTTCGCGTCATCGCCGTGGCTGCACCCCAGCGGGCAGCGTTCCTGCCCGATGCCCCCACGCTGGTCGAGCAAGGTATAGCGGATGCCGATGTCGACACATGGTTTGGCTTGCTGGTTCCGTCAGCCACTCCAGAGGCTGTCCGGGAAAAAATTTCCGCGGCCGTCGATGAGGTCCTGAGTCAACCCAACATGAAAAAACAGATTGCCGATATCGGCGCTGATCGCCCGGCCATGACGGCTGCCCAGTACGACGAGTTCTATCGCAAGGACCTTGCTCATTGGGAAAGCGTGCTGGCCGGTTTCAAAGAAGTCATTCAATAGGCTTGCACCTTATGAACCCAGAAGACCATCCGAATGTGCAAGGGCCGTTGCCCACTGAGGACAGTGACGCTTTTCGCTACTGGAGCGCCAGGGGCGTCCTCTCCGATGCTGCGCTGTCGCAAAGCCTGAATGTGGCGCGTGAATGCATTCGGAGTTTGCGCTCGGGCGACATCGGCTACACCGATGAGACGTTTACGCGAGTCGTTCTCGAACCTTCCTATCGCAATGAAAAACCTAGTTGATCTACCCTTTTTCGAAGTCGCCCGGCTCATGCAGTCGCGTCAGGTCTCTCCTGTCGAATATGTTCGCGATACCCTTGATCGAATCGACGGCGCCAATCCCGTATTGCGGGCGTTTGTTCAGGTCTGCCCGGAACAGGCCCTGGACAAGGCGCGCCAAGCGGAGTCCGAACTTCTTGCCGGCCACAGCAAAGGTCCGTTGCACGGCGTCCCTTATGGCCTGAAGGATCTCATCGACTACGCAGGCGTGCCGACGACGGGCAATTCCCGGGTGTTGCAGCACAACGTTGCTGGCCAGCATGCCTATGTTTCCCGGAAGCTGGAACAGGCGGGAGCCATCTACCTGGGCAAACTTGTCACCAACGAGTTCGCATGTGGTGGCTCTCCGACCGACGCCTTGTATCCGGCGCCGCTCAACCCGTGGGACCATGCCTCTATCACAGCGGGCTCTTCGAGCGGCTCGGCGGTCGCGGTTGCGGCCGGGCTGGTTCCGCTGGCCCTGGGCACGGATACCAACGGATCGATACGCAATCCTGCCTCGCGCTGCGGCGTGGTGGGCATGAAGCCCACCTATGGCAGAGTCAGCCGTCGCGGCGTGCTCGCGCTGGCACCATCGATGGATCACGTCGGTCCGATGACCCGCACTGTGCGCGACAACGCAGCCGCGTTGCAAGTCCTTGCGGGCTATGACTCGCGTGATCCCGCCTGCCGCAACGTGCCGGTGCAGGATTACATCGCCGAGATGGCCCAGGATCTGAAGGGGCTGCGTATTGGTGTCATATCAGAGGTCTTTCGTCACGACGCGATGGCCGACGCCGCCCACAACGATGCGTTCGATACGTGCCTGTCCATACTTGCCGAGAGTGGTGCGAAGCTTGAAGAAATCGACTTGTCCGAGCTCGACAGGTTCAATGCCGTCGCACGATCCCTGCTCAGCATGGAAGGCTTTGCCGTGCACGAACAGTGGTTGAAGACCGTGCCTCAGCAGTACGGCAGCGGGGCAAAAGGCCGTCTATTACAAGGCGCCTTTTTCTCGTCGGCGGACTTCGTCCATGCGCAAAGGCTGCGTAGCAGGCTTGTGCGGGAGTTCGAGGCGAAGATGCAGGACGTCGATGTCATCGTCACTGCCTCCTGCTATGACACCGCACCGCGCGTGGACGATACGCAGGCGATGACACGGCGTCACATGTACCAGTTGCAGATGCCGTTCAACGTGACGGGGCAGCCTGCGCTGGTGATGCCGACCCGCATCGATCCAAAGAACGGCTTGCCGCTATCGATACAGATCGCAGGCCATGCATTCGAAGAGTGCAAGGTCTATCGCGTTGCGCACCATCTGGAGCAGGTCCTGGGGCACATCGGCTTTCCCGAACTGCCGCTTTGATCCATGCGTGGTGTCGCCACGATGGTGGCGCGGCCCTTATGCCGTGCCACCGGTAAAATCGTTCATGCGCCGCATGAGGATTTCCAGAAAGCTCTGCGCCGGAAGTGAGAGTGTCTGACCTTTCGGCCTCAGTATGCCTGCTTCCCGGCTGAAGGGGGCGCCTGATATCGGAATGATCTTCAAGCGCCGCGTGTCCACGAGATGGAGCGAGTGTCGTGGCAGGGCGGCAATGCCAAGGCCTGCTGCCACCAACGCGCCAAGAACCGAAATATTGGCCGCCTCGAATACCGGCCTGACCTGAATGCCATTTTCCTTCAGCCCGCGCTCGATGACCGGCGTGATGCTGCTGTCGGCCCCGCTGGTGATATAGCTGCGTTCGGAAAAAACCGTCCATTCGACTGTGTCGCGTTCGGATAGCGGGTCGTCGCAGGAACAAATGACGACCAGCTCGTCCGAGAGGATGACCGAATCGTATTCCAGCCTGTCGCTGGCGGGCGGCGGCACGGTTATCCCGAAGTCTGCAAATCCCGATGTGACCAGGCTGAGTATCGATGTCGCATCGACGGGTTTCAGTGCCACCGTCACGTTGGGCCGCATCCGGTGGAATTCCACCAAAGTGGGCGGGAGAATGGTCGCAGCAAACGAGGGCAGCGACGCGATCGTGATATGCCCACCGCCTGCAGCAAGGTATTCGGAAACTTCGACCAGTGACTCGTTGAACTCTTCCAGCATGCGCTCGGCGATAGGCAGCAGTTCTCTGCCCGTCGAGGTCAGCGACACGCGTCGTGTGCTGCGTTCGAAAAGGCGAAGATTCAGCTTGAACTCCGCCGACTGGATCCGGCGGCTGAGGGCCGGCTGCGAAATACAGGAGCGTTCGGCGGCGATCCGGAAATTGAGTGAGCGCGCGACTTCGATGAAAGCCTGAAGTTCGGGGATCGTCAGTGGCGGTGGCCGCATGGCCACGCTGGTATTGTCAGGACGTATCAAGTCATCATCCAAAAATAGCGCGCCATGACCGGCTGCGCCTGAAGTGTTCTCCAGATGCGACGTACGCGCAAGTGTGCGACTCTACCTTATACGCTTGGCCAGCGGAGCCGCTATGAAGATCGCTATTGGGCTTACCATCACCCATACTCAGCCTACCGCTTCAGACGGGCAGTCTTTTCACTCATCAACAGGGCCGGCAAGAAAGATGAATTCTGTTTCGTACTTTGAAATTCCCGTCACTGATCTTGATCGGGCCATCAGGTTCTACGAAGCAGTGTTCGGTTATGTACTGGAGCGCGCCAGTGTTGATGGCAACGACATGGCATTTTTTCCGTATGCCGAGAATCGGCCCGGAGCAAGTGGTGCACTGGTGCGAGGCGAGAGCTATGCACCGGGTCGGTCTGGCGCGCGTATCTACTTCGACGTGGTCGGTATCCAGGAAACGCTGTCCAAGGCCGTTGACGCGGGTGGTGTTGTTCTCTATCCCGAAACAGTCGTTGGCGCATTCGGCAGCGTGGCCGAAATCGAGGACTCGGAGGGCAACTGCATTGGATTGCATGCCAACCATCCGCCAGGCAGCCCAGAGGCAAGTCCAGGGCGCGACCGACTGTAGCCACGCCGGACTGCAGGCTTAGGCGCGGGGGGCGAACACTAAGGGCCATAGGGGCGGTCAACAGGCGAAGAGCGGCGTCCGACATGGCACTGGCATAGTGAGGGGAGGCCTCGTGGTTCTTGCCTTTTGGTCCTGACTGATTTATAAGTGAGATTGATTCCCATTAATGTTGATGTGCAAGAGTGCTGCGTGAGTGTTTCGTCCGATCAATCCCCGACCGTCTCCATCGAAGCACTTTATTGTGACCATAGCGGATGGTTGCAGGGTTGGCTGCGCCGCAAGTTGGGCAACGCGCATGACGCCGCAGATCTCGCCCACGACACGTTCCTGCGTATCCTGGCATCACACACGTCCAATCAGCACTACGGCAGCGAACCCCGCGCTTTGCTCACGCACATTGCCAAGGGGCTGGTGGTCGACCTTTGGCGAAGAAAGGCGGTAGAGGCGGCATTCCTGGAGACCATTTCGCAGTTGCCCGCGCAGCACGTGCCTTCTGCCGAAACACGCCTGCTCATCATAGAAGCGCTGGTTCGCATCGACACCATGCTTGCGGGTATGGCGCCGCGCACTCGCCAGGTCTTTCTGCTGGCCCAGATCCATGGCATGAAGCTTGCCCAGATCGCCCAGCACATGAAGATGCCGTTGATCACTGTCCGGCGCGATGTCCATAAAGCGTTGCTCGCCTGCCTGACCGTGGCTTGACCGCTTGCAGACCTGACGCCATGTGTTCCGCCCGCTCCGCCATCGACAGCACGATTTTGAAAGAAGCGGCGGATTGGGCCATCACCTTTCAGTACGAGTCACCCTCTGTCGCTGACCGTGAAGCCTTCGACTGTTGGTGTCGAAAGAGTCCGGAACACGAGGCCGCATGGATGAGGACCCAGGCGGTGTTCCACGTCTTCGATCAGGTTCCTCGCGAAATCAGCGCAAAGGCTGTGAAGACCCTGCAACACGGCGATGGTCGGCGCCGCAGTCTGCGCACGCTGGGCAAGATACTGGTGGTCGCGCCAGTAGGCATACTGGCTTGGCGAAATGTCCAGTGGCGCGAATGGTTTGCCGACGCGAGCACGAGCGTTGGGGAGCGCCGGCAACTGACACTGCCAGACGAGTCGCGTCTGGCGCTCAACACCCGTAGCGCGGTCAACATCAAGTTCAGCGAGACAGAACGCCGGGTTCGCCTGATTGCGGGTGAGATCTCCATCGCTACCCAGAAAGACCGGGTCGGGTTGGCGCGGCCGTTTCTGCTGGATACTTCGGCGGGCGTGGTGCGCGCTCTGGGCACCCGCTTCAACGTGCGGCAGATCGATTCCACCAGGTTTCGTGTCGCTGTACAGGAAAGCGCCGTCGAGATCCGCCCTTTTGACGGCACGCCAAAGATTGTGCATGCGGGCGAGCAAGCCGAATTCGATGCGACGGGTATCCAGAGCATCGATCGCATCCTAAACCATGCCGCGCTTTGGGAAAAAGGTATTTTGCTGGTCAAGCGCGCGCGCCTGGCTGACGTCATTGCCGAACTCGCACGGTATCGTGCGGGCGTGCTGCGCTGCGACCCAGCCGTGGCCGAGCTCCGTGTATCGGGTTCCCTACCCATCGATGATACCGATGCTGCCCTGGCCGCGCTGGCCGAATCTTTTCCGTTGAAGATCGAGCGCCACTCGAAGTACTGGGTGACCGTCCTCGCAAAACATTGAGGGCCGCAAGCCGGTCGTGCTCAGGCCGACAAAATAATTCGCATGCAATGAGCATTTTTTTCGTCTTGTTCGGTATATGGATTGCAAGGCGCCTCTGAGGGCGTCGAAGTATCCACCTCCATTGACGAAAGGCCCATAGCATGGCGCTAACTCCCCCTCCGCGCATGTCTGCCGGCGATCTCTCCGGTGTCCGTTCCCCGCGATCATGCAGTCGCTCTCCTCACCCTTCGCACGGGCTCAGGTTCAAGCTGATTGGACTGGCGGTGAGCGGCGCGCTGATGGGGTTGGCCGCAGCTACGCTGCTCTCGCCAGGCATTGCGATCGCCGGTGAGGCACAAGGCAGCGAGCAGAGAAAACGCTATCTCATCTCGTCCGGCGAGCTGAGCGATGTCCTGGCGGAATTCGCGGCGCTCTCGGGTGTGCATCTGGTGTACGACCCGAAGCGGGTGGCCGGACTGAAGAGCCGCGCTCTGGATGGGGTCTACAGTGTCCGTGAGGGTTTCGCGCAGTTGCTGGCGGGCAGTGGCTTTGAGGCGGCGGACAACGGCGCTGGCCGCTACGCGTTGCGCCAGATGCCATCCAGCACCGGCGGTTCGTCCACGCAGGCTGCCGGTGACGACGGTAATGCCACGCAGCTCAGTCCGATCATCGTCACAGGACTCTACCGCGGCGACCTGACCCCGGTCTATGCCGGTGGCAAGGTGGCAACCGGTACGCGTGTTGGCATGCTCGGCTACAAGGATTTCATGGAGACGCCGTTCAGCACGATTGGGTATACGGAAGAGGCCGTACGGCAAGCGCAGGATCTTGCGCGGGTGGTCGGGGCGACCGACGCCGGGATTTACGACCTGGGTATGCGCGGTACGGTCCGTGAGGCGTTCGTCATTCGAGGGTTCGACGTGGGCTCTGGTGATGTGGCGTTCGGCGGCCTGTATGGGTTGCTGCCTTACAACCGGGTACCACTTGAACTGGTCGAGCGCGTCGAAGTGCTCAAGGGGCCTTCCACCCTGCTCAACGGCATGCCGCCGGGCGGATCGGTCGGCGGGAGCATCAACCTCGTTCCGAAGCGGGCGACCGAGAAGCCCCTGACGCGGATTACCGGCATCTTCGTCTCCGAAGGCCAGTATGGAACGCACGTCGATGTGGGACGCCGTTTCGGTGAGGAACAGCAGGTGGGCATACGGTTCAACGGGCTCTACCAGGACGGTCGGACATCGGCGGACGGGCAATCGAAACGCGCCGCGCTAGGGGCGTTTGGTCTGGACTGGCGCAATGAACGCGTGCGTCTTGCGGCCGACTTGTATGCCAGCAAGGATAACGTCAGTGGCGTCAATCGAGGCATTACCGTCAACCGGGGACTTGGCCGGCCGGACGCCCCGAATCCGCGTCGCTCGCTGATGCCGGACTGGACGTTCTCGAAGGCGGAAGATTCGGCGTTCGTGCTGCGAGGCGAGGCGGATGTCACCGACGATGTCACTGTCTATGGAAACTACGGACAAGGAAAGACGGACTACAACGGCGTGCTCGGCGTGGTGTTCGGCGTGACCGATGCCGATGGGCGCTATCGGACCAATTTTGGCCAGCAACGACAATCCCTGGATCGCACGGCGGGCGACCTGGGTGTCATGGCGCGTCTGCGCACGGGCAATGTGAAGCACGAGGTGGCGATCAGCGGTTCCTACTACGAGCAGGAGGTCCGTTCCAGCACCGCTCTCGGCTTGTTGCCTTCGGACTGGTACACCAACATTTATTCGCCCGAGTGGGGGCCGGCGCCCGTCAGACCCCTGCGCAAGTCGGACATCCCCAAGACCGCCGTCTCGCGCCTGTCCAGCGTGGGGGTTGCCGATACGATGAGTTTTGCCGGTGATCGCGTGGTGGTGACGGCAGGGGTGCGGCGCCAGAACGTGATCGCGGAGTCGTTCAATGTCAACACGGGCGCACGCACATCGCGCTATGACGAATCGGCGACGTCCCCTGCGGTGGCGCTTCTGGTGAAAGCCACAGATCAGCTTTCCGTCTACGGGAATTACATAGAAGGACTGAGAGAAGGCGCTATCGCGCCTGTAGGCGCAAGCAACGCCGGAGAGATTTTCAAGCCGTACAAAACCAAGCAGCACGAAGTGGGCATGAAGCTGGACCTGGGAGACTTCGCGGCGACCTTGAGCGCCTATACCATCCGGATGCCCAGCAGCTACATCGACCCAATGACCAACATGTTTTCATTCGAAGGCGAACAGCGCAATCGCGGCATCGAGCTGGGCGTTTTTGGTGAACCCACGACCGGCTTTCGTTTGATGGGCGGCGTGGCTTATCTGGATGCGAAGCTGACCAGGACAGCCGGTGGTGTCGATCAGGGGCGCTTCGTCATGGCGCGGCCCAAATGGCAAGCAAAGCTGGGCGCTGAATGGGATGTGCCCGGTATGCCGGGCTTGACCGCCACCGGCAACGTACAGGCCATCAGCGGGCAATTCTACAGCCGCGACAACTCGCTTCGGACAGCGGGCAGAACTGTGTTTGACGCAGGAATGAAGTATCAGACGTCGATCGATGGCCACGCCGTGACCCTGAGTGCCAACGTTCTGAACCTCGCGAACAAAGCGTATTGGGCAGCGGGGGGCGCCGGCAAATTGTGGCTGGGCGCGCCTCGCACCTACATGCTTTCGGCCAGCGTGGATTTCTGATTCAACACAGTCGCCACTCATAGCAATCAAGGATATGAATATGAATGTGAATAGATGGTTCGGATGCGCTGCACTGGCATGCGCGGGTATGTTGGCGGCTTGCGCCCAGACCCATTCGTCCGCTGGGGCAGGCGAGGCCGGTGCCCGTGAATCGACGGTTGCACAAAAAACGCAATCGGACAGACAACTGGTGGGGGCCCGTCTGTATGAACTGGCGTTCTCCAAGCGTCGGCAATCGGTCTACGTGGTCTCAGCCGGGGGCGAGAATCTGGCGTCCGAGCCCTCGCGAGTGCTGCGCCTGAATCCCGCTGATCTGTCCGTCCAGGATGAGATCCCGCTGCAGCGACGCGGTTTTGGTGCCGCGCTTGATGACGAGGCAGACCGCCTGTATGTTGGCCATGCGCTCGATGGTTCCGTGACGGTTGTGGATCTGAAGAAAAACCAGCCCATTGGCATCATCCAGCTCATGCAACCGATTCGCCATGATGGCGACAGAGCGATCTATCCGCACATGTTGCGCGAGCTGGTCGTGGACAAGAAGCGGCAGCGGCTCTATGCACCCGGTCTGGCGGCTCAGGGGAGCGTGCTCTATGTGGCGGACACCCGATCGCTCAGCGTATCCCAGGTCATTCCTGGATTCGGCGCAGGCGCGGCAGGAATTGTGCTGGATGAGGAGCAGGACGTGCTGTACGTATCGAACCTGCAGGGCCAGCTGTTCGCGTTGAATGCCGCGACCCTGAAGATCGAGAGGCAATGGGAGGTCAAGGCCGATCAGTTGCTGAACCTGGCGCTGGACCGCAGTAAAAACCGGTTGGTGGCAACGGATCTGGGCTCAGAGCGGCTGGACACCGCGCGACGCGAAAAGGCCGGTCTGGTCGATTACAAAAAGCGCGGCGAGGGCCATCGTGCCGTGGTCATAGACACCCGCAATGGCGCCCAAGTGGCGAGCATCGAGACGGGGAAATCGCCCATTGCGCCGCTGGTGGACGAACGCCGCGACCGCGTCTATGTGACGAATCGCGATAGCGGCACTGTGACGGTGCTTGATCGCAGAAACTACAGCGTGCTTCGTACCGTGAGTCTTCCGCCTCACCCGAACAGCCTGGCGCTGGACAGCGATACGGGAACAGTGTTCGTTTCCATCAAGGATCCTTCCAGGACCGCGCAGGAAAGCGTTGGAAAGATTCTGTTTGAGTAAGTCTGCAGGCTGGCTGCGTCGGGCATTGCCATGCCGGCGTCAGCCAAAGCCGATCTCCTGTCTCGTCTGGCTGGCATGCCTGGCCGGAGGCATCCCGAATATCCGCACATAGTCGCGATTGAACTGGGAAGGGCTTTCGTAGCCCACCTGAAAGCCGGCACTGGCGGCATCCATCGCATCGCTCACCATCAGCCGCCGCGCTTCCTGCATGCGCAGGTGAGTGCGGAACTCGATGGGGCTCATGGTCGTGATGGTCTTGAAGTGAAGGTGAAAGGTCGAGCGGCTCATCCCCGCCACCTCGGCCGCGTCCTCGATGCGGCAGGCGCCGCGGAAGTGTGCCCGGATCCAGACGATGGCGCGGGCGATCTGGTTCAGGCGGCTGTCGTTCTGCGCCATGTGGCGGATGATGCCGCTGCCGGGACCGGTCAGCAGCCGATAGAGGATTTCCCGGGTGGTGAGCGAGGCCAGTGCGCCGATGTCCTGCGGCGTATCGAGCAAGCTGAGCAGCCGTATGGCTGCGTCCAGCAATGGCGGGGTGGTCTGGTTCAGCGTCAATCCGGCCGGCGGGGAGATCTCACCCTTGTCCGACGCCGGATAGCGGATCGCCAGATCCGATAGTTCGACTGAATCCAGATCCAGTTGCAGACACAGGTAGGGATGCTCTGCACTTGCCTTGATCACCGTTCCCATCACCGGAAGTTCCACGGATGCGACCAGAAAATTCGCGGGATCGTAGTGATAGGTCGTCGTGCCAAGCACTGCGCGTTTGGTGCCCTGGGCAACCAGACAGAGCGTGGGGGCATAGATCACCGGCATGGGCATGGTCGGGGACGACGCACGAATCAGTGTCACTCCTGGAATCGGGGTGGCATGGAAGCCGTCTGCCGGCGTGTGGCGGGCGAGGAGATCGACGAGGGTATCGAGTCTGTGCATGCCTGCCATGTTAAGGCGGCAATCGTGGCACGGGAAACTAAAAGCGTCGCTGCCGGACGATCGTGCAAGCAACCCGGACAAGCGGGCTATCGGGAGCGGGTCCAACGAGATGAAGATACGGGGGATCGATCTCGCTGCCAGGGACCAGGGCGAGATGGCTTGAGACCGCAACCAGGAGAAACGCATGCAACCGGATAGCCCGCAGGCCACGCTCACGCGCAGGACGTTCAACAAGACCATGGTGGCGGGTGTTGCCGCCAGTACGGGCGCGAACTGGATGGCTTTTGCCGAACCCGCGCCGGCGCCTGCATCGACCCTGTCCTCCAGCACGGTGGACGTCGGGTTCAACGTCAACGGTCAGGCGCACCGTCTCAGCCTGGACACCCGCACGACGTTGCTGGACGCGCTGCGCGAACACCTGGGCATGACCGGCTCGAAGAAAGGCTGCGACCACGGCCAGTGCGGCGCCTGTACGGCCATCGTCGATGGCCGGCGGATCAATACCTGCCTGAGCCTGGCGGTCATGCACGAGGGCAGCGAGGTCACGACCATCGAAGGTCTCGGGAGCGCAAATGACCTGCATCCGATGCAGGCGGCCTTCATCGAGCACGATGGCTACCAGTGCGGATACTGCACGCCGGGGCAGATCCTGTCGGCCGTGGCGACGCTGCAGGAGATCGATGCCGGTATCCCCAGCGCGGCCACGCTCGACGTGACACAGCCGTCCCCTTCCTCCGCCCTGGAAATCCGCGAGCGCATGAGTGGCAACCTGTGTCGTTGCGCATGCTATCCCAACATCATCGCAGCCATCACCCACGTCCAGGAGGGGCGCTGATGAGACCGTTCACCTATCAGCGTGCGAGCTCGTCGCAAGAGGCCGTGGCCATGCTGGCCGCCCGTCCGGGCGCACGGATCATCGCCGGAGGAACCAACCTCCTGGACCTGATGAAGCTCCAGATCGAAACGCCGCAGCACTTGATCGACGTCAATGGTCTTGGATTGGACCGGATCGAACCCATTGCGTCGGGCGGTCTGCGCGTCGGAGCGACAGTGCGCAATACCGATCTTGCGGCCAATGCGACTGTGCGCCAGCACTATGGCGTGC
>JAEYZR010000271.1 GCA_023427945.1 Pseudomonadota bacterium | reverse complement strand
CCGGGTCGCCCACCATGTCCTGCATCTTGGCCAGCATCGGCTTCCAGTAAGGCGGGATCGTGTTCATGAAGGTGAACAGGTTGGAGACGCCCACATAGTCGACCGCTGCAGCGTACAGGTCGGGGGTGAAGGCGACGCCCGCCAGGGTCGCGTAACCGCCGTAGCTGCCGCCGTAGATGCCGACTCGCTTGGGGTCGGCAATGCCCTGGGCGATCAGCCAGTTCACGCCATCTGTCACGTCGTCTTGCATTTTCAGGCCCCATTGGCCGAAGCTTGCTTCCCAGAACTTGCGCCCGTATCCGGTCGAACCGCGGAAATTCATCTGCAGTACGCAAAAGCCCCGGTTGGCCAGGAACTGTATTTCGGGATTGAAGCCCCAGCTATCGCGGGCCCACGGGCCGCCGTGCGGGTTGACGATGCAGGCGAGGTTCCTGGGATCGCGTCCTGCCGGCAAGGTGAGGTAGCCGTGGATGGTGAGTCCGTCGCGACTTGTATAGCTGATCGGCCGCATTTCGGCCATGTGATTTTCCGGCAACGCGGGATTGATGTCGGCCAGCTTGGTCAGCGTGTCGGCTTGCGAGTCGTAGATGTAGCGAGCGCCCGGCGTGCGATCGTTGTAGGCGGCAACGATGAACGTCTGCTCGTCACGTGTGTGGCCCTGCAGGGCGAACTCGTATCCATCCAGATGTTTCCGAAGCTTGGCGTAGAGGGCTTCGACTTCTGGGTCGAAAAACTTGTAGTGCGTCTTGTCTGTCTCGTAGCTTGCAATCGTGAGCACCTTGCGCTGGCGCGAGTAACCCACGCCGCCCAGATCGACCTGTTTCGGGCTGAATATTTCGACCTCTTCTTCGGGCCTGGCCGGATCGATGGTGACCAGCGCAAGCGTGTCGCGCCCACGATTGGACAGCGCATACATCTGCTTGTTGTCGAACGTGAAGAAGGCGGGACTGACCTGTGTCCTGTAATCGGTGGTGATGAGCGGGCGGAAGTCGTCCGATTCGCGCTCACGGTAGAGCAGGGTCGTGTCCAGGCCGTCGCTGGCGATGGCTGCGCGCACGTGACCCGCGTGGTCGGTCTGCCAGCCCACGACGTTGCCCGGGTTCTCGGCGACCAGGGTGCTCTGTCCGGTGCGCACGTTCACGCGGTAGACGTCGAACACCTGTGCATCGCGCTGATTGTGGCTGACCAGGATGTGATCGGGATCGTCCTCGAGATCGTCTTCCAGGCTCGCCCGGGCGCCTTCAAAAGGGGTGAGGTCGGTGATTTTCCCGCTGACCGTATCGACGGCCACGACATGAAAGTTCTCATCACCGCCGAAATCCTTCTCGAACAGGATGGTCTGATTGCCTTTCCAGTAGAAGTTGCTGATGTCGCGCGCAGTCTCGGCCGTCAGGCGGCGAGGTGTGCCGGTGGGATGGCTGCCGGCAAGGGGCTGAACAAAAATGTTCATGCGTGCCGGTTGTCCGTCGATGGCGACGGGCTGCATGAAACCTAGCGTCTTGCCGTCGTCGGCAAGGCGGAAGAAGCCCTTTTGAGGATTGCGGAAAAAGTCTTCGACGGGATATTGGGGTGGGGTCGATGCTGCGGCGCTACCGCCTGCGATCAGACTGGTGGCCAGCAGGGTATGGGTCATGAACTTGCGCAAGAGAACCTCCGGGTAGACGTGCTGCCGATCATGCCACAGGGCGACAGACCGTGTCTAACGACCCCCGAGGCACAAAAATTCCGGCCGGACGCCAGGCTGCGGGCCCGCACATTCCTGATGCGCGATAATGCCCACCATTGATCAGGAGAAATCATGATGTTCAAACCGATGGCGGCCGTTGCGCTGCTAGGGCTGCTGGGTGGTTGTGCGCTGGGAGTCAATCCGGATGCTCCACGCGCCTCGTTCCAGGCGAACATGCCCGTCCAGGATGTTCTCGACGCCGCACAGGCCCAGGCCAAATTGTGTCTGACGGGCAAGGACGCCTATGAGGTCCAGCGTATTCCCGGCGGCAATGCCGATAGTGGCAGCGTCGTGGTGCGTGCGCCGTTCACTTCCAATGACATTGCCCGCGTGGATGTCAGCCGTGCATCGGCTGCGGTGTCGAACGTCGAAATCGTGATGTGGGGGCGCAGTATCTGGGACGCAAAGGCGGTTGCGGCCATGCGCGACGCCATCAGTTTCCGCACGCCGTCCTGCCGGGCATACATGCCGACGCAGGCTCCTGCGAAGTAAGCGTTCGCCAGGCATGTCATGGTGAGTCGTGCTCCGCGCCGCGTGGCCCATCTCGATATGGATGCTTTCTATGCATCGGTCGAGCTGCTGCGTTACCCGGAGCTGAAAGGGCATCCGGTGGTGATCGGCGGGCGTTCTGCCAGTACGCCACAGCCGGGTGAGGGGCTCGAACGGTTTACTCGCCTGCGCAATTACGCGGGCAGGGGGGTGGTCACGACTTCTACCTACGAGGCTCGCGCCCTGGGTGTGTTTTCCGCCATGGGCTTGATGAAAGCTGCCGCGCTGGCACCCGATGCGCTGTTGCTGCCTGCCGATTTCGATGCCTATCGCTACTATTCGCGACTGTTCAAGGAGGCCGTGGCCTCGATCGCTCCGCATATCGAAGATCGCGGGATCGATGAAATCTATATAGATCTGTCGTCGCATGACTGCGATATGTCGCAGCTTGGAAAACGCTTGCAGGACGCTGTTCGCGATGCCACAGGCCTGTCGTGTTCGATCGGCATTGCGCCCAACAAGCTGTTGGCCAAGATTTGTTCCGATCTGGAAAAACCGGGCGGGCTCACCCTTATCGAGCATGCGGATGTGCCTCGGCGGATCTGGCCGCTTGCGGCGCGCAAGGTCAACGGCATCGGACCCAAGGCCAATGAACGTCTGCAAACCCTTGGTATCCATACGATAGGGGATCTCGCACAGGCCGATCCGGGCATCCTGCAGGCGCAGTTCGGTCGCAGCTATGCGGCCTGGTTGATCGAGGCTGCACATGGTCGCGACGACCGGGAAGTCGCCAGTCGCAGCGAGCCGAAATCCATGAGCCGCGAGACCACATTCGAACGCGATCTGCACGCCCGGCATGACAGACAGACATTGTCCGTCATCTTCACCGATCTGTGCGTGCGTCTGGCCGAGGATCTGCGGCGCAAGGGATATGTGGGGCGCACGGTGGGGATCAAGCTGCGATACACGGATTTCCGGATCGTCACGCGGGACGTGACCTTGCCCGATGCCACGGGCGATGCCACGGTCATCAGGCGTGCTGCCGGAGAGTGTCTTCGACGTGCGCCATTGGAGATGCGGCTGCGCTTGCTGGGTGTGAGGATAAGTGCGTTGTCCCGTGCTCAGGATGCAGAGACAAGCGAGTCGCAAGGGCGTTTGTTTGGATAGGCATGGTCGGCTCCATCGGTCCGCTGGCAGAGGTTGAAACAGCGTTGCCGAGCCTGATTGAAGCTTTGTTTGCAAATTTGTTTCTGCCTGGCTGCGCTCGCGTCGCGTCCTTCTGAGCACTGGTAGAATAATTTGTCAAGGTCTTGGCAGGCTGATTCACGTTCTGATGTGAACAGCACTGGTCTGCCTGCTTCTCCGAGGGCGTGTCTATGAGACCCGAATTTCCCATTTACGTTTCGCTGCTGGATGACCATGCAGTGGTACGCATGGGCTATGAAAGAGAAATCACGTCCGACGCTCGCATGGAGCTGGCTGGTTCCTTCGAGCGTAGCGCCGATCTGCTTTCTGCCCTGCGCGCGGGCGATCGTATCGACGTGCTATTGCTGGACTACTCGCTTGCCGACACCGATTCGGATGGCGTGCAGCTCATTTCCATTCTTCGTGTCAGATACCCTTCCGTACGCATTCTGGTGGCGTCGGCCCACGACAATCCTGCTACCGTCTCTTTGCTGCTGCGTGCGGGCGCGCTGGGATTTCTCAGCAAGGCGCAGTCGATGCGGGAGCTGTTGCCGGCCGTGCGCGAGGTGGCTGCTGGGCGTCGTTACCTTCCTGCACATCTCATCGAACTCTTGCCGCATATCCCGCCGCCCGGCAAGAGTCGCTCAGGCGCGGTGGGCTCAGACGGAAAAAGCGCCAACAATGGCCCGTTCGACATGCTCTCCAAGCGCGAGCAGGAGGTCATGCGATGCATTCTGGATGGGCTCAGTGTTGCTGACATTGCGGTGAAGTTTTCGCGCAGTGCCAAAACCATCAGTAATCAGAAGCAGGCGGCATTTCGCAAGCTGGGCATTCGTACGCTGGTCGAAGTGGCCACCTATCGCGACCGCTATCTGAATTGATGATGCGCTCACTGGGTATCCAACGCCTGGTCTTTCTGCTTGTGGCAAGCCTGCTGGTTTTCTGGCTGATCATGCCGGGGGCACGCGCTCATACGGCCCCGCAGCCAGATGGCGAGCCCTCGGCCAGTGGCATTTTTTCAGACGAAGAACTTGCCTGGATGAAAGCCAAGGGTGTGCTGCGCTACACGATAGACCCCGACTGGGCACCGCTTGAATACGTCGTGCGGGGCAAGCCGAAGGGCCTGATGGCTCAAACCATGCTTGCGGTGGGGCACAAGCTGCCCATGCGGCTCGAGTTCGTTCCGACCACAGGCTGGCAGGATGCCGTGCAACGCTTCTCGCGCGGCGAGATCGATCTGCTTCCTTCCAGTGTGGTCAATGAGGGCGACCGCAAGTTGACCGGGCCATTGCAGGAGATCCTGCCATACTACGTCAGTGCAACGATCGTGGCGTCCCGGCCGGAACATCCGATCGTGCTGGAGGTGGCCGACCTTGCCAATATGCGTATTGCGCTGGCCAATTCCGACGACAGCGACGACGCGCTTGCCAAGTTGGTTCCCAGTGCACAACTCAGGTTCTACAAGACGCCCCGATTGATGCTGGAGGCGGTCCTGAACGGCGAAGTCGATGTTGCGGTGGGTCCGGAAGTGGTTCTTCAGCCGCTGCTCTCTCGGTTCTACCGAGGCCAGTTGGCCTCGGCAGGGGCATTGGTGGAGCTGCCTGTCGTGCAACGCATGGGGGTGAGTGCCGACGCACCCATGCTCAAGGCCGTTATCGATCGGGCACTGCGCAGCCTGAGCGCGGCGGACACCGACCACATCGTGGAAACCTGGGTCAACACGATCGATTTTGGGCCACCCAGCCTCACGGTGCTTTGGCGCTACTACAAGACGGAGGTTGCTCTGGCTTTCGTGCTGCTGCTTTTTCTCACCAGCACGGTCATGTTTGCGCTTCATCTGCGGCGCCAGACGAAGCGTCTGGCCAGGCGCAAGCTGAGGTTTCTGGCCAACGTCAGCCACGAAATCCGCAATGCGATGAACACGGTGGTGGGGCCGCTGGACATGCTGTCGCACGAGTCCGTTGCCGCCAAGAGACTGGAGATGATCGACACCGCACGCGATGGCGCGCACATGTTGCTTGAAACGGTCAATGGTCTGCTCGATCTGAGCACCCTGCGCGCACGCAAGGCCAGCGTGCAGGCTCAACCCGTCGATATGCGCGCACTGGTGGACGACGTACTGCGCTTGATGCGACCCGGGATACGCGGAAACATCGAATTGAATGGCGAGGTGCGCTCTGACCGCTGGATCATGCTGGATGGGACGAAATACCGTCAGGTATTGATGAACCTGCTCTCCAACGCCATCAAGTTCACGAAGCAGGGCACCATCGACGTCACCGTCGAAATCATGGAGCGAGGTCGTACGACGTGGCTGTTGACGAAGGTGTCCGATACCGGCGCGGGTATCGCAGCCGAAAAACTCGAGGCGATCTTCGATGCCTATACACAGGCGCACGATGAGTCGCTGCTCGCCGAGTCCACGAGTGCGCGCAGGGGCACTGGGCTGGGGCTGATGATTTGCACTGAACTCGTGGCTTTGCATGCGGGAAAGATGTGGGCGGAAAGCACGGTAGGCGTAGGCAGTACCTTTCATGTCGAGTTGCCGGTCGAACTGGGTGACGTCCTGCCTGTTCGCAAGGTCGTGACACCGCCGTCGGACGTGGCTTTCGGGCAGCCGGTGCTGGTGGTGGACGACAATCCCGTCAATCTGATGGTGCTGCGAAAACAGCTCGATCTGCTGGGCTGCACGGTGACGACCTGTTTGTCCAGCAGGGAGGCGTTGCAGGTTTGGCGACAGGGGCAGTTCGGTCTGGTTCTGCTCGACTGCAATATGCCCGATATCGATGGTTACGCGCTGGCGCGGTTGATGCGCAACGAGGAATCTGCCCTGGGACGCAATCGAACGTCCATTGTGGCGGTATCGGCGCGAAATGATGCCGCGCATATGCAACGTTGCCGTGCCAGCGGAATGGACGACGCAACGGTGAAGCCCTTGCAACTGGAGCAGTTGCGCGGTGTGCTGGCGCAATGGCTCGATCAGGGCGAGGCTGCGTCCGAAAGCGTGACGGCTCCGGCTGATCAGGCGATTGCCGAGGTGTTCGTGCAGACCAACGCGGAAGACCTGGAAATCATCCATTCGATGCTGTCCGCCAGACGTGCGCCGGAAATCTCGCATCGTGCACACCGTGTGCTGGGGGCGGCGGGGGTCATGCAGGAGCATGCCCTGGCACAGGCTGCCGCCACGCTGGAGCGCCTGGCGCAAGCAGAGACAGCGGACTGGGATGAGATCACAGCCGCCTGCGAGCGCGTGGCGCAGGAGATGTCGGCTTACGCGGGGCGCTACGGTTTGTAGCGCTATTTATTGGCGCACGCCAACCCTGCACCACGGTTGCTCTGGGGGCCGTGCAGGTCGCCCGATTTTCCGGATTGAATCAGGTCAGGCGGGCTTTTACTTCTTTGGATATGACGGTCATGTCGGCACGGCCAGCCAGTGACTGTTTGAGCAGGCCCATGACTTTGCCCATCGCCGGGGCACCAGTCACACCGGAGGCTTGCACTTCGGCAATGGCGGCATCCACGGCGACCTGGATTTCTTCAGGCGTGGCAGCCTGGGGCAGAAACGTCTGCAGGACCAGGATTTCGGCGCGTTCGAGTTCGGCGCTTTCTGTGCGACCAGCGGCATCGAATGCGGTGGCCGATTCGCGCCGCTGTTTGACTTGTTTTTCCACGATCGAGGTGATGGCGGCGTCATCGAGTTCGACACGTTCGTCGACTTCTTTCTGTTTGATGGCGGCCGAAAGCATGCGCAGGGTGGTCAGGCGTGCGGAGTCCTTGGCGCGCATGGCATCTTTGACGGCATCGGCCAGGCGGGTTTTCAGGGTGACAGCGGTCATGGTATGAGTGAGTGAGCGAGGCGCAAGTGCGCAGAAACGCTATTTTACTGAGTTTGGTGGTTTGTTTGCGCTAATGAAAGTTGCGGCTTTTCGGCACCAGTTCGCCCAGCAGATGTGAATGGTCGCTCAGGCGTTCTGCCAGCAGGTGCCGCACATTCTGTTCGTTTTGCCAGATGCCGTAAATGCCCAGCAAGGTCGCATTCAACAATTCCTTGCGCTGGCGTTCGCCCAGGCTGCTGCGCACGATCACGTTGATGACGCCGGACTCGTCTTCGATCGTCACAAAGATCGTGCCCTTCGCTGTCTGGGGGCGCTGGCGCATGGTGACGATACCGCAGGCACGTGCGAGTCGTTTGCTGGGGTGGTGTTGAAGTTGCTCGGCGGTCTCGAAGCGAAGTCGTGTCAGCACGGGACGTAGCAAGGCGAGCGGATGACGGCGCAAGGTCAGTCCGGTGGCGGCATAGTCTTCCAGGATGGTTTGTCCCTCCGTGGGCATGGGCAGTCTGGGAGTCTGGGCGTCGGGTACCCAGGTGTCGCGCAGCAGCCCGGTCGGCACTTGGGTGGCCGCGGCATCCCAGCGGGCCTGACGTCGATGGCCGCTCAGGCTGGACAGGGCATCGGCAGCGGCCAGGGCGTCCAGTGCGCGTCGGTCCAGTTCGGCGCGGCGCGCCAGATCGGCCAACGAGCTGAAACTACCTTGAGTGCGGGCGTGCCCGATGCGTCTGGCACAAGCCTGCTGCAGTCCCTGGATCTGATTGAGCCCCAGTCGCACGGCGGGTCGCGGATGATCGTCAATGACCAGGCAGGCATCCCAGCTACTGTATTGAACATCAATGGGCAGTACCCGTACGTTTGCCTTGCGAATGGCATCCTGTACCAGTTGCGAGGGTGAGTAGAAGCCCATGGGCTGGGCGTTGAGCAGGGCCGCGAGAAAGGCCTCGGGTTCGTGGCATTTGAGCCATGCGCTCTGGTAGGCCAGCAGTGCAAAGCTGGCGGCATGACTTTCCGGGAAACCATATTCGCCAAAGCCCTCCATCTGCCTGAAAATGGATTCGGCAAATTCCATCGTGTAGCCTTTGATCAACATGCCGTTCAGCAGGTCGTCGCGGAATTTCTCGATACCGCCCTTGCGTTTCCAGGCCGCCATCGCGCGACGCAGTGAGTCTGCCTGACCGCCGGAAAAGCCTGCGGCCACCATGGCAATCTGCATGACCTGTTCCTGGAAGATCGGCACGCCCAGTGTGCGTTTGAGCACGTCCTTGATGGCCAGGCTGGGGTAGGTGACCGGTTCGATGCCCTGGCGACGTTTCAGGTAGGGGTGCACCATGCCGCCCTGGATCGGGCCGGGACGAACGATCGCCACCTCAACGACCAGGTCATAAAATTTTCGGGGCTTCAGACGCACCAGCATGGTCATCTGGGCGCGCGATTCGATCTGGAATACGCCCACTGTGTCTGCTTCGCAGATCATGTCGAATGTGGCGGGATCATCGGCCGGAATGTCTTGCGCGGTGAATGCGATGTTGCGCCGCAGGCAGACCAGATCGATGGCGCGCCGAATGACCGACAACATGCCTAGCGCGAGGACGTCCACTTTGAGCAGGCCTACGGCGTCCAGGTCGTCCTTGTCCCATTGCACGACGCTGCGATCGGCCATTGCCGCGTTTTCGATGGGCACCAGGCGCGAGAGCTTGCCGCGTGCCATGACAAAGCCGCCGGGATGCTGAGAGAGATGCCGGGGAAATCCCATCAGGGTTGCGGCCAGGTGGGCCCATTGTCGAGCCTGTGGCGCATCGCCCGCCAGGCCGGCTTGCTCGAAGGTTTGGAGCAAGGCTTTTTTGCCATCCCACCATTGATGGCCCTTGGCTACTTTGTCGATCACGCCGGCGTCGATGGCCAGTGCCTTGCCCGTGTCGCGCAGTACGCTGCGCGGGCGATAGCTGATGACCACGGCCGTCAGAGCGGCCCGATCGCGCCCGTATTTTTGATAGATGTATTGAATGACTTCTTCGCGGCGCTGGTGCTCGAAGTCGACATCGATGTCGGGCGGCTCGTTGCGCTCGGCGCTGATGAAGCGCTCGAACAGGACCGCGCTTCGCGCGGGATCGACTTCGGTGATGTGCAGGCAATAGCACACTGCCGAATTGGCTGCCGACCCTCGGCCCTGGCACAGGATGCGCTTGCTGCGGGCAAACGTGACGATGTCGTGGACAGTCAGGAAATAGGCTGCGTAATTGAGTTTTTGGATTAGTGCCAGTTCCCGCTCGATTTGCTCGGCGACAGACTCGGGCACGCCGCTGGGGAAGCGTTTTGCGGCACCTTCCCAGGTTTGCGCCCGTAAGTAACTGTCAGGCGTCATACCCGCAGGAACGATCTCCTCCGGGTATAGATATTTCATCTCGTTCAGGTTGAAGGTACAGCGTGCCGCGATGGCGACTGTCTGTGCCAGGGCTTCGGCGGTGAACAGCGTGCTCAGGCGCAGCCGGGTGCGCAGATGCTTTTCGGCATTGCTGGCCAACGCATATCCACATTGCGAAACAGGCTGACCTGATCTGATGGCGGTCATGACGTCATGCAGTGGTTTGCGCGAGCGCGTATGCATTTCAACTCCGCCCAACGCAGTGACCGGCAGGCCTGCGACTCTGGCGGCACGTTCGACGTGGATGCGATGGCGATCGTCTTGTGCGCGGTGCAATTGCGTCAAACCTACCCAGGCACGCCCGGGACATGCCTGGGCCAGCCAGCGCGCCTGCTCGGTCATCTTTTCAAGCGAGGCGCCGTAGGCGGGTGACAGGATGAGCAGACACTCGGGAAGGTTTCGCAGGTGTTCCAGCGGCGCTTGGGGATCGGTGAGATCGTTGCATGTCAGGTGATAGTCGCCTTTGGCCGCACGGCGGCGGCCCAGGGTGATGAATTCGCACAGGTTGCCATAGCCTTCCTGGGTTTGCGCCAGCACCACGATATGCAGCGCATCGTCGGACGATGCGCTATGGGTGGACGCTTCTCCGATGGGCGGTGACTGCAGCCTGAAGGTGCTGCCGATCAGCAGATGCAAAGGCATGGGCAGATGTCTGGCTTCGCAGTGTGCACGCACCACGCCTGCCACCGAGCATTCGTCGGTGATCGCCAGGGCGCTGTAGCCAAGCTGATCGGCTTGCACCACCAGTTCTTCGGGGTGCGAGGCCCCCTGAAGAAACGAGAAGTTGCTGATGCAGTTCAGTTCTGCATAGGCGGGCAGCCCGTTCAGGGGAGTGGTGATGGTCGTCATGATCAGGCAAACAACCCGTGCAGATACCAGCGCGGCTGGGCATGGTCGCGCTCACGGTAAATCCAGTAATGAATGGATTGGGCATCCTGGGCCACGAAATAATCGCGTATGGCCAACGCGTTGTCCCACCAGCCGGTTTCGATGCGCTCGGGCCCTTTGACCAGGCTGAGTGCCGAGCCGTAATAGGGTCTGTCGTGATGCGTGCGCAGGGCCAGTGGCGGGTCGAGCAGCCAGAATGGGCGCTCCATCTCGTCTGGCGAGCAAGGGGCTTGTGCAGGATGCAGTGCGGGCAACCAGTGGTTGGCCTGTTCTGGGCGATGGTCCAGGCGCATGCTCGCCTGCAGGACGTGATCCGGGCCGAGTCTGGCAACCAGCAGGTCGAGCAGTTTGACGCGGTCTTCGGCGCAGCCGCCAGGTTCAGGGAAAAGCATTTCGCTGATCGCGGGCTGCGCAACGGTGGATGCGGTGCGCAGGGCGACGGCCACGACCGGTGCCGCAAGCACGAGCCGGTCGAGTTTTTCCTTGAGCAGGGCTTGCAAATGAACAGCCTGCCAGGCGGGCGCAGCCAGGTGCAGATCGACGGTCGTGGGAGGGCACGCATGGCGTGAGCTTTCGTGCTGTAGCGACAGCAGCAGGTGGTCGGTCGCCTGGTGTCGTTGACTGAGCCAGCCGCTCATCTGATTGATGAGTTCGTTCAGGACTGCGCTGACTGCTGTCGTGTGTTCGATGCGCTCGATCAGTTCGATACGTTGATCGAAATGTTCGGGAGGCGTGAACCAGACGTGAATGTCGGGGCGATCGCCATAGGCGGTATCCAGGGCCCGCAGCACGTCTGTGCCGATTCTTCTCTGCAACGCTGGGCGGGGCAATGCTCGCAGGTCTCCCAGGGTATGGCAGCCCACGCCATTGAGCCATTCACGACGCGGTTCGGCGGCAGGCAGGTCGTGCAGGGGGAGGGCGTCGAGATGGCGATGCAAGGTGCTCATGCGCACGCAACGACGGATCGGGTGGCGGATACCTGTGGTGCGGCTGCCGTGAATCGGATCTCGCATGGCCAGCAGCCAGGCGCCCTGGGCTGTGGGCGCCATGCCTAGATGTGCGCGCCATCCCAGGCGCCGCAGGGTTTGGGTGATGAGGCGCGAGAGGTGACGCGGCCCTTTGAACATCATCAGGCTGGCGCTGACGTCCAGTAACAGGGCATGGGTATGGGCAAAGGCGACTTCAGGGGTGTATTGCAGCATGGCCAGGGCCGTGCGTTGCAGTGCATGGTGTTCGGCCGAATGTTTGCGCTGCAGCAGGCAGGCGTGCGGTGCCAGGACCGTGGCGCCGCTTTTGCGCATGCCCACGTTCACACCCAGGTTGCGCGCACGCGCACAGGCGGCGGCCACATGGTCGCGCTCCACCACGATGCAGGGCTCGCCGTTATTGGGCCATTGCAGGCGCAGGGCGTCCAGCACTAGTGCGTGCAGGTGTATGGCGATCCAGAGGCGCATGGGGGGTGACGATGGGAGCAGGAGTGGGCAGATCGATCAGCAGGGTTTCGTTCAGCGTGGACCCGCGTCGTTTGAGGATGTCGATATGCAGCCCCGCCGGGGCGGGTGTGAGGCGCAGGCGCAAGGGAGCTGGGGAAGACTGGTTTGCCGCATGAGCCGGGCGCAGCATGAAAAACAGGGTGTCGCTGGATTGCGCCGCCAGATGCAGACGCCTGAGTGTGGCGGCGCGGATGTCGGCCTGCCAATACAGCAAGGCGGCGCAGGAACCGTTCTTGAGCACCTGTTCGGCTGCCCAGGGTGCGTCCTGACTGCGTTGCGGTGCCAGCCACAGCCAGCCCCGTTCGTTCTGGGCGCGTGCCTGGCAGCACACGCTATTGGGGGTATAGGGGGGCTGCAGCATGACAATCGGGCGCTGGCTGTTCAGTCCGGCGAGCACGGGACGAAGCAACCGGAGTTCACCGATACCGGACTGAGAAACCAGTAGTTCTGTCAGGCTGCCAGTGGGCCAGCCGTGTCCGGGCAATTCTGCATCCAGGACGCTGTGGCCGGTTGAAACGCTGCTGTGCTGATTGCCGGCGAGTTCGGTTGCCCGCCACAAGGAGGGGTGGATACGATCGGGTTGCAGGTGTACGGTGGTTGACGACATAGGCCGCCTCGTGAAACAAATAAACTGTACAAATATACAGTACTTTTGTGTTTTTGCTCCTGTTGCACTTGTATGTGATACTGGCTCGACATGTCACAAATTTCATATGGCGTATGGCGTTGATTCCGTTTTACGAATGGCTGCCCGAGGCCACTGTGCCGGCTCAGTTGTTCGTGTTGTTGCATGGGGAGCAATCCGATCCCCAGGCCATGTTGGGGTTGGCTACGGCGTTGCGTGCCACGTTTCCCGATAGTGTCATTCTGACCCCGGCCAGTGGCCGGCTTGGCGAGCATGTGAATGCGGGCTATGAATGGTTTACCAGTGGGGCCTTGACCGACACTGAGCGTGCCCAGGAGGTCGACACGGCGTTGCCCGAACTATTGGCTTTTGTGCAGCAGGCGCAGCAACGTTTTGGCCTGACACCAGCCCAGACGGCTCTAGTGGGTTTTTCCCAGGGCGCCACGATGGCGCTCGCGCTTGCCACGCATGCGGATCTGGCGGGGCGGGTGCTGGCATTTTCCGGGCGATTCGCCACTTTGCCCACCCAGTTGCCGCTTGCCTGCACCTTTCATTTTCTGCATGGTCAGAACGATGAGGTCACCCCCGTCGCACATGCCCAGAATGCGCATGTGCGCCTGGGGACGTTGAACGCCGACAGTACTATCGACATTGCCAGCCATGTCGGACACGAACTGCATCCTGCATTGGTTGCCCGCGCCATCGTCCGCCTGCAGACGTGCGTGCCTTTGCGCAGCTGGAAAGAGGCCCTGGGCATCACCGAAAGCGCACCAGAGGGCACGACCCTGCATTGATCGATTGACGACAGGCTCGTCAGCAATGAATGGCGCGCGGCCTACGGCACACGCCACATGCGCTAGCGTTGCAGGTTGACGCTTGCGGGGCGTCCAGCGATCTGGAGGTGGCTGATACGCGGTGGTGTGGTGGCCAGTACCTTGCCGGCACGCATCACCATCAGTCGCGCTGCGCGCAACCGGATGGCTTCGATGGGGTCGCTGGCCTGCAGCACGACCAGATCGGCGCGTTTGCCCGGCTCGATGCCGACATCCAGCCCCATGATCTGCGCCGGTGTCCGGGTGACGGCATCGAAGCACGCCCGCATGGCGTCCTGACCGGTCATCTGGGCAACGTGCAGACCCATGTGTGCGACTTCCAGCATGTCGGCCGAACCCAGGCTGTACCAGGGATCCATGACGCAATCGTGGCCGAAGGCCACTGGAACACCAGCGGCCAGCAGTTCCGGCACCCGTGTCATGCCCCGGCGTTTGGGATAGGTGTCGTGGCGTCCCTGCAAGGTGATGTTGATCAAGGGATTGGCGATCACCGAGACGCCCGATTCCCGGATCAGCGGGATGAGTTTGGAGACGTAGTAGTTGTCCATGCTGTGCATGGATGTCAGGTGCGAGCCGGTCACACGGCCTTGCAGGCCCAGGCGCTGGGTCTGGAATGCGAGGGTTTCGATATGGCGCGACAGGGGGTCGTCGCTTTCGTCGCAATGCATGTCGACACGCAGGCCCCGATCGGCCGCCAGTTCGCACAGCGTCTGGACCGATTGAGCGCCGTCCTGCATGGTTCGTTCGAAATGGGGAATGCCGCCCACGACATCCACGCCCATGTCGAGCGCGCGTTTGAGGTTGTCCAGTGCACCGGGGGCGCGCAACACGCCATCCTGGGGAAACGCCACCAGTTGCAGGTCGATGTAGGGTCTGACGCGCTCGCGCACGTGCAGCAGCGCCTCGACGGCCAGCAGCTTGGGATCGCAGATGTCCACGTGGGAACGGATGGCCAGCAGCCCCTGCGCCACTGCCCAGTCGCAATAGGCCAGTGCGCGTTCGACCAGCGCCTCCTGGGTGAGCAGCGGCTTGAGTTCGCCCCACAGCGCTATGCCTTCCAGCAGGGTGCCCGAAGCATTGACGCGAGGCAGGCCGTAGGAGAGCGTGGCATCCATGTGGAAGTGCGCATCCACGAAAGGCGTGCTGACCAGTTGGCCCTGGGCATCCCAGGTCTGGGCGGCCTGGGCGGACAGGGCAGGCCCGACCGCGGCGATCAGGCCGTCGGTGATGCCGATGTCGATGTTTTTGCGGCCATCTGCAAGCGAAGCGTGGGTAATCAGAAAGTCGAACATGTTTTAGCGTTCGCCCTTGCGGTAGGGCTTCATCAAGGCTTGTGGATAGGCCGCGCGGCGGGCAAGCAGCACCAGCGCAAGAATCGAAAGTATATAAGGCAGCATCAGGTAGACCTGATAGGGCAGGGCCGGCATGCCCGGCAGGCTGGCCCCGCTTTGCTGGAGGCGAAGTTGCAGGGCGTCGAAAAACGCGAAGATCAGGGCACCCAGCAGCGCCTTGCCCGGGCGCCAGGAGGCGAACACCACCAGCGCCACGCAGACCCAGCCACGGCCGTTGACCATGTTGAAGAAGAACGCGTTGAAGGCGGCCAGCGTCAGAAAGCTGCCGGCCATGCCCATCAGTGCGGAGCCGCAGACGATGGCGCCCATGCGCAGGCCAATGACCGACAGACCCTGGCCCTGGGCCGCCGCGGGATTCTCGCCGACCATGCGTATCGCCAGCCCGATGGGCGTGCGGTTCAGCATCCAGGCCATGAGTGGCACGGCTGCCAGCGCGACCAGTGTCAGAGGCGTCTGCGCACCCAGTACCGGACCGATGACGGGAATGCCGTCCAGCCAGTGCATGCCGGCAAACGGAGTGATGGTGGGTGGCGTGTCCACCTTGGGAAAGCTCACCCGGTAGGCGTATGAGCTCAGGCTGGTGGCCAACAGGGTGATGCCCAGCCCCGAGACGTGCTGCGAGAGCCCCAGCGGCACGGTGAGTGTGGCGTGCAGCAATCCGAACAGGGCGCCCGCCAGTGCTGCGCAAGCCACGCCCACGGCCAGCGGCGCCCCCATGTAGACCGTCAGCCAGCCTGTGAAAGCGCCTGCAACCATGATGCCTTCGATGCCCAGGTTGAGCACCCCGGCGCGTTCGCAAAGCAGCACGCCCAGGGTGCCCAGGATCAGCGGAGTGGCTAGGCGCAGCACGGCCACCCAGAAGTCAGTCGTCGAAAGTAGGTCGATCCATTGCATAGACAACTCGCTTCAGGGCGATGCCGTCGGCGCACGGCGCCGGATACGGTATTGCGAGAACAGGGTGGCGACGAGCATGGTCAGCAAGGCGGTGGCGACGATGACATCGGCAATATAGTTGGGTACGGTCACGGCGCGGCTCATGCTGTCGGCACCGACCAGCATGCCTGCCACGAACAGGCTGGCGGCAATGACACCCAGCGGATGCAGGCCGGCGAGCATGGCGACGACCACGCCGGTGTAGCCATAGCCGGGTGACATGTCCAGCGTGAGATAGCTGGTGCGACCGGCGACTTCGATGGCGCCAGCCAGCCCGGCCAGGGCACCGGAGAGCATGGCGGTCAGCAGCATGATGCGGGTGACGGGCAAACCCAGAAACTTCGAGGCATGGGCGTTGGCGCCGACACTTCTCATCTGAAAACCGAATACGCTGAAGCGGTTGACCAGCCACAGGCAGACCGCCAGGCCGATGGCCCAGAGCAGGCCGGTGTGGGCCCGCGTCCGGGCAATGAGCTTGTCGAATTCAAGTTCCGGATTGATGGCGACAGACTGTGGCCAACCCATCGCCATCGGGTCTTTCATGACCCCGTCCAGCATCATCGAGATGAAGAGCAGCACGATGAAGTTGCCAAGCAGCGTCGTGACGACTTCGTCTACGCCCAGACGGGTTTTGAGGATGGCTGGCAGCAACAGCAGCAAGGCACCTGCAAGCGCGGCCGCAAGCATCATCAGGCCGAACAGGGCAGGGGTGGGCAGGTCGATCCCTGTGCCGCCGTGCATGCCGCCCACGGCAATGGCTGCCAGGGCGCCCAGATAAAGCTGTCCTTCGGCCCCGATGTTGTAGAACCGGGCGCGAAAAGCCACCGCGCAGGCCAGGCCAGTCAGCATGAGCGGCGTGGCGCGTGTCAGGGTTTCCGATAGTGCGAAGCGCGAGCCGAACGCGCCTTCGAACAGCAGCGCATAAGTGCGGCCGACCGGTGCGCCTGCCCAGGCGACCAGCAGTGCGCAGATCGCAAGCGTGGCGGCAACGGCGAGCAGCGGGGCCACGACCTGCGTGAGGCGGCTGGGCTGGCTGCGGCGTTCCAGATAAAACATCATGTCGAAAATTCCGTGGGTACGCCCGTCATGGCCAGACCGATCGTGCTGCGAGTCCTTGAAACGGCAGGAGCGATGGCGACCAGACGCCCGGCGCACAGCACGGCGACGCGGTCGGCCAGGGCCAATACTTCATCCAGATCTTCGGACACCAGCAGAATGCCGGCACCGCGCTCGCGGGCGGCCAGCAACTGGGCGCGAACGTAGGCGACGGCGCCGACATCCAGGCCCCATGTCGGTTGGTCAGCGACGATCAGATCGGGTTCGCGCGCCAAGGTGCGTCCCAAAATCAGTTTCTGCATGTTGCCGCCAGACAGACTGCGGGCCCGCACTTCGAGCGATGCGGCGCGGACATCGAAGCGTTCGACCAGTTGCCGGGCGTAGGCG
>JAEYZR010000192.1 GCA_023427945.1 Pseudomonadota bacterium | reverse complement strand
GTATTGGCGCGACCCTGAACACGTCGTTTGACCGGTACGAGTTCCAGACGGCGGCGGCTATCCTGCTTCTGATCATCGGCATTGTCCTGTTGTGCGAATATGCGTCTGGCATCGTGCGCAGGAGGTTCATGTGAGCGCGATGACACACGCAAGCTGGCGCCGTCGCACCACCGCGACTCAGTGGGCCATCTGGATGGCATGGCTGGTGGGAGCGCTTGCGCTTTACGCCAGTGTCCAGCTGATCAGCGAACACACGATCTGGGCTTTCGTCGCCGACGCGCCGGATGCGGGCTGGGACATGGTTTCGCGCATGTTTCCGGCGCGATGGGAATATACGCAAGTGATCTTGCGTCCCTTGTGGGACACCTTGAACATTGCCACCCTGGGCACGGCACTGGGCACGCTCATCGCCATTCCGGTGGCATTCCTGGCGGCTTCGAACACGACGCCCAACCGGTTGCTGTTGCGCCCTGTGGCCTTGACGATCATCGTGGCTTCGCGTTCGATCAACTCGCTGATCTGGGCCATTCTTCTGGTCACCATCGTCGGGCCGGGCGTGCTGGCCGGCATTGTCGCGATTGCGCTCAGATCCATAGGCTTCATCAGCAAGCTGCTCTATGAGGCAATCGAGGAAGTCGATGCCAGGCAAGTCGAGGCCATCACGGCCACAGGCGCCACCAAGGCACAAGTGCTGACCTATTCGGTCGTACCGCAGGTGCTGCCTTCGCTGGTGGGCACGGCGGTCTATCGCTGGGACATCAACATTCGCGAGTCTGCCGTGCTGGGCATCGTGGGCGCAGGGGGGATCGGGCTGCCGCTGGCCGCATCGATCGATACGCTCGCCTGGCCGCAGGTGACGGTCATCTTTGCCGCCATCCTGATCACTGTGGTTTTTGCCGAATGGCTATCAAACCGGATACGCCAGGCGATCATCTAGTAAGACGGTCATGCCTTGGCGGCTTCGGCACCCCTGGACGCGGAGGATTTGCTCAGGCTCTGCGCGTAACGGGCGATGGTGTCGTGTACACCAGGATCGCTGAAATTGTCGTGCATGAGGTGCGACATGCGGCGCAGGTGCTCCAGCAGTGCATTCTTGTCGACGGTCAACAGGCGCGATTTGCGTCCGATGCGTAGCGCATTGGACCGCTCCAGGTAGTAGGCAAGCCGGGCCGCGCTGGCTGTCTCGAAATCAGCGGTGGACACCTGATCCGTGATCAGGCCATCGCGCATGGCGCAGTCGGCCGTGATGCGCTGGCCCGACAGGCTCAGTTGCGCCACGCGTGCAGGACTCAGCTTTTGTGCCAGTGCCGCGTGAACCAGCGTGGGATACATGCCGAACTCGATTTCAGGGCAGGACCACACCATGTCGTCCGCGGCGATGACGACGTCGGCGCTGGCCAGCATGATCAGCCCCCCTCCGGCAGCCTTGCCGCGAGCCAGTGCAAGAATCGGGATATCCACGGTGAGCAGCAGATGCATCATGTCCAGCAGGGCTTCGCCCTGCCTGGCCACCGCCTCTTCGCCCTGCATGAACTCCTGGATGTCGGCGCCCGCGCAAAAGACGCGGGGCAGGGCGCTTTGCAGAATGATGTGGCTGGCCTGATCAGCCTGTGCCTGCTGGACGGCTTCAGTGATGGCCCGCATCATGGCCGTGCTCAATGCATTGACCTTTGCGACACGGTTCAGTGTGAGTGTGAGGCCCCCTGAAGCGAAAGCGACCTCTACGTCCTGGCTTTGCATGTCCGTCCTCCTGTGTGCTTGGCGTTTTACGCCCGCTTGTTATTTGTGTGCTGCCCGTTGGATGGTTCTATTGTCCCATTTATTCTGCATGACAGATCGCGCCTCATGGCCGGACAGGTTCGGCACAGATTTGGATTTATTCGCAGGGCGGTGAGACAATCGGAGCCTGTCGCACATACCGGACATTCACTATCGAAGAGGCGAATGATGGAACTTCCCGACGATATCTACGAGCAGATCGAAATCCTGTCCGAATCGGGCAACGAGGCCAGCGATGACGGCGATTTCGACGTTGCCATCCACCACTGGCAGCAGGCGCTGTCGTTGCTGCCCGAGCCTGCGGGGCAGTGGGAGGCGTATATGTGGCTGAGCGCCTCGATCGGCGACGCCTTCTACCAGGCCGGGGACTATCAGTCGGCCAGGGCCAGCCTGCACGACGCGCTCGATGGGCCGGACGGACAGGCCAGCGGTTTCGTGCACTACATGCTTGGCAAGACCCTGCTGCGCCTGGACGACGAGAAAGCGGTCGAGCACCTGCTGCAGGCCTATATGGCTGAAGGCCTCGAAATTTTTGAATCCGACGATGAAGAAGGCGCCGACTCGCTCAAGGTTCTGCAGGATCGCAAGCTGATCGACCAGGCCTAGACGGTCACACCGGGGCAAATGCCCGAGCGTATTCTTCGACGCCCGGGCTTTCAACGCCTTACTGAACCGTCACTAATGCCACGGGCCAGACGCCGAGCAGCTCACTCACGTGCACCATGCCGTCGGCAGCCACACGAACGTCGCGTTCGGTCAGCACGTCGACATGCGCGTGCCGCGTCTCGTTCACGGGCAACTCGATCATGGTGTCGCCCCAGAAGTCCGGATCGATCTGTGGCACAGGCAGGTCCTGCGTCGCATGGTCGATGCCTGCGGATGCAAGACGGGGCACTACGACCAGCACGCTGTCGTCCTGGTAGGTGCGCAAATAGGCGAACACGAGATCGGCCTGCGTACCTGTCACCGCAAGCGGCACGTAGTCACCCTGCGCAAACACCTCTGGTCTTTCTTTTCGCAGTGCCAAGGTGCGCGCCACGATGGCTTGCTTGATACGTCCGTCGCGCCAGTGCGCCAGCAGCTCAGTCGGGTCGGACTGTGCAAGCCCAGCCAGGCTTTGTGTGCGGGTGTCGAAGTCCACCGGCCTGCGGTTATCCGGGTCGACCAGACTGAAATCCCAGTACTCCGTGCCCTGGTAGAGATCAGGTATGCCGGGTGTTGTCAGACGCAGGAGCGTTTGCGCCAGGCCGTTGATGGCACCTGCCGGTGCGATGTCGCGGGCGAACATGGCGAGTTCGCTCAACGTTTCGCTGCCCGGGCGCATGATGAGTTCCAGATACGACGCACATGCACCCTCGTAATCGGCATCGGCCACGATCCAGCTCGTGGACAGTTTGGCCTCTCGAATCGACTTTTCCTGCCACTGGTGCAGCCGTTCGGAAAACGCAGCGACGCCGTCGGCATCGGCAAGCGTCAGACCCAATGGCCAGGCGCCCACGATCGTCTGCCAAAGTGCGTATCGGTCGCGTCCACTGGGCGCACAAGGCCAGGTGTCCAGAAGCGCATCACGCGCCTGAATACGCAGCACGACGTTGCGCCAGCGCTGTGGCAGCTCGGTCACCACCGACAGGCGCGCGCGCACGTCCTCGCCACGCTTGTGATCGTGCGTGGCAGTGGTGAGCATGTTGGCGGGCCGGTGTTGGGCACGCCAGGCGTTCTGCGCATGGAATTCCTCGGGCAGGGCAGCGAAGATCGTGGGTTCGCCACCTACGTCGTTGATCGAAAGAAGGCGGACATACTGGTAGAACGTGGTGTCTTCCAGTGACTTTGCGGCAAGCGGCGGTGTCAGTTGCTGGAATCTGCGGATGGCGTGCAGGCGCAATGCCCGCTGCTCCGGTGGGTAGTCGCAAGGCGCCTGGCCGCCCAGCCAGTCGGCAAGCGCCTGCAGGACATGAGTGTCGTCACCGTCGCTCTCGTCGATCAGAGGCGCGTGCGCGCGCGCCAGCGTCGCGGCAAAGCGTGGTGCATCTTCCGGCGCCCGGCCATGCTCATCGGCATAGGTGCGGTACACCGGGAACACGCGCAGCAACTCATGCAGGGCACGCCGGATGGATTCTCGCGTCATGTCGCGCGTGCTCAGGTCGGAGCGTGCAATGCGGTGCAGGGCATCGACCGTGGCGTTGCGTTCGACCGGAAAGTGGCGGGCAATCATCAATTCGCGCGCATCGAGCAGCACCTGTTCGGGGCTGCGCATTTCGCCGGATATTGTCTGCCACAGCTCGGTCAATGGGGCCTCGGCCTCACGGTCATGCAGCATGGCGTTGACCTGGCTCATGAACTCGTAGCCGGTCGTGCCGTGTACTGCCCAGCGGCCATCGAGCGTCTCGTCATGTGCCAGGATTTTTTCAATGATCACGTACGGCTCATCGTCAGCCAGCGTACCAGGACGTTGGCGGGCAAGTGCCTGCAGACGTTCGCGCAGCTTCCTGCAATAGCCGATGGGATCCGCTACCCCATCCACGTGATCGACCCGCACACCATCGATCAGGCCCCGCGCATAAAGGTCGAAGGTCAAGGCGTGCACGGCTTCGAATACGTCGTCGCGTTCTACGCAGACGCCAGCCAGTTCACTGACTTCGAAGAAGCGGCGCCAGTTGATTTCCTCAGGGGCGCAGCGCCACCATGACAGGCGATAGAACTGCTGCTCCAGCAAGCCATGCAGGCGGGCACGACCCGCTTCGTCGGCGGGATCGTGCGCCTGGATCACGCTGTGTGGCGTTTGACCCTGGTGGTGCAGGGTGTCGGGGGCCAGCGGATAGGGAT
>JAEYZR010000184.1 GCA_023427945.1 Pseudomonadota bacterium | reverse complement strand
GTGTGTAGTTGCCTATGCCCGTCTGCTTGTCGGGCGTGATGTTCGTCGAATAGACATCACCGAACGGTGTGGCCATTGCCAGCCCGCCCGCAAAGGGCTGGTTGTCTGGCGAGGTATCACGCGCGGTGTGGCAGGCGATACAGTCCGAGGCAGTGGCAATGTATCGCCCCCGGTCGATCATCTGTTGATCGACCGGCTCCGGCACGCTGGCAAGTTCAGGCGTACGAGTGGGCAGGAACGCATAGAGCGCAACGCCGGCCACGCACGCCGCGGTCAGCAGCAGTACGACCTTCAGACCACGGTGGCTTGAATGTTTTTTCATCACAACCCCCCGTTAAATCGCCACGAGCGGGCGAGGATTCGACAGGTACTGCTCACGCACGGCCTTCGCGGTCCAGTACGCCAATGCGCCCACCATGCCTGTCGGGTTGTAGCCATTGTTCTGCGGGAAGGCATTGGCCCCCACCACAAAAACATTGTGGACGTCCCAGCACTGCAGGTACTTGTTCAATGCCGACGTACTGGGGTCGTCGCCCATGATCGCGCCACCACAGGTGTGCGTGCTCTGGTACTTCGTGATGTCGTAGCTCTCGCCATCCTTCTTCGGCCCTCCTGCCACGGCCTTGGGGTTGAGAACCTTGGCCATTTCCCGGGCCTTGGCGGTGAGATATTGCGAAGCCTTGATCTCGTTGGGATCCCAGTTGAATGTCATGCGCAGCAGCGGTCGGCCAAAGGCATCCTTGTAAGTGGGATCCAGGTCCAGATAGTTCGTGCGGTAGGACATGCACGCACCCTGCACTTCGAAATAGAAATTGTGGCGAAACGACTCACGCGCCGCCTTCTTCCAGCTCGACCCCCACGATGGCGTGCCGGGAGGCACCGATACGCCGCGCACGGGACCCGATCCGGGCTGGCGCGCCCAGATGATGCCTCCGCCCACGAAGCCGCTCTGTGTGGCATCGAGCTGCTTGCCGTTCAGATCGTCGAACGTCACGCCGCTGCCGCCGATACCGATGAAGCCGTTGGCTTGCACTTCGGGTCCGAAGAACATCGTGACCCGGTTCAGGTTCTGATAGGAATAGTTGCGCCCCACGACGCCCTGGTTGCTGATGGGATCATAGGGTTTGCCGATGCCCGACACCAACATCATGTGCACGTTGTTGTAGGCGAACGTACAGACAAAGATCAGGTCGGCAGGCTGCACACATTCGCGTCCTTGCGCATCGAGATACGTCACGCCCGTCGCCTTTTTTCCACTGGAATCCAGGTTGACCTTCAGGACCTGGCTGAGCGTGCGCAACTCGAAATCTTCGTGACGGCGCACGGCGGGCAAGACACAGATGTTGGGCGAGGCTTTCGAATAATTCAGACAGCCATAGTCACTACAGAAACCACAGTAGTTGCACGGTCCGATCTGACAGCCGTACGGATTGGTATAGGACTTCGACAGCGTGGCCGAGGGAATGGGAAAGGCGTGGTAGCCCAGTTCGCGCGAGGCGCGATAAAAGTACTCGGCCCCCAGATAATCAGCGGTCGGAGGCGTGGGAAACTCGCTGCTGCGCGAACCTTCGAACGGGTTTCCCCCTTCGACGACCTTGCCATTCAAGACGCCCGCCTTGCCCGAAGTGCCACAGACTTTTTCGAATTTGTCGAAGCTGCCTTCCAGTTCGTCGTAGGTGACCGGGAAGTCCTGGATAGTCATGTGCTCGGGAATGAACGCCCGACCGTAACGCTCTTCGATCTGCGTGCGCAGATTCATGTCTTCGGGCAATGCCCGGAACTGACAACCGGACCAGTGACTCCCGGCGCCCCCTACGCCTGTGCCAGGTTTGAAAGAGCCCATCTGCCGGTAAGGCACGGCAGTCTCGTTCGGTGCATGGCGGATCGTGAGTGTTTCCTGGCTAAGGCTTTGCAGAAAACGACGGTGCACCGAGCCCTCGAGTTCATCGACCACTCGCGGGTAGGCGAATTCGCGCGTCTCGTCGCGATCCGGACCGCGCTCCAGGGCGACGACCTTCATGCCCGCTTCAAGCATCTCTTTAGCGAGAATGGCACCGGCCCATCCCAGGCCCACGACAACGACATCGACATGTTCTTTGGTAATCGTCACATTCAACCCCTGTTTCCAGACAGATCCACGGGACCCAACGGATAGCGTTTGTCACGCACCGTGACCCAATCCATGTAGTCGGCTCGCATGCCTGGATATTCGATCAATTTCCAGCCCACCATGTTCTTGTTGCCGCCGTGTATGGGGTCGGAGAAAAACCCGTACTTGGTCTCGTCAAGCAGGGTCGTAAAAAACAGCTTTGATGACAGGCCCTCGAAAGCGAGCTTGTCCGACTGCGCCTCCTTGAGCAGCGCTTCCTGGCGCTCGTGCGTCAGATCCTTGAAAGGCTTGCCATCTGTCTTCTTGCAATAAGCGTCGAATTCAGAAATGCCAACGCGCATGAGATCCTTGAGCGTGAGCTTGCCTTGATAGCCAAACTCCGGCTTGGACTCTATGAATGGTCCCTGCATGTACCAGATGGCACCCGCCGCGTACGGCGTCTGCATATGACGGTCCAGGAACTCGAGCACGCCTGCCTCGACCGCGCCCGGACCCAGATCATCGCTGGGAATCAAGCGATCACAGGCGGCCTCGAGAAATGCGAGTTCGGCTTCGGAGAAATAACCGGGCTTATAGGGTGGCGCGTCGGGTTTCGCCGCTGACGACGCTTGCGGCGGTGTCGCTGCGGCGGCGGCCGGGACGTAGTTCAGTGTTGCAATGGAGACAGGGATAGCGCCGGCACGCGTGAAGAAATCGCGGCGGCTCTTGAACCTGGAGCTATCGGTCATGTCGGATCCTTACATGCGCCGGCCCTTGACCTCGAATGACAAGCGGCTGCTCAACACGGCAGGACAGCGCAAAGAAGTTGGTGCGAGACGCACAAATGAACCAGATTCGGCAACGCATGGGTTGCACGCATCATGGTGCGCGCCAGCAAACCTCATGCCAGTCGAAATGACGGGCAATACATCGGCGGAAACCGGAGTGGGATCGAACGAACCAAGCAATCGTTCTGACATCCCCCATGCGCTGCACCACCAGGCGACGACGCTTGAGGGTAAAGTGGGCCACTGCGTTTTTTGTGCGGATCGTTTGATCGCGAAAAAGGATTGAAAATTGGTGAATCCTCCTCTGGACGGCGTCAGACCAGCATCGGAATCTTCCATCGAGATTGGCTTCTGGCATGACGGCAAACTATGCGTGGAGAGACTGCGCATGAAGCCCAGCCCGGGCAATCTGCAACGGGCGGCGCGTCTGCGGGAGGCGGTCCTGTCAAGCATCGAAAAAGGCGATTTCGACCACGAGAAATTTTTTCCACGTCGTTGACGGCTCGCGTCGTTATTACGTACTCAACGCGATCTCATTGCGCCAACAGGGCTTCGATTTCTTCGTCGTCAAAGCCGGCCTGCCGACGTGCCGGAATATTGAACGGCCCCTTCAAACGAGGTGCGTCGTAACGTTGCGACAGGTCGCGATAGGTAGGGACAGGCAGGCGATTCTCTCGCGCGCACAACCACTTGAACCATTTATTGCCCACGCTGACATGCCCGATCTCGTCGCGCAGAATGATATCCAGGATGCCGGCAGCATGGGCGTCGCCCGCCTGCGCCAGCTTGTCGCGGATGGCCGGCGAGACATCCAGGCCACGCGCCTCCAGGGTGCGTGGCACCAGGGCCAGGCGCGCCAGAAGATCGTCATTCGTACGGGCAGCCATCTGCCACAGCCCGTCATGCGCAGCAAAGTCACCATAGGCAACACCAAGGCTGGCCAGATGACGGCTGAGCATGTCGAAATGATAGGCCTCCTCACGCGCAACGGTCATCCAGTCCGTGTAGAAAGCGGGAGGCATTCCCGGAAAACGCCACACCACATCGAGGGCCAGATTGATGGCGTTGAATTCGATATGGGCGAGAGCGTGCAGGAGTGCCGCTCGCCCGGCGGGCGTGTTCAGTTTCCGCCTGGGCACCTGGTCCGGCGGCACCAGCAGAGGTTGCGCAGGTCGCCCTGGCAAAGGCACATCACAATGCAGCACGCTGGTAACATCGATCCCGGCAGTCGAAGGTATGGATGCAATGGCCGCCTGCTTGTCAGGCCAGGTCGTTTGCTTGAGTGCGTGCAGCGCCAAGGCGCGCAATGAGTTGTCTGTCATCATGAAAGGTTAACCGTTTGTCCCCTGACGAAACCGGCAAGGTGCAACTTGAGCTTTGCGAATCGCTTGATGCCATCGCACCAGAACAGTGGGATGCATTGGCGGGCGAGAACCCGTTCATGAAACATGGCTTTCTACAGGCCATGCACAAGAGCGGATGCGCCAGCCCGGCCACCGGATGGACGCCACTTTGCCTGACGCTGCAGTGTGAGGGCGAACTGCTCGGCGCCATGTTGCTCTACCTGAAGCGGCATTCACGCGGCGAGTACGTATTTGATCATGCCTGGGCCGATGCCTACATGCGAAACGGCCTGCTGTATTACCCGAAACTGGTTGCTGCAGTCCCTTTCACGCCGGTTGCCGGGCCAAGGCTTCTTGCCCGATCCGCCAGCGACAAGCTGATCCTGGCACGGGCCGCTATCGACCTGGCCAAGCAGAACAATCTCTCGTCCCTGCATGTGCTGTTTCCACACGAGCAGGACCTTGCCGTGTTCGAGCAGGCCGGCTACATGATTCGCTCGGGCGTGCAATTCCATTGGCACAACCAGCGCTACGGCGACATGGCAGCGTTTTTGTCCACCATGAGTAAGGACAAACGAAAGCGGATCATGCAGGATCGCAAACGCGTGATGCAGGCCGGTATTACTTTCCAGTGGCGTCGAGGCGCCGACATCGTGGATGAGGATCTGGATTTCTTCTATGACTGCTATGTCACGACCTATCACGAACACGGCAATGCGCCCTACCTCACCCGCGACGCATTCGAAGGCATACGTGCGGCATTGCCCGACGGAATATTGTTGATCATCGCCTACCAGGCAGGCGAGAGAGTCGCCTGTGCACTCGATATCGTCCATCGTTCGACTGTTTACGGACGCTATTGGGGAGCGACAAGATTCGTTTCCGGCCTGCATTTCGAGACGTGTTATCTGCAGTCAATCGAATACTGCATCACCCAGGGCCTGGACTGCTTTGAAGGCGGTGCGCAAGGCGAACACAAGATCGCCAGAGGCCTGTTACCTGTCACTACGCATTCCGCACACTGGGTGGGTGACGCACGCTACGCAGAGGCAATCGCCGATTTCCTGGATCGCGAGACGCAGGCCATCGAGTCCTACCGCGGCGTACTGGACGAGCACAGTCCTTTCAAACGAAGCTGAATGCTGTCGACCTGATTTTCGAGCCTGTCATACACCGCCGGAAAGGCCAGGCATCATCCTTGCTAGCATGGAGCACCATCTGCACTGGAGCCCATCATGCTGCACTACGCCGTCGTCTTCTTCGTTATCGCCATCATCGCAGCCGTGCTGGGGTTTGGCGGTATTGCTGCAGGCGCAGCCGGGATCGCGAAAGTCCTGTTCTACATCTTCTTGATATTGGCGGTGTTTTCGATCCTCAGTGGGATGTTCCGAAAAAAATAGTCGGCATTTCGATTCGCTCCGGAATCCCGCGCGCCGGGTATTCCCATCCATTTTTTGCACTACAAAAGGAGTAGCACCATGACGTTGACCAAAATTTTGAGCGCTTCCGCCCTGGGTCTGTCTCTTTCGCTGGGCGCAGCAAGCATGGCCGTTGCTGCCAATGACACCAAGCCCAAGCAATCCGTAGGCGAATACACCTCCGATGCTGTAGTGACCACCAAGGTCAAGGCAGCGATCGTTGCGGAGAAAAACCTGAGTGCCCTGGACATTGCTGCTGAAACCAACAATGGCGTGGTCACTCTGACCGGCACTGTGGCGACTGCCGAGCAAGCCGATGCAGCGGCACGTGTGGCACGCGGTGTGGAAGGCGTGACCCAGGTCGAGAACAAGGTGAAGGTCGATCCCGCCAAAGGCAAATAACCCTCACCCCCTGAAAGGGCGGCTGCGACAGGACTGACCCGGTTTTACCGTGTATTCCTGATCCGGCCGGCCGTATGCAAAACACCCCTGGAGAAGAACCTGGCGTTCCTCTTCAGGGGTGTTTTTTTGGCATCAGCGACCAACCGATCCCGTCCCGGTCGACCCGTTATTTCTTTGTGGTTCCCGGCGGCGTGGCGTTGAAGGGAAACGTCGAGAAAATCGAGCGGGTCTGATCCTGCATCTGATCCTGCATCTGCACGAACAGGTTTTTGCTCTGATCGATGTAGCTGTTCATCATGTTCTGCATCATGGGTGCCTGGACCGTCATGAACTGTGTCCAGGCTTCCGGTCCGACATGACTGCCACTGCCATACAGACCTTTGGACTGCTCGGTCATGCGGTCCTGAATCTCGATGAAGGCCTGAATATTCTTTTCCAGATACGATCCCATGATGCCCTGCATCGCATGACCGTAGAACCGGATGATCTGCGAAAGCATGGGGGCCGAAAACATGGGTGAACCTTCACTCTCCTCTTCCAGGATGATCTGCAGCAGAATGCTGCGCGTCAGATCGGTCCCTGCCTTGGCGTCCACCACCTGGAACGACTCGGAAGCCAGCACGAGTTGTTTGACATCGGCAAGCGTGATGTAGGTGCTCGTCTGCGTGTCGTACAGACGGCGATTAGGATATTTTTTTATGAGACGCCCTGAAGCGTCTTGTCTGGCTTGCGTCATGACTGTCCTCAGGATCGCGATCGATCGGATGTCGTTTTTCTGGAAAGTGTGGTGGCGCGCTTCTCCTGCGCTTATCCACCACCCGTAACTGCATCAAGTGTGTCAGGTGATCAACCCATGTGCAAGCCGCCATTGACTGAAAAGTCTGCGCCCGTCGAAAAGCCCGACTCGTCGGAGGCCAGCCAGGAGATCATCGAAGCGATTTCCTCGGGCATGCCCAGCCGGCGTACCGGAATGGTGGCCACGATCTTTTCGAGTACATCGGGGCGGATCGCTCGGACCATATCGGTGCCGATATAGCCCGGGGAAATGGTGTTGACCGTCACACCCTTGCTGGCGACCTCCTGGGCAAGCGCCATCGTGAAGCCGTGGATGCCCGCCTTGGCAGTCGAATAGTTGGTCTGGCCGAACTGGCCTTTCTGGCCGTTGACCGAGCTGATGTTGATGATGCGGCCCCACTGTCGATCGACCATGCCCTCCAACACCTGCTTGGTCACGTTGAACAGGCTGTTGAGGTTGGTATCGATGACGGCACGCCAGTCGTCCAGCGTCATCTTTCGGAACAGTCCGTCGCGCGTGATGCCTGCATTGTTGACCAGCACGTCGATCGACCCGACATCGGCCACGACGCGCTCGAACGCGCTGACGGTGGATGCCCAATCCGCCACGTTGCCCACCGAGGCATGGAAAGTGAAGCCCTGTGCCGCCTGCTCGTCGATCCACTGCTGATAGTTGCGGCTCGGGCCACAACCGGCGACCACCTGAAATCCATCTCGTGCCAATCGTTGGCAGATGGCAGTCCCGATGCCGCCCATTCCTCCGGTTACATATGCCACTTTTCCTGTCATCGCCATCTCCTGTTTCACTCGTACTTAGTTTTCTTCAAACCTTACCAGACTGGCTCGCTTTACGGACGAACCATCAGATCCTGACTTTTACATAACTTCCAGGAGCGGGTTCGATCTCGGGGTATTGGCGACTGCCGGGCCTGTCAGGAGGCGGCACCTGCTTGCCGGAATGGGCGGCCAGCCAGACATACCAGTCCGGCCACCAACTGCCTTCGTGCTCGCCAGCCTCCTTGAGCCAGTCGTTCTCTTGCGCAGGAAACCGGGCTGCTGCCCCAGGAACCGTGGCCCAGTAACTCCGGCGTTTTTTGGCAGGCGGATTGACCACGCCGGCGATGTGGCCGGACGCCCCCAGAACAAATCGCTCGATACCCGGCAGCAGTTGCGTGCTGGCGTAGGCCGAACCCCAGGGAACGATATGGTCCTCGCGCGACCCGAACACGTAGGCAGGCACCTTGATGCTGGACAGATCCAGTGCCAGGCCTGCGGCCTTCACGCCGCCCGGTTTGCACAACCTGTTCTCGAGATAGGTATTGCGGAAATACCAGGCGAAAAACGGACCAGGCAAGTTGGTCGAGTCGGCATTCCAGTGCAAGAGATCAAACGGCGGGGGCGTCTCGCCTTTCAGATAGTTCGACACCACGTAGTTCCATACCAGCTCGTTGGGACGCAGGAACGCAAAAGTGGTTGCCAGCTCCTTGCCCCACATCAACCCGCTCGATCCGATCTGTTGTTCGCGCAGGGCGGCATGCATTTCATCGACGAACACCGACAGCACGCCGGTATCGCGAAAGTCCAGCAATGTGGTGAGCAGGGTGAGCGAGGCAACAGGTACCTGCCCGCGCGCCTGCGCCAGTGCGAGTGCCGAGGCGAGCAACGTGCCCCCGACACAGAAGCCCAGGGCATTGACCTTGGGCTGCCCACTGATGGCGCGTGCGACATCCAGTGCAACCAGAACAGCCTGATCCAGATAGTCGGTCCAGGTCGCACGGTCGACGCCGTCGTCTTCACCCGCCAGCGGATTGCGCCAGGAGACCAGAAACACGGTGAAGCCTGCGGCTACAGCGTGCGCCACGAAAGAATTGGTTGGCTGCAGATCCAGCACATAGAATTTATTGATGTTGGGCGGGACCATGACCAAAGGTATGGCATGAACCGACGGGGTCGAAGGCGAATACTGGATGAGCTGAAACAGCGGATTCTGGAACACCACGGCGCCCGGCGTAACCGCCAGATTGCGACCGACCTCGAAATGCGTTTCGTCCGTTTGAGAAATCCGGCCCTTTCCGACATCCTGCAACAGATTGGCAACGCCGTGGTTCAGCGCCTCGCCGGCCGACGCGACGATCGACGCTTGAGCCTCGGGATTGAGCGCCAGGAAATTCGCCGGCGACACCGCATCCATCCATTGTCCGATGGCAAAGCGCAGACGCTCGCGAGCAGGATGCTCGGCATCGATGCTGTCGACCATGCGCTGCATGGCCTTCGCAGACACCAGATAGGCTTGCGCAAGCGCCAGATGTTGAGGGCTGTCGCGCCAGGCCTGGCCTGAAAATCGCCGGTCGGTCGAAGGCTGGAGTGTCCCTGCGGCAACCTCTCCCATCAGTCGTGACCAATCTTCGGAGAACTGCTGCTGGATCTGTGCAAGCACGTCCGGCGCGAGGTCGAACATACCATTGAAGGGGGGCAACTGAGAGGACGACAACTTCGGCACCTATTGAGACAGGAGACAGCGTGTCTGGCGATGGTGCATCGCCGCCCCGGCGATGTCAATGCGCGGGCGTGTCCAGCCAGGCGACCAGAGCCATGCGACCGCATGCGCCATCACGCCTGTACGAGAAGAAAAGTTCCGGCTCGCTGTACGTGCAGCGCCCCGATTGCGTGACGTCGCCCACTCCCGCCGCCCGCAGTCGGTGTTCTGCCAATGCCGGCAGGTCCGCCAACCATTTGTCGGCAACACCCGGACGCGGCATGAAATAACGCTTCGTGCCATCGTCGGATCGAGCGAAGGCATGGACCACGTCGCTCCCGACTTCGAATGCCGTCGGGCCGATGGCAGGTCCGATCCACGCACGCCAATTCTGCTCCTGCCGGCGGTGTTCCCTGAGTTGGCCCAGGGCCTGTTCGATCACGCCAGCCGCCAGGCCCCGCCAACCAGCATGCACCACGGCAACGATAGTTCCGCCCGCATCACCCAGGGCTATCGGCAGGCAATCAGCAACCATCACGGACACCACGCGGCCGGCTTGCGCGGTGAACGCGCCATCGGCCTGCACAGGCGCCATGCCGGCCGTGGGCTCCTGGTCGGCATCGATCACACGGGTACCATGAACCTGTTGTAGCCAGGCAGGTGGCGCAGGGAGGCTTGCCGATAAGCGCCGACGATTCTCGGCAACGGCGGCAGGATCGTCACCCACGTGAGCGCCCAGGTTGAGGCTGTTGAATGGCGCTGCACTTGTGCCTCCACGACGTGTGGAGAATCGCAGCGACACGCCGGGCCAGGCCGGCCCCTGCACCCAGATCAGCTCGTCCATTGCGTGCCTGCCATGACTGCTTCCATATCGGAGGGCACCGCCGCCTGGACGCATATTTCACCGCCACCGGCCGGGTCCTCGAATCGCAATTGCCGGGCATGCAACATCTGGCGCACGGCGTCGCCCGCAACCTTGCCGCCATACAGCGTGTCGGCCAGCAAAGGATGGCCCAGGCTCGCCAGGTGGACACGGATCTGATGGGTGCGCCCGGTTTCCAGGCGGCACACCAGCGAGGCGATGCCCAGACCGGCGTACTCTCCTGAACGCTCGCACAGGTAATGCGTGACCGCCGGTTTGGGTGCGATGGGCCGCTCGACGCTCATGCGCACAGGCACCTTGGGATCGCGGCCGATCGGTTGATCTATCCGGCCCGCAGGCAGGGTCCTGCCGTGGACCAGCGCGATATATTCCCGGCCCATCGTGCGCGCCTGCAACTGGCGAACGAGGTGTGTCTGGGCGGTTTCCGAGCGTGCCACCACGAGCAGGCCCGAAGTATCCTTGTCCAGGCGATGCACGATGCCTGCCCGGGCGACCTGGGCCAGTTCCGGAAACCTGTAGAGCAGCCCGTTGAGCAAAGTGCCCTGCCAGTTGCCCGCCCCCGGGTGGGTGACCAGGCCAGCAGGCTTGATCACCACGATCCAGTCGGGACTTTCGCGCAGGACGTCGAACGCCACCGGCTGAGCCGTGTAGGCGCCTTCTTCCGGAGGGACCTGGGGCCAGACACAGAGCGCATCCCCGCCGTTGACGAGTTGACGAACTTTTGCCTGCGTGCCATTCACATGTACAAAACCTGCCTCGATCCAGCCCTGAAGACGGCTGCGACTGTGCTGCGAGAGCAGGCCGGCGAGCACCTTGTCCAGCCGTTCCGCCCAGATGTTTTCAGGCACGGTCAACAAAATGGGCTCCTCCTGCGGGAGGGCATCTACAGGGCCAGTCGTATCGAACATGGAGACAATCATATAATCAGCGAACGCCATGCTACCACCAAGGATACAGCCGTCGTGAATTCAGCTTCTTACCGTTTTTCGCCCTCGTCACCGAGCGCGCACACCGAACCTGGTTCGGTACGATTCGCAGGTGCCCGCCGGGCGCTGGCCTATGTCCTGCTTCTTGCAGCCTTTGTCCTGGTGCTGGGCGGCTGCGCGGGCACGGCCAAGGTCGACCCCACCGCAGGGTGGAGCGCCGAACAGCTCTACAGCGACGCGCGCGCCGAAATCGCATCGGCGAACTGGACCAATGCGCGCGAGCGATTGACCGCCATTGAAAGCCGCTACCCGTTCAGTGTGCACGCCCAGCAGGCGCTGATGGAACTGGCCTACGTGAACTGGAAAGACGCCGAGAACGAACAGGCGCTGTCGGCCATCGATCGTTTTCAGCAGCAGTTCCCCAACCATCCCGGTACCGACTACATGCTCTACCTGAAAGGACTGGTCAACTTCACCCCTGCCAGTGCCTTCATGGCCGACCTGACCGGCCAGGACCCCGCGGAGCGTGACCCCAGAAGCCTGCGCGCCTCCTACGATGCATTCAACGAGCTGATCACGCGCTACCCGGACAGCAAATATGTGCCGGATGCCAAGGCCCGCATGAACTGGCTGGTCAACACCATCGCCATGAACGAAGTCTACGTGGCACGTTATTACTACGAGCGTGGTGCCTACATTGCTGCGGCCAACCGCGCACAGACCGTCATTACCGACTTCGAAGGCGTGGCCGCCAACGAGCAGGCGCTCTACATCATGATGTTGTCCTACGACAAACTGAAGATGCCCCAGTTGCGCGATGATGCCGATCGGGTTCTGACCAAGAACTTCCCGAACAGCACGCTCAAGACCGAGGGCTTCCCCTCGCAGAAGAAACCGTGGTGGAACCCGGGCCGCTGGTTCTGACCGCCCGCATCAGGCGCCCGCTGACGCCGTTTCAGCGGGCGCCGACGTCTACCGGTGCGTCGATGGCCTGACGCACCAGTCCGCGCTTCATGTCCACCCGGGCCAGCAACAGCAGCCCGCCGACAAAAAACACAGCGCACACCAGGATGGCCAGGCGGTGATTGCCCCCTGTCGCCCAGTTCACAGTGCCATAACTCAGTGGGCCGATCACGGCAGCCAGCTGAACGGCAAACGTCCACAACGCAAAGAACTCGCTCAGACGGCGCTTCGGAGCAAGCGCGCCGGTCATGGCGCGCCCTGCGCTCTGACTCGATCCCATGCACAGCCCGGCCAGCGTGGCGGCCAACCAGAACACCTTGGGCGTGACCGCCAGGTACGCCAGACATACCATGACGATCCACCCCACCAGCGTGATCGACAAGGCCAGGCGATGGCCCAGACGATCCTGCACCATGCCGAATGCGAACGCCCCTATGGCTGCGGCAATATTCACCAGGAAAATCAACATCATGATTTCCGGCATGCTAAAGCCCATCGCCTGTTCGGCATAAACAGCCGACAAGGTGATGACGACCGAAATTCCGGCCTGGTAGGCGGTGACGCAATACAGAAACGCGCGAAATTCCGGGTAATACATACCCACGTCGCGCCATGAACCGCGCAACCGCGTGAGGATGGTAGGCAAGCGTGGCGCATCCCCCGAGGGCTGGGCACGTTCTTTCAGGAATACATAGGCCGGTATCGCCGCCAAGGCAAAAACCAGGCATGTGGTGACCACCACCCAGGGCACATAGTCCTGCGCCGCCACGTCATTGGCTGAAGCCCGCGTGACGATGAGCAGCGCGATACCCAGGGTGAGCATGCCGCCGAAGTAGCCGAACCCCCAGCCCCAGCCCGACACCCGGCCCAAGGCCTGGGGACGCGCCAGTTCAGGCAGAAACGACGCCACCGCCGATTCGCCTATGCAATAGAAATAGTTGGAGACGGCAATGGCGACCAGGCCCAGCACGATTGCCCCGGGCCCGACAAAAGCCAATGCGGCAGTGGCCACGATGCAGCCTATCGTGCTGGCAAACAGCAAGCGGCGCTTGGCCCCCCTGGCGTCGGCGCGCGCGCCCAGCCAGGGCATGCAC
>JAEYZR010000181.1 GCA_023427945.1 Pseudomonadota bacterium | reverse complement strand
GGTGTTCTTCAACACCTACAAGGGCGCGCGCAGCGTCGAACGGGAAATGGTCGATTTCTGTCGGACGCTGGGCGGCTCCCCGCGTCAGATTCTGCTGCGGGTCTACCTGCCGACGGCTGCGGCGTGGACCTTTGCGTCCCTGCCCAATGCCATCAGTTTTGCGCTGATCGGCGTGGTGCTCGCCGAGTTCGTGGGCTCCACCACGGGCATGGGCTATCTGATGACCACGGCGCTGGCCACGCTGAACGCGACCGACATGTTTGCTTCGGTCACGCTGCTCTCGGCGGTCGGCATCCTGCTGGTCAACGCGCTTACAGCATTGGAGCGCCGTCTTCTGCACTGGTCCCCGGAGTTCCGTCAATAACACTGTCGGACTCGTCTTCGTACCACGTGTCTTCATCCAGCATGATGCGGTGATGGCCTACGCCGGCAGGCATCATCGGAAAGCAGTTCGTCTGTTCGGCCACCGAGACATCCAGGAAGTAGGGGCCAGGATGCGCCAGGCAGTCGGCCAAGGCGGCGTCCAGTCGAGCCGGATCGTCCACCCGGGCCGCGCCCCAGCCGAAGGCCTTGGCCAGCGCCACGAAATCGGGCAAGGACGCGTTGTAGCTGTGGCTGTAGCGCCCCCCATGTATCAGTTCCTGCCATTGGCGCACCATGCCCATGTAGCCGTTGTTGCACAGCACGACCTTCACGGGCAGGTCGTGTTGCAGGGCCGTGGACAGTTCCTGGATATTCATCAGGACCGAGGCGTCGCCGCTGACGCACACGACGGTGCGCTCGGGAAAGGCCACCTGGGCGCCGATGGCCGCGGGTACGCCATAGCCCATCGTGCCTGCGCCACCCGAGGTCAGCCAGCGGCGTGGCTGGTCGAACGCCAGGTGCTGGGCTGCCCACATCTGATGCTGCCCGACATCGGTGGACACCACCGCGTCGTGTCCGGCAAGCGCCGCATTCAGGCGTTTCATCAGGTGTTGCGGCAGGATGCGGTCGGGCAAGGGAGTGACTTTCAGGCATTCGCGCGATTGCCAGGTGGCGATGCGGGCGTGCCACGGCGCCAGTTTCTGGCGCGCATCGGGCAGCTCGCCCAACTGGTCGCGCAACGCGCTGACCAGCGGCAGGCAATCGCCCACCAGCGCCACGTCCACCCGCACGACCTTGTTGATGGAGGACGGGTCGATGTCGAGATGAATCTTTTTCGCGTGCGGGCAGAAGTCGGTCAGCTTGCCGGTGATGCGGTCATCAAAGCGTGCGCCCACGCAGATAACCAGGTCGGCGTGGTGCATGGCGAGGTTGGCCTGCAAGGTGCCATGCATGCCCAGCATGCCCAGGAACAAGGGGTCGCTCGCAGGAAAAGCCCCCAGCCCCATGAGCGTGAGGGTGCAGGGCGCCTGCGCCGCGCGAACCAGATCGGTGAAGGCCTCGCAAGCCTGTGGGCCGGCATTGATCAGCCCGCCTCCGCCATAGAACACCGGACGGCGCGCTGCCTTGATCAGGGCCACGGCACGGGTGAGCGCGCCTTGCGGCAGCCTTGCGGGAGGCACCGAGGCCGCCCGCCTGGCCACCTGTGCGCTCAGGTGAGCCACGTGTGCGCCCGATGCACTTTCCAGCGGATGGCCCAGCTGCACGTCCTTGGGAAAGTCGATCAGCACGGGGCCGGGGCGCCCCTGGCGCGTGATGGCAAGGGCACGTTCGGTGACTTCGCGCACCTGCTCGGTGGACTGGATCTGCGCATTCCACTTGGTGACCGGGCGCGAGATGCCCAGCGCATCGCATTCCTGGAAGGCATCGGTGCCGATCGCGGCGCGCGCCACCTGGCCACTGATGCACAGCACGGGCACGGAGTCGCACATGGCGTCGAGCAGGCCCGAGGTCGTGTTCGCCATGCCGGGGCCGGAAGTCACCAGTACCACGCCGGTGCGACCGGTCGTGCGGGCATAACCTTCGGCGGCGTGCACAGCAGCCTGTTCGTGGCGCACCAGCACATGGCGCAGTCGGGGCTCGCTGTAAAGCGCGTCGTACAGCGGCAGCACTGCCCCGCCGGGGTAGCCGAATATGGTGTCCACGCCGGCATCGATGAGGGTGTCCAGCAGGATCTGGGCGCCGTTGCGCGCAGCGCTGGTGGGGGCGTGCACGGGCACGGACAAAATCTGGGAGTGGGTTCTATCGTTCATACCGTATAGATTAGGGCAGTCTGGCCAGAATTATTTCCCTGATTTCCCAGAATTGCCTAGAATTTAAGAAAATCCATCCACGAAACGCAGGATTCAAAGAATATGAATCTGGACAAGTTCGATCTGGCCATCCTGAAGGCCTTGCAGACCCACGCGCGCGCCAGCCTGGCCGAGATCGGCGCGGCCGTCGGGCTGTCCTCCACGCCGTGCTGGAATCGCATCAAGCGCATGGAGACGGCCGGGGTCATTCGCGGCTACACCGTCGATATCAATCCGGCCAGCCTGGGGTTCATGGATACGGTCATCGTGCACGTCACGCTGGAGAGCCACAGCGAAGAAATGCTCTATGCGTTCGGCAAGGCGCTTGCCGATATTCCCGAGGTGCTCGAAGCCTTCCTGGTCTCGGGCGACTATGACTACTACATCCGCATCGCGGTGCGCGACACCCGTGATTACGAGCGTCTGCTGCGTGAACGGCTTTATCGCATACCCGGCATTCGGCACAGCAAGTCCAGCTTTGTATTGCGCCGTCTGAAAGAAGTACCGCTGCCCCTTACGCATAGCGACGGGTCATCTCTATAATCGCCTTGTTTCCAACGGCGTGCGCGCCGCTTTCAAGTGGTGTCATGCCTGAACAAACTTCCAAGCCCTGGTACACGGTCCGCCGCTCGAAACTACATGGCAACGGCGTTTTTGCCGCCCGCAAGATTCCCGCAGGTACGCGCATCATCGAATATGGCGGTGCACGCATCAGCGCCGAAGAAGCGGATCGCCGGCATCCCACCAATCCGGACGATCCCTTCCACACTTTCTTTTTCGCACTGAGCTCAGGCCAGGTGATCGACGGGGGAGATCAGGGCAACGATGCGCGCTGGATCAACCACTCCTGCACACCGAACTGTGAGTCCGAAGAGGGCCGTCACGGCAAGCGGGTGTACATCGTGGCGCGCCAGGACATTGCCCGGGGGCAAGAGATTTTCTACGACTATGGCCTGGTCATGGAAGGGCGCATCACCAAGCAGATGAAGCGCGATTATCTCTGCCTGTGCGCTACCCCGGAATGCCGGGGCACCATGCTCGCGCTGCCGAAGAAAAAGAAGAAGAAAAAGACCAGCGAGCCCGCGGCAGCGAATCCTGCTGCCAAGCTCGACTGACGGCTAATCGCTACACTGCATGGCTTGCCTCCCGTTGCAGCGCATGTCTTCCGATGTGCGACACGGGGGCTCTGGAAAAATATGTCTGAATCGCGTGCGGTCATGTCGCGCCTGGATTACGCCTGTGCGCTCGGTGTGGTGCTGATCTGGGGGCTGAACTTTGCAGTGATGAAGTATGCGCTGCAAAGCGTCTCGCCGATGCTGCTGGGCGCGCTGCGATATGCTCTGGCCAGCCTGCCCCTGGTGCTGTTCGTGCGCAGGCCGCGTGTGCCGATGCGTTTCGTGCTGGCCTACGGCCTGGTGCAAGGGGTCGGTCAGTTCGGCCTGTTGTTCGTGGCCATCAGCCTGGGCATGGCGGCGGGCGTGGCCTCGCTGGTCCTGCAAACGCAGGCCATGTTGACCCTGGTGCTGGCAGCGTTGTTCATGGGCGAGCACACACGTGGTGTGCAATGGATCGGCGTGGCGCTGGCCACGGCAGGCCTGGGGCTGATCGGCGCCTCCCACGGCGATGGGCCGGGCCAGATGACGCTCATCGGATTCTCCCTGACCATCGTGGCCGCGCTGATGTGGGCGATATCCAATCTGCTGGTGCGCCACCTGGCGGCCAGGTCACCCGGCTACGATGCCTTTGCCTTCATCGTCTGGACCAGTCTGGTTGCTTTTCCGCCATTCGTCCTTCTGGCTTTTGGCCTCGAAGACGTTTCCCTGGCCGTCCTTGCCGATATCTCCTGGGGGAGATGGGCAGCGGTGATCTACCTGGCCGTGGCCTCCACCCTGGTGGGCTACACACTCTGGACCAATCTGCTCAAGCGGCACCCTTCCAGCCGCGTGGCGCCTTTCAGCCTGCTGGTGCCGGTGGTGGGGCTGGCCACGGCTGCCGTGACCTTCGATGAGACACTCACGCTGTTGCAATGGCTGGGCGCGCTGGGCGTGCTGCTTGGCCTGGTCATCAACCAGTTCGGTCAACGGCTGGTCACGCGGTGGGGCAACAGGTCCAGAAACGTATCCAGAATATGAAAGTGGTCGTTGTGCATGCGTGCCTCCAGGGCAGGCAGCTCTCCTGTGGGCACCCAGCGAGCGCTGCGGGCATCGTCACCGGCGTGCACGGCTGGTAACGCCGCGGCCTGCAGCGTGATGGCGTAGGCATGGGTGATCACGCGCCCGCGCTCGCTGCGTTGCGGATGGTCGAAGACGCGCACGGCATCCAGCGTGACATCCGCATCGGTGAAACTCAGTGTGAGGCCGGTCTCCTCGCGCAGTTCACGCAATGCGGCATCCTGAAGAAACTCGTCGGCTTCCAGGAACCCTCCCGGCAGTGCCATCAGCCCGGCACCGGGGCGCCGGTCACGTTCGATCAGCAGCACATGGTCGCGGCACTTCACCACGCAATCCACGCTGACGAATATCGGGTCGTAGGGCGAATGCGACCAGGCCTGGCGCACTTCGCAAAGCTTCTGCCACTCCTGGGCCATTTCGTGCGCAAGGTTCTCCTGGGCGGCCCAGTTCGCCAGCACCTTCTGCGTACCTTGCGGTAGCGCGTCCTCGATGGTCTGCAGTGCCCGCACGGGCGATTCGCCGTGCAAGATTGCATCGTAGAACCGGGTTCTCAAGGGCGTGCCATCGATGGCGTTCTGCCGGGCGAACGCGACGGTATGCCATTGCGGAAACCAGCGCAGATAGGCGCTTGAGGCGTCCTTGTAATGACTGATCAAGGCCACCTGGGCAGATTCGCCAGCCACGTTCTGCACCGCGTCGCGCAGGGCCTGCGCCCAGCGTTCGCCGTCGTAGTAGTCGCGCAGCGGCACGATATCCACGCGCGCGGCGTCTTGCGGCGTCAGCGAGCCCTTGATCATGTCGGCGCGTGTTTCCCAGTCGAAAGGGTTCTTGGGTGTGGGCGACTGGTGCGCCGATCCGATCACCACGATGCAGCGCGGCGCGACACTCAGGGCGTGCGCCAGCATCTGGGCATGGCCGAGATGGAAAGGCTGGAAACGGCCGATATAAAGACTGTGGGTGTAAGCAGGCGTCATGGGCAAAGCATACCAATGTGAAATAGCATCCCGGGCAAGCACTATACCCAGAGCGGGTGGCGTGTGCGCGCTAGAATTGTGCCGTTCGAAATGCGGGAAACCAGTGCGATGCGAAGCTTGAATGAACCAGAAACTGTCTATATTCACGTCACGGGCCGTGTGCAGGGTGTCGGCTATCGCCTGGCCTGTGTCCGCCAGGCGCACAGCATAGGTGCGCGCGGCTGGGTCCAGAACAATCTGGATGGCAGTGTCGAAGCGCTGGTGCAGGGTACGCCCGATCAGATCGATCAGATGCTGGCCTGGATGCACGTCGGCCCGCCGGCTGCGAAAGTGCGCGAAATCACGCACGAACGCCGTGAGGTGGATCGGCGCTTTGATCGTTTCGAACAGCTCTGACAAGGACACCCATGACCGAGAACGTCAATCACACCGCCGCAGTATCGCCATCGCCCGAGGGTCTGGCCATGAGGCTGAAAACGGAGACCGCCGCGCTGCATGAGTCCATGCATGTGCTGATGGGAGAGCTTGCCCCGTTCACCTCACGTGATCGTTACGTTCGTTTCGTCGCCGCGCAATTCGTTTTTCAGTCGCGCGTGAATGCGCTCGCCGGCCAGAGCCGCGTTGATGCCATCATCCCGGACCTGCCCATGCGCTCGCGTGTGGGAGCGGCCCGCGATGACCTGCGCGATCTGGACGACGAACTGACGTCTCGTTGCCGTCAGTGGGTGGGTGACGCTGGTATCGAGGCTGCGGCCTTGCCGGCAGACCAGGATGTGACGGCCACGCGGGCGCTGGGCTGGCTGTACGTGAGCGAAGGGTCCACGCTGGGTGCGGCCTTTCTGTTCAAGGAGGCCCAGAGTGCGCTGGGCCTGACGGCCGATTTCGGGGCGCGCAATCTGGCGGCCTCGCCCACGGGCCGGGCGATGGCCTGGCGCGCTTTCACCGCCTCGATGGATGCCGCCGACCTCAGCCCCGATCAGCAGGACGAAGTCGTGCAGGGCGCACATGAAGCGTTTCGTTTTTTCGGTACGACGCTCACCGAGGCATTCGGCGACGCCCCGGTGAACGCCTGAGGCGGCGTTTGCCTGAGGCCCCTCAGGCCTTGTAGAACCGTATCAATCCGTCTGCGTCCACCCGGCGCACCAGGTCACCACGGAACAGCAACAGGTTCAGATGGGCGAGCGCCTCGCCCATCGCAAAAGTCAGCTGGTGAGTGTCCAGCTTGCGACGGAACATGATGGGCACGATGTCCGTGGTGGTCTTGCCTGCTTCGGCGCAGGCCCGGACGACCTCGTCCAGTCGGTCCCGATGATGCTCGCGCTGCTGCTGGATACGTTCGTGCAGACCCTTGAACGGCCGGCCGTGCGAGGGCAGCACCAGCGCGTCTTCAGGCAAGGGCTCGTACTTGTCCAGGGACTCCAGGTAAAGCCGCAGCGGATCGCCGTCAGGCTCGTAGTCGAACACGCTGACGTTGGTCGAGATGCGTGGCAGCACCATGTCGCCGGCGATGAAGATGTTGGTTTCGGCATTGAACAGTGAAATATGCTCGGGCGCATGGCCATAACCAATGATGACGCGCCAGTCGTGTTGTCCGATGCGGATCGTTTCGCCATCGAGCACCCGACGATATTCGTGGGGCACCGTGGGCACCAGGCTGGGGTAGTACTTCCCGCGCTCGCGGATCTGGCTGAGATGCTCGGGATCGGATAGCCCGTGGCGAGCGAAGTGTTCAGCGGCCGATTCGCCCCCCCGCGCACCCCTCTGGTTGGCGCCACTGCTCCACAGCGTAGCGACAAAGAAGTCGGTCATGGTCATCCACAACGGCGCCTTGAAGCGCTCGCACAGCCAGCCTGCCAGGCCCACGTGATCGGGATGCATGTGCGTGACCAGCACGCGCACGATGGGCAGGCCGTCCAGACAGTTGGCGAAAATCTGTTCCCACAAGGCGCGCACGTCGTCGCGGGCCACGCCGCAATCGATCAACGTCCAGCCGTCGCGGCCTTCGAAGTTGTCGCGCAGCAGCCAGACGTTCACATGATCCAGTGCGAAGGGCAGAGGCAGCCTGATCCAGCGCAGGCCCTCTGCGATGTCGATCACCGAGCCAGGCGCGGGAAGCGCTTCGCCCCAGGGATATTCCAGTTTCTGTTCGTTGGGATTCATGGTGTCTCGCTTTAATGACTTGACGGTATCGTGCCTGCCATCATAAGTTACGTTTACGTAAACGGCAGTTTGCCATACCGAAACCCTATCTTATGCCTGCGCAAACCTGGACGATTTCAGAACTCACCCGTGAGTTCGACGTCACACCCCGAACGATTCGTTTCTATGAAGACCACGGCATTGTCAGTCCTGCTCGTGAAGGGCGCCAGCGCGTCTACGGACCGCGCGACCGTACCCGCCTGAAGCTGGCCCTGCGCGGCAAGCGGCTGGGGCTGCAATTGTCTGAAATTCGTGCGCTGATCGACATGTACGACAGTCCGCGTGATACCTTGCCTCAGCTGCGGCATTATCTGAGTGTGCTGGCCGCGCATCGCAAGACGCTGGAACAGCAGCGCCGCGACATCGACGAAACCCTGGGCGAGATCGCCGAGCAGGAAGCAAGCTGTGAGGTGCTTTTGCGCAAACACACGCTCTAATCTCGGATTTTTCTAGGGAAAACCCTTGTTTAGATTGACGTTTACGTAAACGTAATATGAAGGACTTCCACCGATGCTCGGCATCGGCTTATGCTACGAAAAGCGAAAGGAGACAGACATGGCAATGCCGGGGCTGAATTTCGATCTGGGCGATGACCTGGACATGCTGCGTGACGCGGTGCGCACGTTTGCCGATGCGGAAATCGCGCCTCGTGCGGCAACGCTCGATCGCGACGATCAATTCCCGATGGATCTCTGGCGCAAGTTCGGCGACCTGGGCATTCTGGGCATGACCGTCTCCGAGGAATATGGCGGCACCGCCATGGGCTACCTGGCCCACATGATCGTCATGGAAGAACTCTCCCGTGCCAGCGCCTCGGTGGCATTGTCCTATGGCGCGCACAGCAATCTTTGCGTCAACCAGATTCACCGTAACGGCACCGAGGCGCAAAAACGCAAATACCTGCCTGGCCTGCTCAGTGGTGAACAGGTCGGCGCCCTGGCCATGAGCGAGCCGGGCGCGGGTTCCGACGTGGTCTCCATGAAGCTGCGCGCCGAGAAACGCGGCGACCGGTATGTGCTCAACGGCACCAAGATGTGGATCACCAACGGGCCCGACGCCGATACCCTGGTCGTCTATGCCAAGACCAATCCCGAAGCGCATCAGAAGGGCATCACGGCCTTCATCGTCGAAAAGGGCTTCAAGGGCTTTT
>JAEYZR010000171.1 GCA_023427945.1 Pseudomonadota bacterium | reverse complement strand
GCGTGGCGCCAGGGACTGAAAAGCAAAAAGCCACCGCGAGGTGGCTTTTGGCATGTACTACTGTCGGCAAATACTTCCTTGACGTTTTGTGGCTCCCGAGCTGGGCTCGAACCAGCGACCTGCGGATTAACAGTCCGTCGCTCTACCGACTGAGCTATCGGGGATCCGTCAAGAACGAAACTATAGCACAGCTTTTTCCTGCAAAGCAACTTGCACGAAAAAAATTTGCGATCGATCATTCCCGATTCAGTACTGCACGGCGCTGCGTCTTGCGCTATGCACTTTGAAAATAATCGTGCTAGAATCTTTTTCTTGGCCGGTGTAGCTCAGTCGGTAGAGCAGTTCATTCGTAATGAAAAGGTCGAGGGTTCGATTCCTTTCACCGGCACCAATCATCCCAGGATGTTTGACCTGCAGCAGTGCAGAACAAGGCAGTATGTAGAAAGCCAACCTTGCGGTTGGCTTTTTTACTTTCCACGCTGGCGTGCGGCCCTAGAGATTTTCCACGCGGGCCGCCTTGCGCGACAGGCCCTTGGGCAGAGGAAAGGAAACGTTCTCTTCCAGACCAGGCATGGTGCGCACCGATACGGCACCCAGCTCCTTCAGATAGCTGATCACCTCTTGCACAAGCACCTCGGGCGCGGACGCTCCTGCAGTGATACCTATGCGCCGCCGCCCCTGCAGCCACGCCGGATCGATTGCCTGCGCGCCGTCGATCAAATAGGCGGCCGCCCCCAACCGCTCCGCAACCTCACGCAGCCGGTTCGAGTTCGAGCTGTTCACACTACCCACCACCAGCACCAGATCACACTCCGGCGCCATGATTTTCACGGCGTCCTGACGATTTTGCGTGGCATAACAAATGTCGCTTTTCTTGGGCTCGGCAATGCCTGGAAAGCGCTGTTTCAATGCGCTCGCCACCGTCGCAGCATCATCCACGGACAAGGTTGTTTGAGTCACATAAGCAAGATTGTCAGGATTCTGGACTTGCAACTCGGCCACATCCTCGGCGGTTTCCACGAGATACATGCCCCCACCTTCGGCCTGCCCGAGCGTGCCTTCCACTTCCGGGTGCCCCTTGTGCCCGATCATGATGACTTCACGACCGGCCTCACGCATGCGCGCCACCTCGATGTGCACTTTGGTCACCAGGGGGCAGGTCGCATCGAAGACCTGCAGGCCACGCGCCTGGGCCTCTGCGCGCACGACCTTGGATACGCCGTGAGCCGAAAAAACCACGATGCCGCCCGCCGGCGCCTCATCGAGCTCATCGATGAAAATCGCCCCCTTGCTGCGCAGATCCGAGACGACATACCGGTTATGGACGATTTCATGCCGGACGTAGATAGGCGCGCCATGCAGCTCGAGTGCACGCTCGACGATATCGATCGCCCGATCGACTCCTGCACAGAAGCCTCGAGGCTGAGCCAGAACGACTTCGCCTTCGGTGGCAGGTAAGGTCGGATTCACGTTAAAGCACTCCCAGAATATTCACATCGAGCGACAGCGAGACGCCTGCAAGCGGATGATTGAAATCAAAGAGCGCCGCCGCCTCATCGAAAGATTTCAAGATTCCTGAATAACGCCCACCATTTGGCGCCGTAAATTCAACCAGGTCGCCGGGCTTGAAGCCAGCGTCGGAGCCAGCATGCTCATTGAGCAGGCTCAGACTCACCCGCTGGATGAGCTCGGGATTGCGTTCGCCGTAGGCCTGCTCCGGAGGCAGGGTCACGGAAAAGGCCTCCCCCTCACGCCGTCCGATGAGCGCAGCCTCCATGCCGGGAGACCATTGGCCCATTCCCAACTGGAGCGTCCCGGGGCGCCCATCGAACGTGTCGGTAAACACCGAACCCTTGCCCTCACCGGAGGCAAGCACGATGCGATAGTGCAGAGTCAGGTAGGAGTCCTGACGGACAAAAACGTTCATTTCGCTGGAGGAGGCGGTCAAGATTCTGTCACCGTTAAAGCCTTGATTAATGCTTGATTTTAGAACGTTCGCATGACTTTGCCTGAAAAGCCCCTTTTGCCTGTCGACTGCACGACGTCAGCCCCGGCCCTGCCCGCCTCTGCCACACCACACGGAGCCCGACCGCGTGAGCGCCTGCTCCAGCACGGCGCACACGTGCTCACCGATACGGAATTGCTGGCCATCATGCTCGGCACGGGCAGCAAGGACGTCCCGGTCATGCAGCTCGGCCAGACACTGGTAGACCATTTCGGCAGTCTGCGAAACGTCTTGAACAGCCCGCCAAGCTCGCTGACGCACTTGCGAGGCCTGGGCACAGCCAAGGCATGCCAGATCGCGGCGGTATCGGAACTGGCTCGGCGCGGCATTGCCGAGGAACTATCCCAGGGCAGCGCCATGTCCAGCCCGGAACGGGTTGCACGCTACTGCCAGTCCATCCTTGCTCACCGCCGCATCGAGCACTGCATTGCCCTGTACCTGAACATCCGCCTGCAACTCGTCGCGTGCGTCGAACTGGCGCGAGGCACTGTTGCCGAAGCGGTGGTGTATCCTCGCGAAGTGGTTCGAGGGGCACTTGAGCATCATGCATCCGCAGTGATTCTTGCGCACAATCATCCTTCCGGCGCACTGATTGCCAGCCAGGCCGATATCAGCCTGACCCGGAAGGTGGCTGCCGCGCTGATGCTGGTCGACATTCGCCTGGTCGATCACCTGATCATTGCGGGCAATGCCAGCTTGTCAATGGCGCGATCAGGGCAGATGTAGGCAAACCTGATTCACCATGCTAGAATTCATGGTTAATTTTTGGATACGTTGCCGGAATTGTAGTTAAAGCCAGCCCACTGCGATCATCAAAATCTTCAACGTCGCATGGCCTGTCTTGTTGCCGCAATACCATGCCCTGTGGGTTCGTTGCTCACTTGCGCCTTCCGGCTGGCGACCCGTTCACTCACAGGAAATTGTCATGAAGTCAGGCATCCACCCCGAATACCGCGAAGTCGTATTCCTCGACCAGCAAACCGGCAATAAATTCATCAGCCGTTCCACGCTGAACAGCCGCGAACAGATCGAAATCGACGGCAAGACCTACCCGCTGTTCAAGTGCGACGTGACGTCCGAATCGCATCCCTTCTACACTGGTGCCCAAACGCGCATCGTCGAAACGGGTCGCGTCGAGAAATTCCGCGCCCGCTTTGCACGCACCGCTGGTACCGTCAAGTCGAACAACTGATCAGTCACTGTGCCGGCGCATCGCCTGAGAGGCGGTGCACATGGAATGTGAAGCAAGGTCGGTTATACGGCCTGCATAAAAGAGCGGCCTTCAGGCTGCTCTTTTTTTTCCCGGCGCACTTTTATGTATTGCCGTAACGTCAGGTCGATTAAATTAATCCCGTGTCTCCCTCCGAACTCTCCACCCCTGCCCGCCTGACCGCCTCGGCAACTGCCAAGTTGCCGCGCATTGTGCTGCTCGTGCTGCCCTTCCTGTACATCGTCGCCGGACTGTTCATGCGCGATCCCTGGAAGACAGACGATGTCGTCGGCCTGGCCACCATGCTGACGGCCGTGCGCGAAGGGGGAGCGGCCTGGTTGCTGCCGCAGGTGGGACATCTGGCCTACGCCCAGGATGGCCCGCTGATCACCTGGGTGGGTGCCGCGTTGATGTGGTTGCTGGGCCCGTTCATCGGGTATATCCAGGCGGGGAGGCTCCCCAATCTGCTGTGGTTCACCCTTGCTTCGGCATGCGTCTGGTATGGCACGTATCTGATCGGGCGCCGGCGCGAGGCACAACCCCTGGCGCTGCCCTTCGGAGGCGAACCCAACTCGCGCGACTACGGCCGCATGCTCGCCGACGCCGCACTGCTCTTGCTGATCGCCACCGTCGGCATCCTGCAACAAGTGCACGAAACCTCCACCACCCCGGCCATCCTGGCCTGCCATGCCCTGGTGTTCTACGCCTGGGCCCGCATGCTGGATCGTCCGCTGAGCGGCGCGCTCACGCTGGGCGTGGGACTGGCACTCAGTTTTCTGGCCCGTGGCTGGGTCGGCCTGATACCGGTCGCCCTGGCGACGTTGTTCATCTTTCTTCCCAGGGCACCGCTCTGGCCTGCACGCAAATGGCTCGCCATGGCCGTCGCCCTGGCGCTGGCCATCATCGCACTGTGGTGGCATGCGGCCAATGAAGCGAGCGACTATTGGGTACGCAACTGGAAACTCTGGAGTCAGGCTCAGTTCGCTTGGCCGACCATAGGTTACTGGGGCCGCGCCTTGCGCGATCTATCGTGGTATCTCTGGCCGACCTGGCCTCTGGCACTGATGGCCATCTGGCGCTGGCGCACGTGGTTCAAGGCGCCTCACGTCTGGCTGCCGACCAGCCTGCTCGTCTCGGGAATGCTCACGCTGCTCATCCTCGATGGCCCCTCGCAGAGCGACTTCGTCGGCCTTGCCCTGCCATGTGCGGTACTGGCCGCACTTGCCCTGCCCACGCTGCGCCGCGGGATCGTCAACACCCTGGACTGGTTCGCCATCATGGTGTTCTCGGTCACGGTGCTCACCGCCTGGCTCGGGTGGATTGCCCTTCACCTGGGCTGGCCGGCAAAGATCAGCGCCAACATTGCCCGCCAGACGACTGGCTACGTGGCCGAGATTTCCTGGCTCGCCGTGATCGCAGCCTTGCTGGTGACGGGCTTCTGGGTATTCCTGGTCAACTGGCGACTGCGCACCCGGCCTGCCGAGCTTTGGCGCGGCACGATACTTTCGGCATGCGGACTGTCGGCCACCTGGATTCTCCTGGTCCTGTTGTGGCAGCCCGCCGTGGATTACGCACGCAGTTATCGCGTGGTGTCCGGCGAACTGAAACAGGCCATCGATCAAAATGTGCGTGCCGACGAGTGCCTGCGTGGCATCAGCCTGGGCAGTGGCCAGCGTGCATCATTCCTGGTGTTCGACAACCTCACGTTCAGTTATGACGCACGCTGCACCATCGTGTTGCAGCAGACGTCCAAGAAGGCCATGAAGGACGGCGTGCACGCCTATCGCGATGGCGCGGAAGTCCTCTGGGAAGGCGGTCGACGCGCCGACCGAGACGAGTGGTTCAGGCTGCTGCGCACGTCCTCCAGATGACCACTTCCGTCGCGCCCAGCGCCACTTTCGCCCAGACATTAGGGCGGATTACCCGCCATGCCTGGCCCGTCCTGATCAGTCAATGGGCGGGCATCTCGTTTGGCGTGCTCGATACCGCCATGACAGGCCATGCCAGTCCGACCGCCCTGGCCGCGATGGCTTTGGCTGCATCGATTTACATCACCATCTTCGTCGGCTTGATGGGCGTGGTGCACGCCCTGATACCCATCATCGGACAACATTTCGGCGCACGCCGACTGGAGGCTGTAGGCGCAGCCTGGGGGCAAGGCGTCTGGCTGGCCCTGGGGCTGTCGGTCGTGGGCGCATCCTTGATGGCCATGCCCGACGTCTGGCTGTCGTTCTCCGGGGACATTGCACCAGACGTTCGTGCGAGCATCGCCAACTATCTGTATGCCCTGATTCTGGCACTTCCGGCGGCACTGGTCTTTCGAACCATCTATTCTCTGGGCACGGCGGTCTCGCGCCCCAAGATGGTCATGATGATCGGCCTGGGCAGCGTGGCAGTGAAAGCGACCCTGAATTACGCCCTGATCTATGGCAACTGGGGCTTTCCGGAGCTCGGCGCAGCAGGTGCAGGGCTGTCCACGGCAATGGTCTACTGGCTGAGCGTCATCGCCGGCCTGCTGGTCATGTGGCGGGATCCGTTTTATCGCCAGTTCCGACTGCATGTCGGCAAGCCTGACTGGACCATTCTGAAAGAGCTGTTGCGCCTGGGCATTCCGATGGGCGGCTCCTATCTGGTCGAGGTGTGCGCCTTCACATTCATGGCACTGCTGGTGGCGCGCGAAGGCACTTTCGTATCGGGCGGCCACCAGATCATGTCCAACCTCGCCGCACTGTGCTACATGATGCCGATGGCCATCGGTGTCGCCACGGCCTCCCTGACGGCCCAGGCAATAGGCGCGCAGGATCCGGCGCTCGCGAAACGCATTGCGCTGGCAGGCATGGTACTGGGCGTGGCCGGGGCCTTGATGACGTCGGTCATCCTGCTTGGCGGGCAATCTCACATCATTGCCGCCTACACCAATGATGCAAGCGTCGCAGCGGTAGCGGCCACGTTGTTGCCGATGATCCCGCTTTTCCATTTGTTTGACTCGATGCAATGCATCAACTCATATGTGCTGCGCGCCTACAAGATTGCCGTTGCACCACTGGTCATTCAGGTGCTCGCGCTTACCCTGATCGGACTCGTGGGCGGCTGGTGGCTGGGCTTTGGGCCGGGGCACGAACTGTTTGCCGACACGCTTCAATGGATTCTGCCGGGCGCACCCCAGGGCGCGGGCACGATGTGGCTGATGGCCATGCTGGGGCTGGCCTTGTCCGCCGCCCTGTTGCACGGATGGTTCTGGCGTGTCGTGGCCGCCACGGTGCGTACGACGGCCAGCCCGCCCAAGCCCACGCCTACACCTTGAGGAAATTCTCGCGGTAGTATGCGAGTTCGGCGATGGACTCGTAGATGTCGGCCAGCGCTTCGTGCTTGCTTTTTTTGTCGAAGCCCTTGTAGACGTCTGGACGCCACCGCTTGGCCAGTTCCTTCAGCGTGCTCACGTCGAGATTGCGATAGTGGAAGAAGGCTTCCAGGCGCGGCATGTAGGCGTACATGAAGCGACGATCCTGACTGATGGTGTTGCCGCACAAAGGAGACTTCCCTGGCGCGACGTGTTGCGAGAGAAAAGCGATGAGCTGATTTTCGGCCTCCTGCTCGCTCAGCGTGGAAGCGCGAACCTTGTCAATCAAGCCGCTGCGCCCGTGCGTCCCTTTGTTCCAGTTGTCCATCGCGTCCAGCAGAGCGTCCGACTGGTGAACCACCAGAACCGGTCCTTCGGCGACCACGGTCAGGTCCGGTTCGGTCACCACGACGGCAACTTCGATAATGCGTTCTTTCTCAGGATCCAGGCCCGTCATTTCCATATCGAGCCAGACCAGGCGGTGTTCGTTCGCAGCCATATAATTGTTTGCCTATAAAACCCGATTTTCGCACAGCACATCAAAAGCCCACATGCTCACCTATGCATTCGTCGCACTCCTCTTGACCGATGTCAGCATCCGACTATGGCTGGCCTCGCGCCAGATTCGGCACATTGCCGCCCACCGGGGCGAGGTGCCGCCGGAATTTTCGGCCCGGATCGGCCTGCATAGCCATCAGCGGGCGGCCGACTATACGATGGCCCGGGCACGACTGGGCATGGTGGAGCGTGTTTTCGATGCCGCGGTGCTGATCGCACTGACCCTGCTGGGCGGCCTCCAATTGATAGACGCGGGGATCATGCGCCTTCTGCCCGATCACGAGCTGTGGCGGCAACTCGCCTTGATCGGCGCAATATTCGGCTTGATGGGACTCATCGGTCTGCCGTTTACGCTTTACCGTCAGTTCGTGCTGGAATCCCGTTTCGGATTCAATCGCATGACGCTCAAGCTGTTTGCTGCCGATACCGTCAAGGGACTGGCGATCGGCATTGTGCTGGGCACGCCGCTGATTGCCGCCATCCTGTGGCTGATGAACGCCGCCGGCACCTATTGGTGGATCTGGGCGTGGGGCCTGTGGGCGGCCTTCAACATCGGCGTGTCCCTGCTGTACCCGCTTGTCATTGCACCGATCTTCAATAGCTTCAAGCCATTGGACAACCCCGAATTGGCGACACGAGTGAACGAGCTGGCCCGACGTTGTGGATTTTCGCTCAAGGGGCTGTTCGTCATGGATGGATCCAGGCGATCGGCGCACGGCAACGCCTACTTCACAGGCTTTGGCAAATCGCGCCGCATCGTCTTTTTCGACACGCTGCTGAACCGTCTGAATCCAGATGAAGTCGAAGCCGTACTGGCCCATGAGCTGGGACACTTTTCGCATCGCCACATCACCCAACGGATCGTGCTGGGCTTCGTGGTGGCATTCGTGTTTTTCTGGCTGCTCGGTTTTCTCGCGACACAGCCTGCGTTCTACGAAACATTGGGTGTAGTGCCGCATCTGGCCGCAAGCAACGACGCAATGGCGCTCATCCTCTTTTTCCTGGTCATACCCGTATGTACGTTTGCCCTGACGCCGCTGGCGAGCTGGTACTCACGTCGTCACGAATTTCAGGCCGACACCTACGCATCCAGAAAAAGCAATGCAGGCCATCTGATTTCGGCGCTCGTGAAACTCTATGACGACAATGCCGCAACACTCACGCCGGATCCTGTGCATTCCGCTTTTTATGACAGCCACCCACCTGCCGCCATTCGTATCAGGCATTTGCAGGCACAGGGTAGTGCCGCATGACGGCGCCCGTGGAAGGCCGCATCGTTGCCGCTCACGGCCGCCACTACACTGTCGAGTTTCCTGACGGCTCCAGAGCGAAGTGTTTCCCTAGAGGCAAGAAAGCGGGCGCCGCTGTCGGCGACTACGTGACCATCAGCCGCCAGGGACGCGACGAAGGACGCATCGAGGAGATCGCACCGCGCAGCAACCTTCTGTATCGCTCCGATGACATGCGCAGCAAACAGTTTGCAGCGAATGTCGATCAGTTGATCATCGTGGTGGCGGTCGCCCCCAAGTTCTCCGAGGACTTGACCGGCCGAGCGCTGGCAGGCGCCTGGAGTGCAGGTATCTCCCCCCTGATCGTGTTGAACAAAGTCGACCTGCTGGACGGCCTGGAGCAGGCACGCACCCGCCTGGCCCCCATTGCCGACCTGGGCGTACCCATCATAGAGGCCTGCGCTCACGACACCCAGCAGACCTGCGAACGACTGCTGCCCCACCTGAGCGGCAAGACCAGCCTGTTGCTGGGACAAAGCGGCATGGGGAAATCGACCCTGCTCAATGGCCTAGTGCCCACCGCCAAAGCAGCCACCCGTGAGCACTCTGTTGCACTGGACATGGGCAAGCACACCACGACCAGCACCCATCTTTATCACCTGCCCGCCGGGGGCTACCTCATCGATTCACCCGGATTTCAGGCATTTGGCCTGCAGCACCTGACGCAGGAAGAGATTGTGCGAGGGTTCCCCGAGTTCGCGCCCTTTCTCGATCAGTGTCGCTTTTACAACTGCCGTCATCTGCACGAACCTGGCTGCGGTGTTTTGCATGCGTTGAGCCAGCAGATCATCGCGCCTGATCGGTATGCGCTGTATACCCGGATCGTGGCGGAAAATGAAGCAGGCCGCGACAAATACTGAACGGCTGGCAGCCATCGGCGCGACTGCCTGCGCGACGCACCGAGCCGCGACGATTTGGCTGCGACGATTTGGCTGCGACGATTTAGCTGCGGCGATTTGGCTGCGGCGACTTAGCTGCGGCGATTTAGCTGCGGCGACTTAGCTGCGGCTTTACCTGGGGCATTTCGGACATGGCATTTCAGGCGTGGCATTCTGGAAAGTCGCCACACTCATCAGTGGCTAGACGCGCTGGGCGTGACGAAGCAGATGATAGAGATTGCGCAGCATGCCTGCGGTGGCGCCCCATATGAAAAAACGGTCCCACGTCATACTGAAATAGTGCCGGCGCCGCCCGTCGGGTAGATCGACGCGATGCTCACGATGGTTTGCGGGATCCATGAGAAAGGCCAATGGCACTTCAAAGATCTCGGCGACTTCGAACGCATCGGGAACAAACGCAAAATCGGGCTTGACCAGGGAGACCACTGGCGTGATCGAAAAACCCGTGGCAGTGAGGTAGGCAGGCATCACGCCAAGCACATCCACGTGCGAAGGCGGCAAACCTGTTTCCTCCTGGGCCTCTCGCTTGGCGGCCGCCTCCGGGGTGGCATCGGAGGTTTCGATACGTCCGCCCGGAAAGCTGATCTGCCCGGCATGGTCATGCAAATGCGAAGCACGTTCGGTGAAGACGACATGCACGCCCTCTTTTCGCATCACCAGTGCGATCAGGACTGCGGCAAGAACTGGTGCGCCTTCACGCCCTGGATAGCGTGTATCACTGTCCAGCGGCAGTGCGACGCTCCACACATTGTCGTGGCTCAACACCCTGCGAATATGCAAAGGCGTCAACGCCTCTGGCGCGATGGCCACCAGACCCTCGTTGGCTCGCGTAGAAGGTTGATCACGAGGCTCGAACCCCGGTCCTACGGCTGGACGTCGAGGACGGCTGGATCTTGATATTTCAGACATATCGTTTGGTAGGCCACAACAAAAAAGGCACCCTGAGGTGCCTTTTTAACCCGGAATCACTGCCCACCCTGAAGCAAACAGTGACCTCCGATGTCAGCCCATGGCGCTCAAGCCTTGGCAGCCGCGGCTTTCTTGCTGACCAGCTTTTCCTTGATACGTGCCGATTTGCCGGAACGCGAACGGAGGTAGTACAGCTTGGCACGGCGCACATCACCGCGACGCTTGACTTCGATCGATGCGATCTGCGGCGAAAACAGCTGGAACGTACGTTCGACAGCTTCACCGGAGGAGATCTTGCGCACGATGAATGCAGAGTTCAGGCCGCGATTGCGCTTGGCGATGACCACGCCTTCGAATGCCTGGACGCGCTTGCGGGTGCCTTCAACGACGTTTACGCTGACGATGACCGTGTCACCAGGAGCGAATGTCGGCATGGCTTCAATGTTTTTCGCGGCCAGAAGGCGAGCGATTTCTTCGTTTTCGAGCTGTTCAATCAGATTCATGAAAATTCCAAGACCATCGTTTATCGCAGTGTCTGCTGCATAAGGCATTGAAGCAAAAGAGAATTGCTGCAAAACCCTGGCAGTTGCCGGTTTTTTAAATGGACCGCGAAAAGAGGATGAAAGGGTGGCAACCCGGCATTCTAACTGACAACCACCGCCTTGACAATCAAAAACCTGCTGCGTGCCCTAACCACAGCATGCCCGGGATGATTGCCGCCCAGACGGCAACCAGCGCGACATCACCCAGCATCTGGCGCCGTGTCAATTGTGCACCGGCCTGCGCCTGTGCGCTGACACCACCGGCAGCAAGCGAGCCCAACGCAGCAAATGCCTCGCCCCCCTGGATGGCCGTCACCCGGCCAGCGTTGTCACTGGCGGCGGTGTCGCAGCGGCGGGACGGCACGCCCTGGCGATCGACAGCACCGGCAGGATTGGCGGCTTGCGGCACAAATGCCCCCGGGCGTGCCGTCGGCCGGGAGGCAACCGGACGGCGCTGGGGTGTGAAGGGCCATTTGACGCCAGTGGCATCCAGGGAGAGCGCAGCGTTCATACCGACGGCAGTGGTCATGGTGACTAACCTTTCAAATCAATCAAAGAGTCCGAACTGGACGGTTTCGCAGGCCACTGATGATGGGATGCGACGGGAGCCTGAAGGCACGGAGGCCTTGGGCGGAACAAACAAATGACAATCGAGGGGGAGACGGTGGCGGCTCATGCCGGAGCGGCGTAGCGCCAGATCGAAACGCTGGCGCAACAGATCGGCCCAGATGCCGGTGCCGCGCATGCGCGAACCAAAGCGAGGGTCGTTGCGCTTGCCATCACGCATGTCTTCGATCCGGTGCAGGACACGCTGCGCGCGATCGGGAAAGTGTTGTTCAAGCCAGGCCTGGAAAATATCCTTGACCTCGTAGGGCAGACGCAACACCGTGTAATTGGCGCTGGACGCGCCTGCCTGGGCTGCGGCCTGCACGATATGTTCGAGATGCTCGTCGGTGATGAACGGAATGACCGGGGCTACCAGCACACCGACGGGTACCCCGGCATCGGCCAGGGTACGGATGGTGCGCAACCGGCGCCACGGCGCACTGGCACGCGGCTCGAGTTTGCTGGACAGGACGTTATCGAGACTTGTCAGGCTGATGTATACAGCGGCCAGGTTGCGTTGCCCCATATCCCGAAGGATGTCCAGGTCGCGCTCGACCAACGCATTCTTGGTGACCAGGGAGAACGGGTGGCCGGTTTCGCGCATGAGTTCCAGCAGCCCCCGCGTCAAGCGCCACTCACGCTCCACGGGCTGATAGATGTCGGTTGCCGAACCGATGTTGATGGGACTGACCACGTAGCCTGGTCGGGCAAGTTCGGCACGCAGCACTTCGACAGCGTTGGCCTTGGCGATCAGCCGGGTTTCGAAATCCAGACCGGGGGAATACCCGAGGTAGGCGTGAGTGGGGCGGGCAAAACAATAGATGCACCCGTGCTCGCACCCCCGGTAGGGGTTCACGGCGGCATCGAAGGGAATATCGGGCGAAACGTTGCGTGAGATGAGGCGGCGAGCCTGCTCGGCCTGCACCGTGGTTCGCAAGGCAGTGGGTTCCGCGCCTTCGCCGTTTTGCCAGTCATCGCTGTGGGCGACCCGTGCGACGCTGTCAAAGCGGTGCATGACATTGGCAACGGCACCTCTGCCGCGTGTAGCGGCAGAGGTTTTTGCCGGGGACCCTGTTCCGGCGATGGAGGAGCAGTTGAGCGTTGCCATAGGATGTACTGTACAAACATCCAGTACTTTTGGCAAGCATCAACAGTCATTTTTTAAACCACCCCGGGCAAGCACGCAAGCCCGGGCTGTCCTACCCTCGCAACATGCCTGCGGCGGCCGTCTGGTGCGTGACCGCATCGATGAGTATGAATGCGCCAGTGCCCGGACACTCATCATAGAGGTCGTAGGCCAGCGCTTCACGCGTGCGCAGCAACACGGTACCGATCTCGTTCATCGAGAGACTCTCGATGGCATCCGATCGCTGCTCGAGTTCGAGCACTTCCCGCCTGGCCAGCACGCCCTGCACCTTCGCCTGGGTCAACCGTGTCCCCTGCTTGAGCAGGTATTTGCGCTGCGCACTCAAAGGCTGCTGGTCGAGCCAGCAGACCTCGGCTGTGAATTCGCGCGCCACTTTGGCCAGTGCGGCGCTGCCCGACAGGACATCGCCGCGCGAGACATCGACATCTCGATCCAGAACGATGACGACCGAGTCACCGGCGACCGCACGATCCAGGCGCACATCGTGGATGTGGATGGACGCTACGTGGGCCTGCTCTCCAG
>JAEYZR010000161.1 GCA_023427945.1 Pseudomonadota bacterium | reverse complement strand
GGCTCGGAGATGTGTATAAGACCCAGGGCGGGCGTCTCAGGGCCGAGCGGGCCGAACCGGGACTTCGATTTCGACTATCGAACCACGGCTCGATCACCGGTCGCCACGGCGCCAGATTAAATCCCATGCCGCCATCGAGCATCGCGTAGTGACGCTAACCCAGTTGCGTCCAGTTCTGCTCGGGCCTGATGCGGGGAGGAGCTCATTGTGATCTGGCTCAATCTGTTGCAGAGGCAGCAAATGCAGGTTGATCCTTTACGCTGGGCCGTTCCTTCATCCTTGCATACCAATCCAACAATGACGTGCATTCAGCTGGCACTTGTAGATTGACGATAGAAGCGAAAACCAGTCCACCGATTACAGTGATATCGGCCATCGAGAATATATCTCCAGCGATGAAAGGCTGGTTTCTCAACACCGAATCAAAGTAATGTATGCCACGGAGAGCCTTATCACGCTGCCTGAACCCCCACTCCGGGTTTTGATACAGTTCGACTTCCGGCCCTAATCCTGGGGTTCCGTGGTGAAAGAAAACGCTGATAGCGTCGAGCAACTCCAGTTCCGCGCGTTTGCTCATCATGTGGATGATGCCTTTCTCACGCGGGGTTCTGCCAGTCAACGTGGGCTCGCCGTCAAGCCCATCAAGGTACTCCGTGATAGCCGTGCATTCGGCTATGCAGGTTCCGTCACTAAGTTCGAGCACCGGCAACGTACCCGAGTAGTTCTTGTTTGCAATGAACTCAGGCTTTTTATGCTCCCCCGTGTACAAATCGACCATTTTGAATTGCACCTGAGCTCGCAGGTTCTTTTCGGCCAAGGCTATGCGCACACGCGTAGGGTATGGCCCCCGGGGAAAGTCGTGAATTGTCATCATCGGCGATTTATCGATACTAAAGGCTGTTGCAGCAGTATTCATCAAGATTTCCTCATTTACCGTGTGGTCTAGGGTCAACGGGCAGCGAACAAGGCAATGTTCACCATCAGATGAGACTACCTAACGTTCGTTAGGTTTTACTGTATGCGTTACAATACCCCCCGTCAACAGCTATTTTTCTTGTGCCGGAGCCATAGAAGTGAGGAACGAAGCGAACTCAAGCTCCAAGGAGCGAATCCTGGCATCCGCAACAAAGATTGCCCAGGCTCATGGCTACAGCGGGTTGAACGTCCGAGACCTTGCGCAAAGCATTGGTATCAAACCCGCCAGCATCTACCACCACTTCACTAACAAGGCTGCTCTCGGCGCGGCGGTTGCACGACGCTATTGGGAGGACTCTGCTGCGACGCTTGAAACATTGCTGGCCGAATCCCCGGATGCAAAGCACAGTTTGCATCGGTACCCTGAAACGTTTCGCAAAGCGCTGGAAAGTGCTAATCGCATCTGCTTATGCAGCTTCATGGCAGCCGAAAGTGACGACTTACCCGAAGAAGTGATGAAAGAAGTCCGAACCTTCGCCGACGTAAATATCATGTGGTTAAGCAAAGTGCTTTTGGCGGCGAATGCGACAATGAGCACCGAAGAAAGCGAGCTACGAGCACGTTCCATCTTCGCTGCCATCGCCGGCGCCCAACTCATTGCGAGGAGTCGTTCGGATATTTCCGCTTACGACGCGTTGATCGAGAACTACCGCACAGTGGGTCTATTGCCGGTTTAACGTGATCCGAGAAGTCGCTAACACTCGATTGTCAATGGGACCGCGTAGAGCGTTGTGCTGCAAGGGTCTCTTCAACGGGTTCCAGACATCGCCATCTGAGACCGCAAACTGTGTCCAGCAAGCGTAGCGATTTCGCGGCAACGACCGGTATCGCGTGTACCGCAACTGAGCAATAGAGGCGCGAGGTCAGGCAACCTTCAATGTGATGCCACTCGATGGCGTTTGTGAACTCGCTTCAACGGACTTCAATGCCTCCCAGAGTTCCTCCGCCCGCAGCCCCAATCTGATACTTTTTCTTAGTATCTTGATGGACAGAGGCACGTCAAAGCGCTCTCCGGCCGCGCGCACCAGTCGCTTGGTGGCCAAGTCCTCACGGACCAGGGTCTCGGGTAGCCAGGCCAGCCCCAGGCCAGTCAAAGCCATTAATCGGATGCTCTCTGCGAGGGAGCTTCCATGCTCCGCCGTGAAACTCGGCAGGTCGGGCATATGTTGCTGGGCCTCCTGCAGAGCCCAGCCGAGCGAGCATTCGTTGCTGTAGTCCAGAAACGCAACGCTCGGACTGGAGCCAAGAGCGTGTTTGGCAACGCCTCGGACGCTAGGCACGCTGACAGGGATCAATTTCTCCTGCTCCAGTTCGAGCAACTCCGCAATGGAAAACATTGTGTCCTGCGCCCGCTTTGCAATGGCACCGCCTGCATCGACAAAAGTCACCACGAAGTCGGCTTCGCCGCAGTCGAGCGCGGCGAGACATTCGGGCAGCACCGCTGACATGACGTTGAACCGGGCTTGGCCGAATTGGGAATGGAGGCGCGGAAGCCAACTCGGAAAGAAGACGCTGGACATCACGTGAGGTGCGGCAATCCGGATTTGGTTCTGTTGCGCATCAGCGCGCTTTCTCAAGGTATTCCGCACGGACTCCAGGGTCGCTACTGCATCGCTGGCGGCGTTCATGAGCAATTCCCCTGCCGGAGTCAACTCCAACTGCGCCTTGTTCCTGTCGAACAGTGGGGCTCCCAGCCAGGTCTCCAAGTTCTGGATCCGCCGACTCAGCCCTGACGTTGTCACATGGCACTTCTCCGCTGCTCGCGTGAAGCTGCGCAGCCGGGTCAGAACGAGGAAGTCTTTCAAAGTCTGGAGATCGCTCATATTGCGGATTTAGCAACGGCTAGGGAGATATGTATTCTGCACTTCACCCACGCTACTGTCGAGCGGTGGCGACATGATCAGATTGCGTATTTAGCAACGACCAAAGCCAACCCCGCAACCTGCATACACGGAAATGTCGCGACGATACGTTCCATGACAACTAACCACACACGCCGACTCAAGGGCGTACTTGCTCCGGTTCTAACACCATTCACGGCCGACCTTGCGCCTGACGCGCCGCGGTTTGTTCAGCATTGCCAGTGGCTGCTCAGCCAAGGCGTCGGCCTGGCGATGTTTGGAACCAATTCGGAGGGCAACTCGATGAGCCTGGCGGAGAAGTGCGGGCTGCTCGATGCCCTTATTGCCGCGGGAATTCCAATGGACCGCGCCATGCCTGGGACGGGCAGTTGCAGCCTTACGGACGCCGTCGTCATGACGTCGGCAAGCGTGCAGGCGGGCTCAGCAGGCGCGCTGGTGCTGCCGCCCTTTTATTACAAGGGCACAGGCGACGACGGCTTGTTCCGTTTCTTTGCCGAACTGATTGAAAGGGTCGGCGATGCGCGTCTGCGTGTCTACCTGTACCACATCCCTGCGGTGTCGGGCGTGGGCATCACACCTGAACTCGTCGAGCGTCTGCTCGCCGCCTACCCCCAGCAGGTGGCGGGTATGAAAGACACCGGTGGAGACTTGTCTTACACGGCCATGATGCTCAATCGATTCGGACACAGAGGCTTCGATGTATTTGCTGGAACCGAAACTATCCTGCTCGACACGTTGCGAGCCGGCGGCCCGGGATGCATTACAGCGACAGCCAATGTCAGTCCATCCCGAATCGTGGAGCTGTACGACAGGTTCTCGGCCGGCATCTCGGGCGCCCACGCCGAAGCACTGCAGGCCGGTCTGAGCGCCAGCCGCAGCATGTTCGCTCAGTGGCCCTTGATCGCATCCATGAAAACGAGCGTGGCGCATTTCCGGGGCGACCCCTCCTGGCGAACCTTGCGCCCGCCCCTCACCAAGCTGGGGGACGAGCAGGCCGATCTGCTCATTGCCCAACTCAAAGACGCCGGTTTCTCAATGCCTGGCTTGGATCCCGAAATGTCGCGGTAGCCGCCTTTTTTCTCAACCCACCCTGGAGCAACCATGTCCACATCGCCCTGTCTCTTCCGCAAACAACTGATCGTCGCCTGCATCGCATCCCTCGCCGCGAGCTCGGCGTTCGCACAAGCCACCCTGAAGCGAATCGACGAAAGAGGGGTGATCAATATCGGCTACCGCGATTCGTCAGTGCCGTTTTCCTACCTGGACGACAACAGGCAGGCCGCCGGTTACACGATTGACCTGTGCATGCGTGTGGTGGAGGAAGTCAAAAAGAAGCTGAACAAGGAAGTCAAGGTCAATTTCGTCCCCATCACCACGGCCAATCGAATCCCTCAGATCACCAGTGCCGCGGTCGACATGGAATGTGGCACGACGACGATCACGCTTGGGCGTATGGAACAGGTCGACTTTTCCATGCCGTTCTGGATCACGGGAACCCAGTTGGCGGTGCCGCGCCAATCGGGTATCACTCAGGCCGAAGACTTGAAGGGCAAGACTGTCGGCGTCTTGCAAGGTTCCAGTAACGAGCGCGCGTTGCAGCGTCTGTCGCAGGAAAAGGGGCTAGGTCTGAAGTTCAATTACGTCAAAGACTATGCCGAGGGCTTCCTCGCGCTTGAAACCAAGCGGATCGACGCGCTCGCCGGCGACGGAACTCCCGTCGCGGTCTTTGCGGCAACCAAGGCGCGCAATCCCGAGGGTCTTGAAGTGGTCGGTCGACTGCTTTCGACGGATCCCTACGGCGTGATGATGCAGCGCGGCGACCCGGACTTCCGTCTCCTTGTCAATCGCGCGCTGGCAAAGGCGTTTGAATCAGGCGATGCCGAAAAGCTCGTCGCCAAGCATTTCGCCCCAACCGGCATCAAGTTGACAACCGACCTGCAGGCCTTGTATCGCGCGCAGGCGTTGCAGGACTAATTCAAAAAACATAACTCGATGGGGACAGAAAATGGTTTACCAATGGGACTGGGGCGTGCTCTTGCGGGAGCCTTATTTCGGCTGGCTGCTGCAGGGCATCAAGTGGACCGCACTTATCTCGGTGCTGGCATATGCGTTGGCGTTGACGATTGGCGTCTTCGTCGGCGTCTTGCGCACGCTGCCTTCTGCCAAAGCCAGAATGTGTGGTGCCACCTACGTCCAAACGTTCCGCAGTATCCCGCTACTAGTGCAGTTATTCCTCTGGTACTTCGTCGTCCCCGAGGTCTTGCCGGAGACGGCCGGCATGTGGCTCAAGCGAGACTTGCCTTATCCGGAATACTGGACTACGGCTATTGGCCTGGGCCTGTTCATGGCGGCGCGAATTGCTGAGCAGACCCGCGCGGCTATCGCTGCCGCCGGCGCTGGCATGCAACGGGCGGCGATGTCGCAAGGGTTCACGCCAACGCAGATCTACCGGTACATGCTCCTGCCCGTGGGTCTACGTTATGCATTGCCGCCCTTCACTTCCGAATTCCTCAACACAGTCAAGAATTCCAGCCTGGCGCTGACGATCGGCATGCTGGAGCTGACCGGACAGAGCCGGCAGATCGAGGCCTATACGTTTCGCGGAATCGAAGCGTTCACAGCAGCCACGCTCGTCTACGTCCTCGTATCGCTGGTCGTGATTGGCGCGTCCAGGGCGCTGGAAAATACCCTGCATATCCCTGGAACCTACAGCGGGCGGACCTGAACATGGAATTTGACTTCACCTCCATCACCCGGGCCGCGCCCTTCCTTGTAGAGGGTATGGGCACCACCCTGAAGCTCACACTGCTTGCGGTCGTCCTGGGGTTCGCGCTGGGCACATTGTTGACCGTAGCGCGGCTTTCCTCAATAAAGGTCGTCTCCCTGGTCGCCACGTTGTATGTCAACGGCATACGGGCGGTGCCCCTCATCATGGTGATCTTCTGGATTTACTTTCTATTGCCTGTGCTGAGCGGCCACCAGGTTGGCGCATTTAACTCCGCGCTGATCGCCTTCGTTCTGTTCGAGGGGGCCTACTTCAGCGAAATCATCCGCGCCGGCGTAAAGAGCATATCGCGCGGACAGATGCAGGCGGCGTTGGCTAGCGGAATGAGTTACCTGCAGGGCATGAGGCTTGTTGTCCTGCCACAGGCCTTCCGGAAAATGCTGCCGGTTCTACTTACCCAGAGCATTGCACTCTTTCAGGACACGTCTCTGGTCTACGTGGTGGGTTTGATGGACTTTCTCACTGCGGCATCGACGATAGCGTCGCGTGACGGCCGCCTGGTCGAGCTATACAGCTTTGCCGCCGTTGTTTACCTCGTAATGTGCCTGTTGGCTTCATTTCTCACGGCGCGCCTGGCCAAGCGGATGTCATTAACTTGAGTTTCCCAATGATTCAAATCGAGAATGTTTCTAAGTGGTACGGTGACTTTCACGTGCTGAAAGACTGTTCACTGAATGTCGTCAAGGGTGAAGTGATTGTCGTCTGCGGACCTTCAGGTTCGGGCAAGAGCACGCTCATCAAATGCATCAACGGACTGGAGTCCTTTCAACAAGGCGCTATCACCGTAGACACACAGCCACTAAGTGGAGATGCGAGGGCATTGCGCAAGCTGCGCCAGCGCATCGGCATGGTTTTCCAGAACTTCGAGCTTTACCCGCATTTGCGCGTGATCGACAACATCAATATCGCCCAGATCAAAGTGCTGGGCCGGTCAAAGGATCAGGCCCGGCTTCGCTCCCTGGAGCTGCTCGAACGCGTGGGGCTCTCCGCTCATTCCGATAAGTTTCCCGGACAGCTTTCCGGCGGACAACAGCAGCGAGTGGCGATCGCGCGTAGTCTCGCAATGGATCCGATCGCGATGCTGTTTGACGAGCCAACGTCGGCGTTGGATCCGGAGATGATCAACGAGGTGCTTGATGTCATGACGGATCTCGCAAAGAACGGCATGACCATGGTCTGCGTCACCCATGAAATGGGCTTTGCCAGGCGGGTCGCGCATCGCGTGGTGTTCATGGATCAGGGCGCGATCGTCGAGACCAACGCTGCCGAGGCGTTCTTTTCGCAGCCACAGAGTGACCGCGCCAAGGACTTCCTGGCCAAAGTACTCGCGCATTGAGCCGATGGAGCTTCTATGAATGTCACACCCAACCTCCCTGAGCCATCGCGGGCCGGCGGAAAGTATCAACCCGTCGTGGTGCATAAGGCGATTGCCTACGTCAGCGGCCAGTTGCCGCGACGCAATGGCGAACTGCAATTTCCCGGCAAGGTAGGGCGAGACCTTGACGTAGCCACTGCCCGCGATGCGGCCCGGCTTTGCGCCATGCAGGCCCTTGCCGCACTGGACCAGGAATTGGGCGGACTTGCCCGGCTTGAGCGCATCCTGCGCGTGACCGGTTATGTAGCCTGCGTGGAAGGGTTCACCGATCAGGCACGGGTCATCGACGCAGCGTCGGAGTACCTCGACGAAGTGCTCGGCGCACGTGGTGCACACGCGCGCGCAGCGATTGGTGTTTTCGAGCTTCCCCGGGGCGCTGCGGTGGAGATCGAGATGATGGCTGCGGTACGGGAGTGAACATGCGTACCGTGCCTGTCGATTGGGCTGCTGAGCGGGCCGGCGTGTCCGCGGCAGTTGACTATCTGCACCTCAACCATGCCTCTACGAGCCTTCCAAGCGCAAGCACCTATCAGGCCATGCGCGACTACCTGCATCTGGAGGCAAGCGTCGGCGCTCACAGGGCGGTCGCCCGATTTGAAGAGGAGCTAGACGATGCCGCGTCAGCGGTTGCCCTTCTTCTTGGTGTGAAAGCACACCAAGTGGCCTTTGTCGAGTCTGCGTCGAGGGGATGGGCGCAGGCCCTGTCAGCAGTACCGCGGACAACCGGTATCGATGTTTTCGTTAGCGAGCAGGAATGGGCAGCTAACGTCATCAATGTCAACGGCTTGTCCCACGCCCGGCTAAGGACCATAGCGCTCCCGGAGTCGGGAAGCTGGCTTGATTCATTGGACAGCCTCACGGAGTCCAGTCTCGAGCAGCGCGTGCCGGTCGTCTCCCTGCCCGTGGTCGACTGCATCGGAGACCCGCAAAACCAATGGGCCGGCGTGTCCCACCGGGTACGCGAAGCCGATGGGTGGTTATTCGTCGACGCTAGCCAGGCTGTGGGGCAGATGCCAGTGAATGCAACGGAACTGGGGGCCGATGTCCTGGTGTTTCCGGCGCGCAAGTGGTTGCGGGGACCACGGGGCATCGCGGCAATGGTGTTCTCCGAGCGAGCTTTGGACAAGTTCGGCAATCCAGGCACGATGGACATTTATGGGACAGAGCTGTCGGAAGGATTGCTTGGACTTCGACATGGCCCTGGTGCACGCCGTTTTCAGCCCTACGACTGCCCTCCTGTCCTCAAATTAGGCATGCGGCAGGCAGTCCTGAATTTGTTGCGTGTGGGCCCAGAGCGAGTACATGAGAGGATCGAGTCGCTCGCGGGTGGCCTGCGCGAGGCGTTGCGGGAGCTACATCCTCACGTTGAAATACTACCTGGAACCTCCGGCATCGTCAGCATCCGGGTCCCTCGGCAGGATCACGCTGGAATTGCCAGATCCCTTTGGGCTGCAAAGGTAAATGTGGCGGTCATTGGGGAGCGCTATGCCCCCCTTCGTATAGGACCCTGTGACTCCGTCCTTCGGCTCAGCGTGCATTCGATCAATGCAGCGACCGATATTCAGAAAGCCATTGACTACATCCGCGCGGCACTTCCACACCGCAGTTGAGGTACATCGAACCGGACTTCTTCGGGCACCACGATCTACGACATGGAGCGTCGAGGCGAGTTTCCGCGCCGGTTCAACCTGAGCTCACGCTACGTGGTGTGGGATCTCCTGAGATCGAGCCCTGGATCGAGGCGCGCCGCAAGGTCTCAGACGCCACACAGATGAAGCGTGCGCCCTCCCCCGACGTGAGGCAGCGCAGGCGCCGGCCGGTCAAAGCAATGCTTGCTTCGTGATGGCCGTCATCGACGGGGCCGCAAGGTCGGCGTGTGGGACTTGCCTGCCAACCTGGCATCGAGTCCGCGAAGTGCGGCAAATCACTCCCACTCGATCGTCGCCGGCGGCTTGCTGCTCACGTCATAAACCACCCGGTTGATCCCCCTCACCTCATTGATGATCCGTCCCGACACCTTCGCCAGCAACGAATAAGGCAACTGGGCCCAATCAGCCGTCATGAAATCGCTCGTCTGCACCGCACGCAGCGCCACGACGTACTCATACGTGCGCCCGTCGCCCATCACCCCCACCGACTTCACCGGCAGGAACACGGCAAACGCCTGCGACGTCAGGTCATACCAGCTCGTATTGCTCACAGGATCAACAGCCTTGCGCAACTCTTCGATGAAGATTGCATCGGCACGGCGAAGAAGATCGGCATATTCCGTCTTCACTTCACCCAGAATGCGTACGCCCATGCCCGGACCGGGGAACGGATGGCGATACACCATGGCAGGCGGCAGGCCCAGGGCCACGCCCAGCTTGCGCACCTCGTCCTTGAACAGTTCGCGCAAGGGTTCCAGCAGTTTCAGGTTCAAGGTCTCGGGCAGGCCACCGACGTTATGGTGCGACTTGATGGCCACCGCCTTGCCTGTCTTGCCTCCGGCCGACTGGATGACGTCGGGGTAGATCGTGCCCTGCGCCAGCCATTTGGCATTTTTCAGCTTGGCCGCTTCGGCCTGGAAGACTTCCACGAATTCGCGGCCGATGATCTTGCGCTTGGCTTCGGGATCGCTCACGCCGGCTAGCTTGCCCATGAACACCTCGGTGGCGTCCACGTGGATGATCTTGATGCCCATCGCGCCTGCATACGTCGACATGACCTGCTCGGCTTCGTTCAGGCGCAGCAGGCCGTGGTCGACGAACACGCAGGTCAGCTTGTCGCCGATGGCCTTGTGGATCAGCGCAGCGGCCACCGAGGAATCGACGCCGCCGGACAGGCCCAGCAGGACTTCATCGTCGCCCACCTGAGCGCGGATGCGATCCACGGCTTCGGTCACGTAATCCGGCATGTTCCAGTCGCCCACGCATTCGCAGATGTCGTTGACGAAGCGCGAAAGAATGGCCTGGCCTTGCAGGGTGTGCGTCACTTCCGGATGAAACTGGACGGCGTAGAAGCGGCGTTCTTCATCGGCCATGCCGGCAATCGGGCATGAGGGCGTGGAGGCCATCAGCTTGAAACCGGGGGGCAAGCCCACAACTTTGTCGCCGTGGCTCATCCACACCTTCAGCATGCCGTGACCTTCCGTGGTGCGGAAGTCCTCGATGCCTTCGAGCAGCGCGGTATGGCCATGCGCGCGCATTTCGGCATAGCCGAACTCGCGGTGATCCGACCACTCGACCTTGCCGCCCAACTGCTGTGCCATCGATTGCATGCCATAGCAGATGCCCAGCACGGGCACACCCAGCGTGAACACCGTCGAGGGTACGCGCATGGAGGCTTCGTCGTAGGCTGAGGCATGGCTGCCGGACAGGATGATGCCCTTGAGGCCCTGTTCGACGTGCGACTGCACCGCTTCGTCCGTGATGTCGCCGGGATGGATTTCACAATAGACGCCCGCTTCGCGCACGCGGCGAGCGATCAGCTGGGTGACCTGTGAACCGTAATCAAGAATGAGGATGCGCTGATGCATGAGGGATCCGGGCAATGAAAGTGTTTGGCTTGAAACAACGACACCGGTCGGAACCTGACGGTTTCCGCCGGTGCGGCGCGTGCGATCCGAGGATCGGGATGGCGGCATTGTAAACGCCGCCGCTCCCGGGGTCACTCGGCGCGGTAGTTGGGTGCTTCCTTGGTGATCTGAACATCGTGGACGTGCGACTCGCGCACACCCGCCGACGTGATCTCGACGAACTCGCATTTGCTGCGCATATCGTCGATGGTGGGCGTACCGCAATAGCCCATCGAGGCGCGTATGCCGCCCACCAGCTGATAGATGATGGCCAGCACACTGCCTTTGTAGGGCACACGGCCTTCGATGCCTTCGGGCACGAGCTTGTCGACGTTGTTGGCGGGGTCCTGGAAGTAGCGGTCGGCCGAGCCGTCGGCCATCGCGCCGATGCTGCCCATGCCGCGGTACGACTTGTAGGAACGGCCCTGGAACAGCACGATCTCGCCCGGCGCTTCTTCGGTGCCGGCGAACATGCCGCCCATCATGCAGGCAAAGGCACCGGCAGCGAGTGCCTTGGACACGTCGCCCGAATAGCGGATGCCGCCGTCGGCGATCAATGGAACGCCCGTGCCCTCCAGCGCACGCGCCACATCGGAGATGGCGGTGATCTGCGGCACGCCTACGCCAGCCACGATACGGGTGGTGCAGATGGAGCCTGGGCCAATACCCACTTTCACGCCATCGGCGCCAGCTTCCACCAGTGCCAGTGCCGCTGCCGCGGTGGCGATGTTGCCACCGATGACGTCGACCTTGGGATAGTTCTTCTTGATCCAGCGCACGCTGTCGAGCACACCCTTGGTGTGACCGTGAGCCGTGTCCACGATCAGCGCGTCGACGCCGGCGGCGACGAGTTTTTCGACGCGCTCTTCGGTGTTGCCACCCACGCCGACGGCCGCGCCTACGCGCAACTGGCCAAATGCGTCCTTATTGGCATTGGGGTGTTCGGTGTTCTTGACGATGTCCTTGACGGTGGCCAGGCCGCGCAGTTCGCCAGCCGGGTTGACGATGAGCACGCGCTCCAGGCGGTGCTTGTGCATCAGGGACTGCGCTTCATCGAGCGTGGCGCCCTCGTCCATCGTGATCAACCGCTCTTGCGGGGTCATCACGGTGCGCAGGGGCTCGTCCAGGCGATCTTCGAAACGCAGGTCGCGGTTGGTGACAATGCCTACCAGCTTGCGCCCTTCCACCACGGGAAGACCGGAAATGCCGTGCTGGCGCTGCAACGCGATCGCGTCGCGCACTTTCATCTGGGGAGTGACGGTGATCGGATCGATCACGATGCCGAACTCATGACGTTTGACGCGGGCCACTTCGTGGGCCTGCTGATCGGGGGTCATGTTCTTGTGGATGATGCCGATACCGCCCTCTTGTGCCATGGCAATGGCCAGACGCGACTCTGTCACGGTGTCCATGGCGGCGGACAC
>JAEYZR010000098.1 GCA_023427945.1 Pseudomonadota bacterium | reverse complement strand
AGGTTATGCAGCGGGCCTGCCGCCGCACGCACGCTGGTGGGCATGCGCCTCAGGAAATACGCCAGGGCCATGATCACCCAGGTACCGGTCAACACCAGAGAGCCGGCATTGAACGCATTGATCAGGGCAATGCCCAGCACCGTGCCGGCGATCGTGAGCGGCAGCATCACCATCACGTCCAGGACATGGGTGAGTACCGAGCGACGTTTCACGATGAGATAGGCCGACGCCACCGAGAACACCAGCCCGGCCACGGTGGCAATCGAGGCCAGGAAGAGCGAGTTGTACAAAGGCTCGGGCGCACGCAGCAGCGCATACTGAACATGCGCCAGCGTGAAGCCGCCATAGCGCAATACGGGGCCGACAGAGGGTGTGAATGCGGTGATGATCACCACGACAGCGGGCAGCATGGATAGCGCGACCATGAACAGCACGAGCGCACTGGCAAGGGTGGCACGACCGCCGGAAATGCCCATCGGCAACGGACTACGCCCGGATTCCATCTGAAACTGTCGGCGTTCGACCACGAACTTCTGAATCAGCAACAGACCTGCACCCAGAAACACCAGTATCGAGGCCATGGTGGTTTGCATCTGGGGATTGCCGCCCATTTCACTGACGAATTCGTTGTACGCCTTGACGGCCAGCACCGGTGTTCGCGCCCCCAGGATCGCAGGCACACCGAAGCTGCCGATGACATGGGTGAACACGATCAAGGCGCCTGCGAAGATCGAAGGCAACAACAGCGGGAAGGTCACGCCGCCCAGGACGCGTCCGATGGGTTGACCCAGGCTGCAGGCGGCTTCCTCCAGATTGCGATCAATCGATTTGAGTCCGACCAGTACGGCGACGAACGCATACACGTAATTGTTCAGCGTCATCACAAAGACCAGGCCCCACCAGGAATACAGTGACGGCAGTTCGAGGCCCAGGGGGGCTATCAGCGTGTTGACCCACCCTTGTTTGCCCAGCAGCAGCAGCCAGGCGGCGGCGACGACGACATCGGGGATGACCAGCGTGATCAGGGGCAGCGCCGTGACCAGGCCGGCAAGCGGGAAGGTGAATCGTGCGACCATCACCGCCATCGCGGTTCCCACCAGCATGGAGGTGATCGTTACCGACACACCCAGGATCAGGGTGTTGAAGAACACGTCGCGATACGACGGGTCGGAGAAGAACCGGACATAGCCTCCCAGGTCGATCTGCCCGTCGTTGCCCACGAACGACTTGCCCAGCATGCCTATCAGTGGCCACACCAGAAAGATGCCCAGCAGCCCGACGGCCATGACAGCAACCGTGAGCCAGGTCGGATCGCGCTTGAGTGAACCGAGCATCATGAAGTCTCCACGATGGGCGCGTGACGGGGCAGCGCCAACACGACGGAGTCGCCAGCGCGGCGCAGTGCGCCGTCGTGGATCGTGCGCACGTCGATACGGATGATGCCGGCCGCAGTGCGCACGCGATAGCCGGTAAGACTGCCACGAAACTCGACGTCTTCGATGACACCCGCCAGATGCCCCTCCTCTGCGAGGGCGGCATCGTCGAACAGAATCTCCTCGCTTCGTACAACCAGCAATGATCCCGGCCGAACCGGAACATCGCTGCAGGTGACGAGCACACCGGCTGCGGTACTGAGTCGGCGCAAACCGCTTTGGGTCGCGGGCAGTTCCTGCTCGATGGCGATGAGATTGGCGCTGCCAACGAAGTCGGCGGCAAATGCCGTGCGGGGGAAGGCATATATCTCGCGAGGCGTTCCTGTCTGGACGATCCGGCCCCGGTCCAGCACGGCAATCAGATCGGACATCGCCAAGGCTTCTTCCTGATCGTGCGTCACGAACACGGTGGTGATGCCGGCTTCGGTCTGCAGGTCGCGGATCATGCTGCGCAGTTCAACGCGCAACTTCACGTCCAGCGCCGACAGCGGCTCGTCCAGCAGCAGGAGCCTGGGCTGGATGACCAGTGCGCGCGCCATCGCGACACGTTGGCGCTGGCCACCCGACAGCGCCGCCGGCGCGCGATCAGCGAATGCGGCCAGCCCCACTCGATCCAGCATGCTCATGGCGCGCTCCCGGGCCTGGGCGGGCGAGATCTTGCGTGCCGTCAATCCATAGCACACGTTGGCGAGAATGGATCGATCCGGGAACAGGGCGTAATCCTGAAAAACCATGCCCACGCCACGCCGGTGCACGGGCACATGGGTCACATCGTCTTCGCCAAACAGAATCTTTCCCGAATCGGGGCGAACAAACCCGCCGAGCATCCGTAGCAAAGTCGTCTTGCCGCAGCCCGAGGGGCCAAGCAGGGTAAAGAATTTACCGCTAGGCAAGGTCAGATCCAGTTCGTTGAACAGGACCTGTCCCCCATAGCTTTGCGCAATGGACTGAAATGAGACTTGCATGGTTGGCTGTCGCTCGCAGATATCTGACAGGAATCAGCGGGCGCTGACGATCTGGCGCCACTGCGCGATGAAGGCAGTGCGCTGCGCACCCATCTCGGCATCGTCCAGTTTGATGATCGACACATCGGAGAGTTTGGGCAAGGCAGCCAGTGCGCTGACATCGATGTCTTCACGCAAGGGACGACGGTAGGCACTTTTGAAGACCTCGGTCTGGGTGTCCTTCGACGCCAGGTACTCGTACAGCTTGTGTGCCTGTTCCGGGTTCTTGCCGTTCTTGATGATCGCCATGCCTTCTGGCGACAGGAACGTGCCTTCGGCCGGATAGACCAGTTTGATTTCCTTCAGTCCGCCGGCGACATACTCGTAAGCGGCATACTCCATCGTGACCGCGACGGCGAACTCGCCTTTGGCCACGCCTTCATACGCGGCGGATGTGGTTCCCACGATGACCGCATTGCGAGCGATCCTGGCCAGCATCTCGGTTCCCAGCTGTTTCTGCAGACCGTACATCGCAACAAAGGATGCACTGCTGCGTTCGGGATCGGGTATGACGATCTTGCCTTTCCATTTCGGGTCGGCCAGGTCGGCCCAGCCTTGGGGGGGCTGGCCTTGCGGCACCTGCCTGAGGTTGGCCATCAACACGGTCACATGGGTGTTGGTGCCCAGCCAGAGGTTGTCGGGGCCGCGATAGGCGGCCGGCACGGCGGCGGCCTGGGCGGATGCGTAGGGGGCCAGTTGTTCACGGAACTCGCTGATAGTGGATAGCCCGCCCGACCAGAAGATGTCGCCCAGCGGGTTATTCGCCTCTGCCTTGATGCGTTGCATGAGCGCGCCCGTTCCCGCACGCACGACGGACACCTTGATGTCGGGATGGGCTTTTGCGAATCCATCCAGGACGCGATTGACCGTCTCGACATTATTGGATGAATACAGCACCACATCGGCGGCCCGCGCAAGACTCGCGGACAATGGCATTGCAATGAGTAAAATACATAGCTTGAGCGCTCGACGAAACATGATTTGAACCCCTATTGCGTGTTGGTATGGCAGGGTTTCATTCTAAGAATCGGCGAGATTCGTTCAATGCTATTTTGATGACAGTATTCCGATACCCGGGGTAAGCATGAGTATTATGCATACTAGAGCACAGGATGCGCCTCTGACTGCGCTGCGCGCGTTCGTGGCCGTGGGCCGCCACGGCAGTTTCACGCGTGCGGCCGACTCCCTGGGGATCACACAAAGCGCCGTCAGCCGCCATATTTCGACGCTGGAGAAATTCGCCGACTGCCGCCTGTTCGTGCGCAGGGGATCCACCATCGAGTTCACGCCGCCCGGCTTGCAGTTGTTCGAGGCCGTGAAGGATGCCTTGTCGACGATCGAACTCACCATGCAGTTGCTGGCCCAACGCGGACAACGCCATGACAGGATCAAGGTGCGAACCTCGCTTCCCAGCTTCGCCATGACCGTCGTCATCCCCTCGCTCGGTGCGTACACGGCCAGGCATGGCGTGCAGATCGACCTGATCACTTCCTTGTCGCCTCCCCAGACATCCGACGATTTCGATGTGCTGATCTCTCGCGACCTGAGCCTGCCGGGCACCGAGAGCTGGGAGCTCGTGCGCGAGGAATTGATCTGTGTGGGTTCACCGGCCGTGATCGCACGGTTCAACGCCGAACCCGGCACTCGCATGCCTATGGTGGCGGCCAGGTCCCGCCCCGATGTGATTGCGATCTGGGCTGTTGCGGCAGAGGTTTCGCCCGAGCGTCTGCACGTCGTGGCGACCTACGATCATTTATTCCTGGCCGCGACGGCGGCCATCGGCGGGGCTGGATTTCTGGTCGTGCCCCAATGGCTGGTGCTGCATCAGCTGCAGGACGGCTCGCTGATCCGGTTTGACGATCAGCGCATCGGTTCTGGCGCAAGCTACGTGGCCTATGTCCATGCACACAGCGCGCACGCGCAGACGGCGGGCGAATTCTGCCGATGGTTGAAGGCCAGCCTGCGCGACCAGGCGTGACGCCGCATCGCGCTATGGCAAGCCATCGATAAACGCCCCGATCTCGCGCGTCACCGCCAATGGCTGTTCAAGGCTTGGCAGATGGGCCGCGCCGGCCATCCGCTTGAAGCTTGCGCCGGGCACGTTCGTCGCAATGTACTGGCTTCGCTCGTCAATACCAGGAAGGTCGAGGTCGCCACACATCACCAGCGTCGGTACCGATAGTTTGTCCAGGCTCCCATATGCACCGGCGGCATCGACATTCCTGCCCACGGCAGGCAGGCCAAGTGCAATCGTATTCATTTCCTCGAAGAGGGCACGCGCCTCACCGGTGACGCGCCCGTCAAACTGAAACGGGCCATCAAGCCAGAGGCGCGTTCGGATGGCAAGCGCCTCCTTGAGCTCATGCATCGCTTCCGCCTGCGCCAGGCGATGCAGAAGATCCTCCACCTGCGCCGCATGAGCCAGTTTTGGTGCGCCCGTGACGCTTGACGCGATCAGAACCAGCGCACGAACGTGCCCTGGATAGCGAAGTGCCGCGTCCAGAGCAATTCCACCGCCCTGAGAACTGGCCACCAGGATGGCAGGCGATCCGTTCGATGTGGCCTGCAGGACCGACATCAGATCTTCAACGGCGGAGTAATCCTCTGCTGTCGCCGTCGTTTCACCAAACCCTCGCCGATCATAGGCAACAGCCTGATGGCTGTCGGCGAAAGCCCGCATCTGGTGGTGCCACATGCGGCGGTCTGCGACGCGTGCGTGCAGAAAGACAAGCGGATCGCCACTGCCGGCGACCTCCGCCGCCAGCAGGGCGCAACCTGATTTTCCTCGAACAGTTGTCTTCATGAACGACCTCTACTTGTTTGAATGCAAGCCTTCATTCGCGCTCGCTGCACGCTGGAGGTGCCGGTTCGATTCTGGTCCAGGCGGACAGAGAACCATGCCAGCGTCAGGAACCCGCACCAGAAGCCAGTGCCGGCCGAGACACCACAGGCACGCGCCGCTCCATCAGCTCCACCAGCCAGTCGATGAAAACGCGCAGTTTTGCACTCACATGCCGGTTCTGGCGAAACGCAATGAACATGGGCATCGGATCGATCTGCCAGTCCGCCAGCAACGCAACCAGTTCCCCGCGCTCCACATGGGCCTGGGCCATGTAGGACGGCATCCAAAGCACACCCATCCCGGCCAGGCCCGCAGCCAGATAGGCATGGCCATCGTCCACCACCAGTGCTGGCCTGCCCTGCACCTCGACGCTTTCGTCGCCACGGCGCAGGGTACGCGGGAACAGGCGCGTACCGCGCGACCAGGAAAAACCGACGATATGGTGATGCGGCAGTTCCAGTTCGCCGGGATGACGGAGCTGGCCCGCACGCGCGAGATAACCCGGGGCGGCATACAGAGCCAGCGGCAGATCCGCTGCATGCCGCGCCACCAGAGACTGGTCGGTCATCGTTCCGCCGCGCACCACGCAATCCACATTCTCGTCGATCAAGTCCACCATCCGGTCACTGACACCCAGGTACAGCTGGATATCGGGATACCTGGCGAAGAAGTCAGGCAAGGCCGGCACCAGAATCATGCTGGCAAACGGACTGGGCACGTCTACCCGCAATCGGCCCCGGGGAGAGTCCACGGCAGCTGACAGACTCGTTTCGGCGTCGTCGATGTCGGCCAGCAACCGCACGGCTCGTTCGTAATACGCCGCGCCATCGGGGGTGACGTTGACTTTGCGTGTGGTGCGATTGAGCAGTTTCACGCGCAGGTGCGCTTCCAACTGCTGCACCAGCTGGGTGACCGTTGTCTTGCTGAGGTCCAGGGTCTGCGCCGCCCTGGTGAAACTGCCTGTTTCCACGACGCGGACGAAAGTCTGCATGGCTTCAAAACGGTCCATCTAAACGTCTCCCGGCACCTACATTGTTTGGATATCGCAAACAGTCTTTTGGGAGTTTGCCGGTTTTTCCGCCAACGATCCATCCCTAGAATTTCCATATCACACGCTGCGCCCATTCTGGCCAAAGCGACAAGGGAGTGAATCATGAATGCACGCAACGCTATTTTCCCGGCAGAACGCCACGCACTTTATGAAAAGCATCGCTACTCGCCAGCGATTCAATCGAACGGTTTTTTATTCGTGTCCGGGCAGGTCGGCAGCCTGGAAGACGGCTCGCCGCAACAGGGGCTCAAGGCGCAGATTGGACTGGCGTTCAAGAATCTGAACGCCATTCTGTCGGCTGCCGGATGCAGTTTTGACGATGTGGTCGATGTCACGATTTTCATGGTCGACCCCCAATCGACGCTCGAAGAGATCTGGCCAACGATCCTGGCCGAGCATTGGGGCGTAGCGCCTTACCCGACCGTGACGGTGGTAGGAGTGACATGGCTGACGGGGTTTGATTTCGAGATCAAGGTGATCGCGAAATTGCCTTGACCTGACTGGGCAACGATACGCGTGCTGGCGGGCCGCATTGACCGCTCACCCGGACAAATCCGACATGACAGAACGGCAATTAAATTTTTCTATTCTTGTTCAAGTCGCTATCTTGTTGGCGCACCTGAATTTTGCGGCTGTTATATTTGGCGTACGGAGAACCAGTTCAGACAAGCATTAAAAAACATGAAAACCAAGAACTTCAAAACAGCAGGACAGGGCCAAACGAAATTCATGACGAAAGATATAACGTTATGGGGTATTCACGCTGGCAAAACTGGCGAAGCCGACTTGTTGTTTTTGAACGAGAATATCATTGCCCTTGGTTGGGGCCAAATGGGGGATCTGAAGGCGCTAGGTTCGACGCGTGAGCATTTTAAACAGCACTATGCGGCAACCTATCAAGAGGCTGCGAAGGCGAAACCGGGAAGCGTTCCAACATCTGCAGGGCAATTATTCCGGTTCGTTCACGAGATGCAGATCGGTGACTACGTGGTGTATCCCTCCAAGCACCCGAAGCGTGTGCATCTGGGACGAGTGACAGGCGATTACCAGTATTCGACCTCTGACAATTCGCATTACCCTCAGCGACGGAAAGTGGAATGGATTCGCGATCTGCCTCGGACGGCTTTTTCGCAGGGCGCGTTATATGAAATCGGCTCGGCACTGTCGCTGTTTGCAGTAAAGAACTATGCCGATGAGTTCTGGTCAGCGATTCACAGTACCCATCCGCTGCCCCTTGGGCCAGCAAAAAAGGACGAGACTCTCGCAGAAGTCAGTCAGGATGTCGAAGAAACCACCAGGGATTTCATTTTGAAAATCTTGGCTCAGGAAACGAAAGGCCATCCTTTCGCCTACTTCGTCGGTAATCTTCTGACGACGATGGGATATCGTATTCGGGTATCGCCAGAAGGCGCGGACGGTGGTGTCGATATCGTCGCCCACAAGGATGAACTGGGTTTCGAGCCGCCGATTATTAAGGTGCAGTGCAAAAGCACGGAAGGAAGCGTCGGCGATCCGCTAATTTCACAACTCTATGGAAAAGTTTCCCCGTCCGAGTTCGGGCTGTTCGTCACGCTAGGTACGTTCACTAATCAAGCAGTGCAATTCGCTCGCACGAAGAGCAATCTTCGACTGGTCGATGGTGAAGCGTTGGTCGAGTTGGTATTAGAGCACTACGAAGCACTTGATTCGAAATACAAAGGCATGATTCCCTTGCGGAAAGCCTACATACCCGAACCGGCGCTTCAGGAAGAGACCGAGTAGAGTCTTATCAGGCAAACCATATTCTGGTTCTGCTCTCATCATTGGCCAAGCACTTAATAAGTGCTGCTAAATCCGTAACCGCGCTGTCGGTATTGTTCGACAACGGCCTTGGGCCGATCGCACACTGAAAATGGCAGTCACACAGGTGGTCCGCCCAGGGCCCAAATATACCGTCGCACACGCATAGCCTCCAAAAGGAGGAACGCCTCGCGCCAGAGAAAAATGCCACGCCGGGGCCTTCTTGCACCGCCATCACATCCTTTCCCATGCGCAGCAACACTATGCCCACGGAAACCTTCTCCACACAAACCACGCAAAACTTGATCCACCGCAAGGTAGAAGAATCCCCCCGATGAAATGATGGCTGCACTCTCAACGATTGCACAGCAGCCACACCATGAACATCATCAAATCAGCCTGCGTTGCCGCCCTCCTGGCCCTGGCCGCCGGCCCTGCCCTGGCCGCCCAAGGCGACATCCTGGTCCGTCTGCGCGCCCTGCACGTGGCCCCGGACGTCTCGACCAACAACAGCCTGTCGGCTCTGAACATCGGCGTCAAGCAGTCGACCGTGCCCGAACTGGACCTGACCTACATGTTCACGGACCACATCGGCACCGAGTTGATCCTGGGCGTGACCCGCAACCGCGTGACGTCCGACCTGGGCAGCCTGGGCAAGGTCAGCCTGCTGCCACCCACGCTGACACTGCAGTATCACTTCAACCCCGCCGGCCAGTTCCGTCCGTACGTGGGCGCGGGCATCAACTACACGCGCTTCTACAACAACAAGCTGTCCGCGGGCGGGCAGCGCGTGAACATCGACCGCAACAGTTTCGGTCCGGCGCTGCAGCTGGGCATGGATATCGGCATCGACGAAAACTGGTTCGTGAACGTGGATGTGAAAAAGCTCTGGATACGTACCGATGCCTCGCTTGCGGGTACGTCGCTGGGCACGCTGAAGGTTGACCCGTGGCTGGTCGGCGTAGGCATCGGCCGTCGCTTCTGAGGTCGATTCACCATGACGCATTCTCAAGATCCGATTGCGCCGGATGCACCGCTGCCGCACCGCAAGGTGTTGCGCGGCTGGCTCACGCCGCTGGTGGCACGCGCCTATGTGCGTCCGCTGCTGCTGCTGATACTGGACTACGCCCTGCTGGCGGCCGCGCTGGCCGGCGTGGTGCTGGCAGGCAACTTACTGGTGAAGATCCTGTGCGGTATTGCCGCGGGCCTGATCATCGGCCGCCTGTTCATCATTGCCCACGATGCCTGCCATCAGAGCCTCACCCCATCGCGCCGCCTGAACCGGTGGGTGGGCCGCATCGCTTTCCTGCCCTCGCTCACGCCCTATAGCCTGTGGGAAATCGGGCACAACGTGGTGCATCACGGCTACACCAATCTGAAGGGCTTTGACTTCGTGTGGGCGCCGCTCACGCAGGCGGAGTTCGACGCGCTGTCGCGGCCACGCCAATGGATGGAACGCATCTATCGCAGCGGTTGGGCTCCGGGGCTGTACTACGGCCTGGAGATCTGGTGGAAGCGGCTGTTCTTTCCCAGCCGGGCGTCGATGCCCACACGGCGTCCGGTGTTCCTGCGCGATTGCCTGCTGGTGGCCGCGTTCGGCGCGGTTGTGATCGGCCTGGTCTGCTGGGCAGCGGTGGCGACCGACCAGTCCATCGTGCTGTTGCTCGCCCTGGTCGTGGCGCTGCCCTTCTTTGTCTGGTGCTCGCTGGTGGGCTTTGTGCTGTATGCCCATCACACCCATGTGCGGGTGGGCTGGTACGACGACCGCACGACGTGGGGGCAGGCGCAGCCCTTCGTCTCCACCACCGTGCACCTGACGTTCCCGTGGCGCATTGGTGCCATGCTGCATCACATCATGGAACACACCGCGCATCACGTGGACATGAGCATTCCGCTTTACCGCCTGGACACGGCGCAGCGCACGCTGTAGCACATGCTGCCGGATCGCATCGTCGTCCAGCCGT
>JAEYZR010000042.1 GCA_023427945.1 Pseudomonadota bacterium | reverse complement strand
CACCAGGGGCGGGGAAGTCTCGGCATCCACCGATTACGACCGTCAACTGTCGTGGATGCGCCAATTGCTGGCATGGAATGCCGATGTCGACAGCTCGCAGGCCGCGATCCCGGTCGACGCGGGCGCGCCCAGCCCGCACAGCGATCACATCTATGTTCTGTCGCCGCAGGCACGTGTCATCGAACTCCCGCATGGCGCCACGCCCGTCGATTTTGCCTATCACCTGCACACCGATCTGGGCCATCGTTGCCGCGGCGCCCGCGTCGATGGCCAGATGGTGCCCTTGAATACCCGTCTGCAAACGGGGCAGACGGTCGAGATCATCAGCACCAAGTCCGGTGGCCCGTCGCGGGACTGGATCAATCCTCAACTGGGCTTTCTGGCCAGTTCGCGGTCGCGCTCCAAGGTGCGCATGTGGTTCAACGCGATCGAACTGCAGCAGCGCATCACACAGGGGCAGGCGCTGGTCGAGAGGGAGTTGCAGCGCCTGGGCAAGACAGCGGTCAATCTCGACCAGCTCTCGACGCAGCTCGGATTTGCGCGTGCCGAAGATCTCTACGTCGCAGTGGCCAAGGAAGAATTCAGCCTGCGTCAGATCGACGCGGTGTTCCACCAGCCGCCGCCCACGCCCGAGGACACGCATCCCGACGATGTCACCCGCGCCAGCCGGGCCGAGAGCGCCGAGCGCAGCGGACGCAGCGGCGTACTGGTGGTCGGCGTCGATGCCTTGATGACTCAACTGGCACGTTGCTGCCGTCCGGCGCCTCCCGATCCTATCGTCGGTTTCGTCACACGGGGGCGTGGCGTGTCGATCCACCGTGTCAACTGCACGGCATTTCGGGCGTTGGCTGCACGCGAGGCCGAGCGCATCATCGATGTCGACTGGGGCGATACGGGCGAAACGCTCTATCCGGTGGATATCTCTGTCCATGCACAGGATCGTTCTGGTCTGCTGCGTGACCTTTCCGAAGTTTTCGCACGTCTGCGGCTCAACGTGACCGGTGTGAATACCCAGAGTCGCCAGTCTCTGGCCCACATGGTCTTCACCGTGGAGGTGCGTGGGGCCGATTCCATGAACCGCGCCCTCGCTGCCCTGTCCGAAGTTGCGGGGGTAACTGGGGTCTCACGGCGCTGAGACTGTTAGAATGGTGGGTTGAGAGGCCTGCCGCAGCGCTGGTGCGCGGGCCTTTGTCCTTCAAAGAGGAACACCTTGAAAACCTACGATTTTCCCGATGCCAAGGGGCATTTCGGCAAATATGGCGGCGTATTCGTGGCCGAGACGCTCTTCCACGCCCTGGATGAACTGAACTCGGCGTTTGCCCGCTATTGGGAAGATCCTGCCTTTCAAGCCGAGTTCCAGTACGAACTCAAGCATTTCGTGGGGCGTCCCAGCCCTCTGTACCATGCTCGCCGCTGGTCCGAGCGCCTGGGTGGGGCTCAGATCTGGTTCAAGCGTGAAGACTTGAACCACACCGGTGCGCACAAGGTCAATAACTGCATAGGTCAGGCCCTGCTCGCGCGCAACATGGGCAAGCAGCGCGTCATTGCCGAGACTGGCGCAGGCCAGCACGGCGTGGCGACAGCCACCGTGGCCGCCCGCTATGGCATGGAATGCGTGGTCTACATGGGTAGCGAGGACGTGCGCCGCCAGGCCTCCAACGTCTACCGCATGAAGCTGCTGGGCGCCAAGGTCGTGCCCGTGGAATCCGGTTCGCGCACGCTCAAGGACGCGCTGAACGAAGCCATGCGCGACTGGGTCGCCAACGTCGAAGACACCTTCTACATCATCGGCACGGTTGCCGGTCCCCACCCCTATCCCAAGCTGGTTCGCGATTTCCAGTCGGTCATCGGCAAGGAATGCATTGCGCAGATGCCCGAAACGGCGGGACGCCAGCCCGATGTCATCATCGCGGCGGTAGGCGGTGGCTCCAATGCAATGGGCATCTTCCATCCCTACATCGATTACAAGGATGTCGCACTCATCGGCGTAGAGGCTGCCGGCGAGGGCATGAGTTCCGGACGCCATGCGGCGTCGCTGGCTGCGGGTTCGGTGGGTGTGTTGCACGGCAATCGTACCTATGTCATGCAGGATGCCAACGGCCAGATCCAGGAAACGCACTCGGTATCGGCCGGGCTGGATTATCCCGGCGTGGGACCCGAACACGCCTGGCTGAAGGACATCAGCCGCGCAAGCTATGTCGGCATCACCGACGAGGAAGCGCTTGCCGCATTTCACGACTGTTGCCGCACCGAGGGCATCATGCCTGCGCTGGAGTCGGCACACGCCATCGCGCACGCCGTGAAGATCGCGCCCACCATGTCGCGCGATGAAATTATTCTCGTCAATCTGTCCGGACGAGGTGACAAGGACATGCACACCGTCGCAGAGCGCGCCGGCATTGTGCTTTGAGGCCTCGATCATGAGCGACAACCAAGACCGCATTGCCCAGGTTTTCTCCGCGCTGGCGCCCACCGGGCGCGCCGCGCTCATTCCCTATATCGCTGCAGGTGATCCGTCGCCCGCCGCCACGGTGCCGCTCATGCATGCACTGGTGAAGGGCGGTGCCGACATCATCGAACTCGGCGTCCCGTTTTCAGACCCGATGGCCGACGGCCCCGTCATCCAGCGCGCCGCCGAACGTGCGATTGCGCAAGGCGTGGGCCTTACGCAAGTGCTTCAAATGGTGGCCGAGTTTCGCCGCACGGATGCGCAGACGCCGGTCGTGCTGATGGGGTATGCCAATCCCATCGAATGCATGGGGCAGGGCATTTTTGTCGATCGCGCGAAAGAGGCCGGTGTGGACGGCGTGCTGGTAGTGGACTACCCGCCAGAAGAGATCGAAGAGTTCGCGCAGCAGTTGGGAACGGCAGGCATTGCGCCCATCTTCCTGTTGGCGCCCACCTCCACGGACAAGCGGATCCAGGCCGTCGCACGCGTCGCGCGCGGATATGTCTATTACGTTTCCCTCAAGGGCGTGACGGGTGCGGCCAATATCGACACGAATGCCGTGGCGCAACGTCTGGCTGAAATCCGACGGCATGTGTCCATTCCCCTCGGTGTGGGGTTCGGCATCGGCGACGCACAGAGTGCCTCGAGCGTCGCTCGCGTCGCAGACGCGGTGGTCATCGGCAGCAAACTCATCGACACCATTGACCGTGCCCAGCGCGATTTGCCGCCAGAGCAGCGGGTACAGGCCGCAACGCAGGCGGCCTTTGACTGGCTTTCCGACATACGCCGTGCGTTGGACGCGACCCGTCGCGACACGGCACCAGTCTGAGGCTTTGGTTTCAGGCGTTCGCAGCACCCATTTTTTCAGGACACCACGTTTATGAGCTGGATCGAAAAACTCCTGCCCCCCCGGATCAACAAGACATCCGACAATGCCTCGCGCCGCGTGCCCGAAGGTCTATGGGTGAAGTGCCCTTCGTGCGAAGCGGTGCTCTACAACGAAGACCTGGCAGCCAACCTGCATGTGTGCCCGAAGTGCGATCATCACATGCGCATCGGTTCGCGTGCACGTCTGGATTCCTTGCTCGACATCGAGGGAAGAACCGAGATCAGTGGCAATATCCGTTCGGTCGATACGCTGAAGTTCAAGGACACCCGCAAGTACCCCGATCGTCTTTCCGAAGCGACCAAGCAGACCGGCGAGTCGGACGCGATGGTCGTGATGAGTGGCAGCATCCGGGGTGTGCCAGCGGTGGTGGCCTGCTTTGAGTTCGAATTCATGGGCGGCTCGATGGGCTCGGTGGTCGGCGAGCGGTTCGCGCGTGGTGCGCAGGCCGCACTCGATAACCGCACTGCCTTCGTGTGCGTATCAGCCTCCGGTGGTGCGCGCATGCAGGAGAGCCTGCTTTCGCTCATGCAGATGGCCAAGACCAACGCCATGCTCACGCGCCTGTCGGCAGCAGGCTTGCCCTTCATCAGCGTGCTGACCGACCCCACTATGGGCGGTGTCTCTGCCAGTTTTGCATTCATGGGCGATGTCGTCATTGCAGAGCCCAAGGCACTCATCGGCTTTGCCGGACCGCGGGTGATCGAGCAGACGGTACGCGAGAAGCTCCCCGAGGGCTTCCAGCGCGCCGAATTCCTCATGCAAAAGGGCGCGATCGACATGGTGATCGATCGTCGCCAGTTGCGCGAGGAAATTGCACGTCTGCTGGCGCTGCTGACCCGGCAGACCGCCGACGTGGTCACCGCCGCCTGAGGCCGTCCATGCTCTGAAACGCCCCGCCTGAGGGGCGCGTGCAAGGGGTACAGATCGGCCCACTGCAAATCATTCCGGGTTACTTGAAGTATGAGCCGCCAGGGACTGTTTGCAGTGGGCCTTTTCACGTTTTGTCGCTATTGAGCGAGGCTTTTTTCTGCCGAGATGACAATTCTCTGATATTTTTAGAATGTTTACTATTTAATGAGTCTCTGGAGCTCTCAACGTCATGCAAATCCTCAAAAACAAGAAGCAGTTGGCTGCTCTGTTGGCCGGCCTGTCGCTGGTTATCGCTACGCCTGTCGCGATGTCCGCCGATTGGTCCACAGGTGGAGTCGGCCTGCGTTACGGTGCTGGTAGCAACTACCAGCGCGCCACCCTGAATTACGAAACGCCTACGCTCTGGGACTACAACCTGGGAGGCAACTGGGGTCGGCTCGAGGTGACGGGCGAGGCCGGCGTGTCCTATTGGTGGGCCAGTGGTTCACGCAAACCTTCCACTGCCGTGCAATTGCACGCCACGCCTTTCCTGCGCTGGTGGATCGGAGAGCGCTTCTTCATCGAAGGCGGTATTGGCGCCACGGTGTTCAACAAGACCCGATTTGCTGACAAAACCATCAGCACTGCCTTCCAGTTCGGCGACCAGATCGGTATTGGGTTCCTGATGACGCCCAACAGCAAGATCGGCTTGCGTTATGCGCATTTCTCCAACGCCAGCATCAAGACCCCTAATCCCGGGCTGGACATCGTGGAGCTGGGATACACCTATCGCTTCTGATACGTTGCCCGACAGCAACAAAAAAGGCGGCCTCGGGCCGCCTTTTTTGTTGCTGTTCATATCAAGCAGGGCGCGCGCCAGGCGCGCCCCGTTTCAGGGGCAAGAGGTCAGGCTTGCGAAGAATCAGCTGTTTCGACCTGGGCCAGGGGCACGTTCGCCACGGGCGTGACCGGCTTGCGCGCACGACCCAACCGAACCACGGGCTGGGCATCGGCCTGGCGAGCCAGAGCCGCGGCAAAGCGATCCGGGTCGGTTTCGACCCAGCTCAGCCCCTTGTCGGCAACGATGTCGTTCAACGCTTCCTTGGTGGCGGGCGTTTGCGCCAACGCCGTCACGGGAGCATCGAGCACCGTTTCGGGCTTGACCAGCACAGGCTGTTCAATCGGCGCCGTCACGGGTGCGGCAGCTTCGGTCGCTGGCAGATCGGCTTGTGCCGCCAGAGGAGTTGCTGCAGCGGCCAAGGGGGCGCTCTGCGTGACCGGAGCAGCGGCCACGAACGGCTCTACAACCTCATCAGCCGGTGCGGGTTCAACCGCTTTCCCGGCTGTCGTGTCGCCAGCCTCGGGCGCGGCCAATGCGGCGGCAGTCGCCACGGCCGGGGCAGCGGCCTTGCGCTCTTCAGCAGCCTGACGCTCTTTCGCGGCAGGCTTGCGCTCGTCGGCAGCCGCTTGGTGCTCGGCAGCGGCGGGTGCTGTTGCCGAGGACGCTGCCTGACCCAAGGTTTCAGGGTCAGCAGGTACCGGCAGATCCAGCGCCGCGGAGGTCGGCAGATCCTGCTCGCCCACCGCACGAACCGGAGTGTCAGTCGCCGAGGAGGGCGCAGCGTTCGAGGCTTGTTGCGTATCGGCGGCTGATGATCCAGCGGTCGATGCATCGCCGTCAGCAGCGCGAGCGACCTGTTCGCCCTCAGGCTGAGCGGCCACGGGGGCTGCCGGCGTTGCCGCCTGGGCGACAGTCTCGAGTTCGGCGGCAGCAGCCCGGTTCAGCGTCTGCGCATCAAAGGCCTCAGAACCTGCGTCCTCGTTGTCGCCATCGGTCGACTCGCCTGCTGCCAGACCGGCCTCGTCCTGACCGCGACGGCCACGACGGCTGCGACGACGACGACGCTTGCGCTCGGGATCTGCAGTCAGCTCACCCGTTGTTTCGTCGATCTCACGCGATTCGTCTTCATTGGCCTGATCCTGCGCGGCTGCCACCTCTGCCGCAGCATTTGCCGGCGGATTCTGCGCCGGTATGGCGCTGGCCACGGTCTGTGCCAGTGCAGCAGTCATTTTGTCCTGATCGCCCGTCGCTGGCGTATCGGTCACGCCATCTTCGCGGCGACCACGGCTGCGACCCCGGCGGTTGCGACCACGGCTGCCCGATGCTTCCTCGCCTGATTCCAAGGCCGGGCGTTCGGCACGTTCGGGACGGGCCACTGCAGCCTGGGCATCGAGCTCACGCGAAGCGCGTGGCGCGTCCTGGCGTGCACGGTCGGAGCGCTCGCCGTCGCTGCGGCGGTTGCGGCCCGAACGGGGTGCCTCTGCATTCTTGCCTTCGATGGCTTCGCCACTTTTCTCGGCCGAACGGCGGTTGCGCGACCGATCCGATCCATGACGCTCGCCACGACGGTCTTGCCCGTCGGAGGTCCGGGTGCGGTTGCGCGAGCTACGCCGTGCAGCGCTGTCTTCAGCGGGCTTGGTGGCCGGTGCTGTGGCGGGCTCGCCTGTCAGCCAGTTCATCAGGCGCTTGAACAAGCCGCCAAACGATACGGGTTGAGCCGCAACGGCAGCAGGTGCCGCCGGGGCGGGCGTGGGAGCCGGGGCCGAGGGGGTGATGCCTTTGACCAGTGCCTCGGGGCGCGTGACGGTTTCTGCCTCGCGTGGCGTCCAGACGTTGCTGGTAGCCGGCGCTTCGACCAGATCGAAACTCGTCTTGATGTCTTCCAGGCGCGGGTCGTCGTGACGCAGGCGCTCGATGTGATGGTGAGGGGTCTCGAGGTGCTTGTTGGGGATCAGCACCAGGTTGATCTTCAGGCGCGTTTCCATCTTGGCGATGTCGCCACGCTTTTCGTTGAGCAGATAGGTGGCGACATCGACCGGAACCTGGGCGTGAATGGCCGCCGTGTTTTCCTTCATGGCCTCTTCCTGCAACAGGCGAAGCACGTGCAGGGCGCTGGATTCGGCATCGCGAATGACGCCGGTGCCGGTGCAGCGCGGGCAAGTGATGTGCGAGCCTTCGTTGAGCGCCGGACGAAGGCGTTGGCGCGACAATTCCATCAGGCCGAAACGCGAAATCTTGCCCATCTGTACGCGGGCGCGGTCGAAATGCAGGGCGTCACGCAGGCGCTGTTCAACGGCGCGCTGGTTCTTGCTTTCTTCCATGTCGATGAAGTCGATGACGATCAGTCCGCCCAGATCGCGCAAGCGCAACTGGCGCGCCACTTCGTCGGCGGCTTCCTGGTTGGTCCGGACGGCTGTTTCTTCGATATCTGCGCCACGCGTGGAGCGTGCCGAGTTGACGTCCACCGAGACCAGGGCTTCGGTGTGATCGATCACGATGGCGCCGCCCGACGGCAACTGGACGGTACGCGAATAAGCCGTTTCGATCTGGTGTTCGATCTGGAAACGTGAGAAGAGGGGGATGTCGTCACGATAGCGTTTGACGCGCTGCACGTTATCGGGCATCACCACGCTCATGAACGCGCTGGCCTGATCGGCAATTTCGTCGGTATCGATCAGGATCTCGCCGATTTCCGGCGAGAAGTAATCACGGATGGCGCGAATCACCAGGCTGGATTCGAGGTAGATCAGGATGGGGGCTGCGTTTTCCTTGGCAGCGCCATCGATGGCCGTCCACAACTGCATCAGGTAGGACATGTCCCATTCGAGTTCTTCGACGGTACGCCCGATGCCTGCGGTGCGGGCGATGATGCTCATGCCCTGGGGCACGGTGAGCTGATCCATCGTTTCACGCAATTCCTGACGGTCTTCCCCTTCGACGCGGCGCGATACGCCGCCGCCACGAGGATTGTTGGGCATGAGCACCAGATAGCGACCTGCCAGCGAGATGAAGGTCGTCAGGGCGGCGCCCTTGTTGCCGCGCTCTTCCTTTTCAACCTGGACGATCAGTTCCTGGCCTTCGCGCAGGGCATCCTGGATACGTGCGCTGCGCACGTCCACGCCTTCCTTGAAAAAGGTGCGTGCCACTTCCTTGAAGGGGAGAAAGCCGTGACGGTCTTCACCGTAGTTGACGAAGCAGGCTTCCAGGCCGGGTTCGATACGGGTAATGACGCCTTTGTAGATGTTGCCCTTGCGCTGTTCGCGGCCGGCGGTTTCGATGTCCAGGTCGATGAGCTTCTGACCGTCGACGATAGCCACGCGCAATTCTTCGTGGTGCGTGGCATTAAAAAGCATGCGCTTCATAAGAAGGTTCTCCTTTGTTAACGCGCCGTTATCGGCGCGTCACCTCGGATCACCCGGTCATGCAGCAAGACGACATTCAGGCGGCACACGGACAAATGCGTCCGGTCCCGCTCGGTTCAGGCGGGCATGCCGCGCGGTGTCGCGCGGAGTTCTTTCAGCAGGCGAAGCAGTGACACAATGAATGGTCTGTGTAAAGGTGCTGTGAACGGCAGTCGTTGTGCCGGGTGACGGCGCAACACACTGATGCTTTCTTCCGAGTCTGGCGCAACAAGCGCGACAGACCTGATAATGCTCTCTTGACCGCGTGCGAATTGCAAGTCGTTCAGGGCGGATATCGGACGGCTGGATAAGCCATCGCCGCGCTCGAAACGCTTTCGTTTCTGCAACCGGGCGACCCCAGGACTGACTGGCGGGCGGTACAATGGCAAGACCAGACGATGGATGGCTCGCTCGCTATACGGAGACGCGATAGGCAGTTCAGGTCGCCTCGAAACTACCGGCAGACTTGCTTGCAATCACGCAGCTCTACGTAAAACGGTTCCGCGCATCAATGACGACATGCGTCAACGGGGTTTACATCAACAATGAGGGAGTATCTGCCGCTTAAGGCGCGCAGGCCTCACGTTGGCCCTATTGACTGCTTTCGACCGCTTTCTTCTGGACGACTTCCCTTCGACTGCTTTCCATTCAGCCCATTTAAGGCTGTCCCGATTATATTCTCCTTTTCGTAATGCGCAAAGAAACTCCGCCCGCCATGGATATACCGCCGCGCTCACGCGCTTCTCGCAAGCCGCCTTCCACGGCAGGCGCGCACCATGATGGTGCGCCCGCCGGTGGTCCGGGTGCGGCGCGTCCGCAAGTGCGTCTGGTCGAGGTGGGCGAAGAGCATGATGGCCAGCGGCTGGACAATTTCCTGCTGCGCCTGTGCAAGGGCGTGCCAAAAAGTCATTTGTACAAAGCCATCCGGGGCGGGGAAGTCCGCATCAACAAGGGCAGGACTTCCGTGGATTACCGCCTGGTAGCCGGCGATGTGGTCCGGGTGCCGCCCTTGAGGCTGCCCGATCCTGGTGCGCCCCGCCCGGTGCCGCCGGGGGAGTGCCCTGTCGTCTACGAGGATGACGCCCTCCTGGTGGTCGACAAGCCAGCCGGACTGGCTGTGCATGGGGGCAGCGGCGTGTCCT
>JAEYZR010000004.1 GCA_023427945.1 Pseudomonadota bacterium | reverse complement strand
TCTTCATCGCCAGCGTGGTGGTGCCGATTTTCAAGCTGCTGGCGCTGATCGTGTTGTTGCTCGGCATTCAGCACGAGAACAGCGAAAAACTGCGCGCAAAAACGCGACTGTATGAGGTCGTGGAATTCATAGGCCAGTGGTCCATGCTCGACGTTTTTGTCGTCATCCTGCTGGCTGCCTTAGCAAACTTTCACGGCTTGATGCAAATTGCCGCAGGTGCCGGGGCCGCGGCTTTCGGGGCCTGTGTAATATTCACCATGCTTGCGGCGATGTGCTTTGACCCGCGACGTAGCTGGGATCTGGCCGACGACGAACCGGCCGAGGCTCCAGCCCCGCAGACAGGTGCCTCACTGGCGACTACCCGTCCCGCGTCTTAACCTCGAGGATTACGCAGTGGCCGCCTTACCTCCGCCAGATGGCGAGCAACCTATTTCCCGCCCGGCGGTTTCCCGCCGCAAGCACCGCCTGTCCTGGATCTGGCTGGTGCCCATCGTTGCTGCTCTGGCGGCGTCCTCGCTGATTCTGCGTACCTGGTTCGAAGCGGGTCCCAAGATCACGATTTCGTTTGAATCGGCCGAGGGACTTGCGGTCGGACAGACCCAGGTGCGCTACAAAGAAGTGAACATTGGGACGGTCAGCAGCATCCGGCTCAGCGATGACCGCCGCAAGGTCATTGTAGGCGCCGATATCAACAAGAATGCCGCCAGCCTGGCCAGCGAAGGGTCGAGTTTCTGGGTGGTGCGCCCGCGCCTTGGGTTCACCGGCGTAAGCGGCCTGGGCACTTTGTTGTCCGGTGCCTATATCGGCGTGGATGCGCCCGAAGGCGAGCCCGGCAGCATGGGCGCTTCGAAAACCGAGTTCGAAGGCCTGGAGTCTCCGCCTGAAGTGACCTATGACCGACCGGGCAAACGGTTCACTCTGCAAGCTGGCTCCCTGGGATCGCTGGATGTGGGCTCGCCGGTGTATTACCGGCAGATCCAGGTCGGGCGGGTGATCGGCTACCAGTTGGACGAAAAAGGTGAGAAGGTGACCATCCAGATATTCCTGGATGCGCCAAACGATCGCTTCATCAAGGAAGACACCCGCTTCTGGAATGCCAGCGGGGTCGATATCTCCGTCAATGCCGAAGGCCTGAAGGTTCGCACGCAGTCGCTCATCTCGGTCGCGGTGGGCGGTATCGCTTTCGACACCGTGGATCAAGACTCTCCACCGGCTCAACCCAATCGCAGCTACGAGTTGTTCGAGAACGAGACGATCGCCAAGGCACCTCCCGACGGAGAGATGTTTCCGATCCGAATGCGTTTCGATCAGTCGGTTCGTGGCCTGACCGTAGGTGCGCCCATCGATTTCAATGGCGTCACACTGGGTTCGGTGTCTGCCATCACACTGGAGTACGACGACGACACCAAACGTTTCTACGCAAACGTCGACGCGCAGACTTACCCGGCCCGCCTGGGGAGCGTTTTCACACGCATCACCGAGCTTGCCTTCAAGGAAGTCAATGGCGTGGATCCCGGGGAGCAGTTGTTGAAAGACCTGGTCGACAATGGCTTGCGTGCGCAGTTGCGCACGTCCAACCTGCTGACCGGGCAGATGTATATCGTCCTGGCCGTTTTCCCCGGCGTCAAACCGGTTGATTTCGACCCCACCCTGCATCCGGCGCACATCCCGACCACGCCCGGTAGTCTGGATCAGCTGCAGCAACAGATCACCAATATCGTCGACAAGATCGAGAAGATTCCTTTCGACAAGATTGGCAATGATCTGAGTGCGACGCTGGCCAGCACCACGCGTCTGATGACTCGCCTGGACAAACAGGTCGCACCCGAGGCACAGGCTGTGCTGCGCGAGGCGCGCAAGTCCTTGGCAGAACTCGGCAATCTGGTGGCGGCCGATGGATCGCTGCCGATGAATGCAGCACGCAGCATGCAAGAGTTGAGCCGAGCAGCCCGGTCACTGCGCAATCTTGCCGATTTCTTGCAGACCAATCCCGAAGCCCTGCTGCGTGGGAGGGGTGACGATCCCATTCCCGGTGCAGGTCGGTTGAAGAACTGAGAGCCGTAACTATGATGAGCAACGTCCGAGTAGGTCGATATGCTGTGATGGCCGGTACGGCATTCGTGCTGGCGGCATGCGCCGGCTCCCCGCCGGCGCGTTATTACACCCTCCTGGAGGCCTCTCCAGCACAGGCCGTGCAGTCCGGTGCGCCGTTGGCGGTTCCTGCCAATCTACCCGTGATCGAGGTTCTGCCTGTGTCGGTTCCAGTGCAGGTCGATCAGCCGCAGATCATGCTGCGCGACCGTGCTGGCGCTGTCACACCGCTCTTTTCGGACCGTTGGGCGGCACCGCTTGCCGACGAGATGCGGGCCGCGCTTTCTGATCGTCTGACCCGGCGCCTGGGCGTGGCCGATGTGTACGAGGTCAAGGCAGCGCGGGGTGAGCCGGTCTGGCGTGTACAGGTCGACGTGCAGCGCTTCGATTCGGTGCTGGGTGAAGCTGCAACACTGGATGCCACCTGGCGGCTGCGCGCGATCAATCTCAATGCGCCTGCCTCGCTGTGCCGCACCCAGATTCGTGAACCGACCCGTGGTGCCGATCTGCAATCGCTGGTGGCCGCACATCAGGCAGCCGTGGGCAAGTTCGGCGACATCGTGGCTAGCCGCCTGGCAGGAAAGGACGTGGCCACGCAAGAGGGTATTGTCAGTCGTTGCAGCGTGGTGGGCAGCGAAGCCCCCAATTGACTGACGGCGCAGCTGGAAGGGCCAGCCCCTGTCTTGGAAGGCGGCAGGCTGCGTCTTCCCGTTCAGCGGCCCAGGGTCGGGCCTGGGCTTGCCTATCTACAAGGCGTCACCCAGCCGATCAGGCAGACCGGCGAGCCGCGCCAGCGTGTGGGCTGACTCCGTAAGCCTGATCCTGCTGGCAGGAAAGTATCAGGATAGGCGGGAACGTGTGGGCGTTGCGTCCAGGGTTCACGCCTTGTCCGTGCTGTCGTTTTCTGTCAGGCCAGCTTCGCGTCCAGCGTGATCTTGGCATTCAGCACCTTGGAAACCGGGCAGCCCGCCTTGGCCTTGTTGGCTGCGGCCTCGAATGCTCCTGCGTCGGCACCGGGGATGCGTGCGACGGTCGTTAGGTGAATGGCGGTAATGGAGAATCCGCCATCACCTTTTTCCAGGCTCACTTCAGCTTTGGTTTCGATGCTGTCTGCCTTCAGGTTGGCTTCGCCCAGAATCATCGACAGTGCCATCGAGAAGCAGCCCGCGTGCGCCGCGCCGATCAGTTCTTCGGGGTTGGTTCCGGCCTTGTCCTCGAAGCGGGTGTTGAAACCATAAGGTTGCGAGGAAAGGGCGCCGCTCTGAGTGGAAATCTCGCCCGTTCCCGTCTTCAGATCACCTTTCCAGACTGCCGATGCCGTTTTTTTGATAGCCATGATTGCTCCTTGAGTGAGGGGGTCAACGTCTTTGATCATAGACGCCACGAGCCGCTATGTCGTTTGTCGCAACGTCATAATATGTAGGGTTGCATGTGGACTTGTTAATGCATTTTCCGCCGATGCAATGAGACAATGTGCAATCCGTGTATTTGCCTAGAGGTTTTTCATGATGCCCTTGTTCAAGCGGCTTGCGCTGGCACTTTCTTTTCTGGCCCCTGCCGTTGCCTGGGCGGACATCACCGTCGGTATCAACCTGTCGACTACCGGTCCGGCCGCTGCCATCGGTATTCAAAGCAATAATGCCATCCGCCTGTGGCCCAAGACCCTGGGTGGGCAGCCTGCGCGCTACGTCGTGCTGGACGACGGCACCGACGTCAGTCGGGCGGTTCGCAACTTCCGCAAGCTGACCTCTGAAGACAAGGTGGACGCCATTGTCGGGCCCAACACTACAGCTGCGGCATTGGCAGGGCTGGATGTATTGCAGGAAACCAGTACCCCTATGCTGGCATTGGCCGCCTCGGCCGTCATCGTCGAGCCGCAGAGCGACCCCAAGCGCCAGTGGGCCTTCAAGATGCCTCAGAATGACGACGTGATGGCGCAGGTCATTGTCGAGCACATGCAGAAGGCAGGTATCAAGACCGTCGCTTTCATCGGGTTTTCCGACAGCTACGGCGATAGTTGGTGGAAAGAGTTCTCGCGCATGGCGCAGGGAAAGATCCAGATCGTGGCCGAGGAGCGCTTTCAGCGCACCGATCCCTCTGTCATGGGGCAGGTCCTGAAGGCTATGGCGCCCAAGCCGGACGCGGTGTTGATTGCCGGGTCCGGCACGCCCGCGGCCATGCCGCAGACCACGCTGAAAGAGCGCGGCTACACGGGCACTATCTACCAAACCCACGGTATTGGCACGCTGGAATTTCTCCAGGTTGGCGGCAAGGGCGTAGAGGGCACGCTGTTTCCGACGGGTCCCGGGGTGGTCGCAAGGCAGTTGCCCGACACTCACCCGGTCAAGAAAGTGGCGGTCGATTTCGCCAACGTGTATGAGGCCCAGTATGGGCCGAACACCCTCACACAGTTTGCCGGCGATGCGTATGGTGCCTGGTCGGTGCTCGATTCGGCTGCTCAGCGTGCCCTGCAGACTGGTGCAAAACCGGGGACAGAAGCATTCAGGGTAGCCATGCGTGATGCCCTGGCCTCGACCAAGGAACTGGTCGTGCCCAATGGTGTGCTGAACATCACACCAGAAAACCATCAGGGCTTTGATGATCGTTCTCGTGTGATGGGCGAAATCCGCGATGGGAAGTTCACGTATGCACCACAGTAGGGCGTATACGAACCTTGCCATGTGAAACAGACCGGCTCATTGAGCCGGTTTTTTTATATCCATACGCAACAAGGTAAGACACATGGAGCCTACAGGAAACTTCATGTGACATCATTTGTAGTGAAATGATCAGTTAGCGTACGATTCGAGCGGAAGAAATATAAGCAGAGGGAATAATGATGGCCAATCGCCAACTTAAGGGGTGGCTTGCTGCCGCCGTTCTGGGATGCACGTTTTTGACGGCATGCTCGAAATCCGACGACGAGTCAGCAACAAGCTCAGCCACGAGTACTCTCGAAAAGGTGAAGGCCGCAGGCAAGGTGAGGGTAGGGTATGCCAACGAAGCACCCTACGCATTCCTGAGAAGTTCCGAAAACCAGGTGACCGGCGAGGCCGTCGAGATCGCTCGCGTCGTACTCAAGCGCATGGGCGTGAACGAAGTGGAAGGGGTGCTGACCGAGTTTGGCTCACTCATTCCCGGCTTGCAGGCCAGCCGCTTCGATATCATCGCGGCAGGCATGTATGTGACACCGGAGCGTTGCAAACAGGTCCAGTTCTCCGAACCTACCTACGGTGTGGGTGAGGGTTTTCTGGTGAAGCAAGGCAATCCGCGCAATCTGCACAGCTATGACGACATCGTGAAAAACGATGATGTTCGTCTGGGTGTGGTCGTCGGTGCCATCCAGGTGGATTACGCCAAGAGTCTCGAAATCCCCAACAGCCGTGTGATCGTGTTTCCCGATGCCGTCAGTGCGCTAGCCGGTGTGCAGGCAGGGCGTGCCGACGTGTATGCCGCCACAGCCCTGACCGTGGCCGACCTGATCGGCAAGACCGACGCCAGTAATGGTCTGGAGCGTGCCGAACCGTTTACCGATCCCATCATCGACGGTAACGACGTACGGGGTTATGGCGCCTTTGCCTTTCGAAATGCCGACGCTGAATTTCGCGATGCATTCAATGCCGAGTTGAAAAAGTTCATCGGTTCCGAAGAGCATGCCAAGTTGGTTGAACCCTTCGGCTTCACCAAGCAGGAGTTGCCCCAGGGCGTCACGACAGAGAAGTTGTGTGCCGGTTAACCCCTGACTCTGGAGAAATCGGATGGAAGATTATCTGTCTTTGATGCCCGCGCTTTTGCGTGGGCTGTGGGTCACCATAGGCATCACAGTGGGCGCGGCAGTGCTCGCCGTGCCTTTGGCGCTGGCGGCAGGGCTGGCACGTATGTCACGCCAGCCCTGGGTGAGCTGGCCTGCCGCCATGTACGTGGAAGTGTTTCGCGGTACATCGGCTCTGGTGCAGCTGTTCTGGTTTTATTTTGTGCTGCCGCTGTTCGGTGTGCAGTTGCCTGCAATCGTGGTGGGCATCGTCGTGCTTGCGGCAAACGCCGGGGCCTATGGTGCCGAAGTCGTGCGCGGCGCAGTGACCGGTGTGGCACGGGGGCAGCGCGAAGCAGCGGTGGCCTTGAACATGACGTCGCGTCAGATCATGCGTCGCATCATCCTGCCACAAGCCATACCCGCGATGTTGCCGCCTGGAGGCAACATCATGATCGAGTTGCTCAAGAACACCGCTCTGGTCTCGCTCATCACCATTACGGACCTGACCTTCCGTGGGCAATTGCTGCGCAGCGATACGCTGCGTACAACCGAGATTTTTATCATCGTGCTGCTGCTTTACTTCGCCGTAGCATTGCTGATCACTGCAGGCGTGCGCTTGCTCGAACGGAGGTTTAAGACGCGATGACTCCCGTTTTCGATTGGGCGTTTGCCCTTGAAATTCTGCCCACGCTCGGTGAGGCCCTGCTGATCACCGTGCAGGCAACCCTGCTTGGCATGCTGTTGGCTGTGACGCTGGGCCTAGTACTGGCATTGTTGCGCCGCGCACGTCTGAAAATCGTCTCTGCGCCTGTCGCATTGTTCATCGAGTTCGTGCGCAGCACGCCGCTGTTGGTGCAGATGTATTTCCTGTTCTACGTGCTGCCCAGCACAGGCGTCCAAATGTCGCCTCTCACGACCGGCATCCTGGCGTTGGGCGTGCACTATGCCGCCTATTGTGCCGAGGTCTACCGTGCTGGCATCGAGTCCGTGCCGCGTGGCCAGATCGAGGCTGCCACGGCATTGAATATGTCGGGTTGGCGCACGTCGATGGACGTGGTGCTGCCGCAGGCCATCCCTCCCGTGGTACCGGCCCTGGGCAACTATCTGGTTGCCATGTTCAAGGATACGCCGCTGCTTTCGGCGATCACGGTGGTTGAACTGCTTCAGACCAGCAAGATGATCGGTTCGGCGACCTTCCGCTATACCGAGCCTCTGACCCTGGTTGGCATTCTGTTCTTGTTGTTGAGCTTGATCGCGGCCTACGGTGTGCGTCGATTGGAAATTGGATTGCAACGCTTCGGAGGAAAACGATGAGCGCAAGTATTGAAATCAAAGGCTTGAAGAAACGCTACGGTAGTCTCGAAGTGTTGCGAGGCATCGATCTGACGATTCCTGCTGGAGAAACTGTTGCTGTGATCGGTCCTTCGGGATCGGGCAAGTCCACGTTGTTGCGCATGCTGATGACCCTGGACAAGCCGTCGGAAGGAGAGATCCTGATCGATGGGGAGTCGATGTGGAAAGACGCGCAGGGCGTGCCGCAACGCTCCAATTCAGCCCATGTCAGACGCGTGCGCGGAAAGATTGGCATGGTGTTCCAGCATTTCAATCTTTTTCCCCACATGACTGCACTGGGCAACGTCATCGAGGCGCCCATGCATGTGGAAGGCCTGTCGCGGGAAAAGGCGATTGAACGGGGCAAGGAGTATCTGGATCTCGTGGGTTTGAGCGAGAAGTTCGACACCTATCCCGCTCAGTTGTCGGGTGGCCAGAAGCAGCGCGTGGGTATTGCCCGCGCCTTGGCCATGCGTCCTGAAATCATGCTGCTTGACGAGGTCACCTCAGCGCTGGATCCGGAGTTGGTCGGCGGTATCCTGCAGATCATCCGCGACCTCTCGGCGCAGCGCACGATGACCATGATCATGGTGACGCATCAGATGAAATTTGCCGAGCGTGCTTCAGATCGCACCCTGTTTTTTGATGCCGGCAACATCGTGGAAGATGCCGATTCAGGCGTGCTGTTCGGACAACCCAAGGAAGATCGCACGCAGCAGTTTCTGCAATCGGTCATCGAAGCCGAGTAAGACGAAAGGATTGCGCCGGCACGCCCCGAGGTTGTGCCGGCACTGCGACTACTGGTGCGCCAGCGCCGCTGCGTATTCGATCGCCAGGTCCGCATACAGGCGATCGGCAAAATCGGACCGATCCACATCGATGCCTGCCAGAAGCCGCGCCAGGACGACATTGTCTTCCTCACCTTGCCACAGCTTGATGTAGGTTCCGTCCTTGTAGCCATGATCCTGACGGAAGATGTTCAGCATGTTCTTGGAGATGTATTGCTTGAATGCATCATCCCAGGTCAGATCGCAGGCCAGCATCGTGGCCTGTAGCGTCTTGTAGCTCGCACGCCCGCATACGGCCAGCCCACCGATCAGCTCGAGCTGCTGCGGCACGTCGAGCGCCTGCAGATCGAACGACTGGCCATCGAGGGTGACGATTTCCGGGCCCGCCAGATCCTGCATGACCAGCTCTGCGGCCTTCTCGGCGTTGCTTTCAGCCTGCACCAGTGTGTGTGACAGGTAGAAGTGCAGAATGTCGATCAACTCCATTTGCACCTGGGGCAGGTCGATCGTCTGCTTTTTCCACCACTTCCAGCCGTGATGTTCCAGCGCTTCGGCCGATTCCACGAACGCGGCGCGCAGGAACCGCTGGCCGGCGTTCACCCAGTCGGGATTGATCAGTACGTTCAGGCGATCCTGGAGCGACAGCATCGTAGCTGCCTGATTCTGGCTGAGAGTGGTCGATTCAGTGTTCACGTGGTCTCGCGAGGTGAGCCCGGGCAATGACGCCTAGGCGACTGGATGGGGCGAAATAGTAGCATCGCGATCGCCTGCCGGCCGATCAGCGCCGCTGTGCCTTGACCGACATCGGGGGCAGGGCCTTGCCCGGTCTGCTGGCATCGCGTTTCAGGCCGCTGGCGGCCTTGAACAGTATCAACGCAAAGAAAAGCAGGAACACGCCGGGAATCACGTCCTCGCCACTGCTCATGTCGTCGGCCAATGCGCCCACCACCAGATTCGCTCCCATGACGAACAACACGATGGCAATCAGGCGAAACACGATCGACGTGGTGCGCTTGGCGCTGCGTGCGGCAAGCGTCATCTCGGCATTCTGCTCCTGCCCGGGATGCGTGGTGATGTTGGCGGCAGGGCCGGCGCCAGGCGTGACCATAGGATTGATCGCGACCGGCGCTGGTTTGAAACCGTCGGGCAACGGCGGCATTTCGCTTTCGATGGTCCAGCCTGCGGGCGCCGCCTTCCTGCTGGTGTAGACCTTGCCCGGCTCGCCCTGCGATCCGCTGGTCAGTACCTCGACGTAGCGGGCGTAATCGCCATCCTTGGGGCCTGTATGAATACCCATGCGCAGCCTCCTTGATCGAATGTGTCAATGAACGATGTTGGTGCACATCGATATGTCGACGGGAGCAAAGAATACGCCCTCAACGCCCGTCAGACCTGATTCTACCGGGTTGGGTGGCCGGCTTGCGCTTGCGCAGCATGAACACGGCGATGCCCACGGCAAAGACCACCGACAATCCGGTGCCCACCAGCAAGGCCGTTTGCTGCGAGCCCTGTGCGGCATCGAAGCTGCGAACGGCCAGATAGCCTGGGGCCATCAACATAGGCACCCACGCAATGGCAGAGAGCACGTTGGCCAGTTGAAAGCTGACTTGCGGCATGCGCATGATGCCCGCTACGGTAGGAATGGTCGATCTGATCGGACCCAGAAAACGGCCAATCAGAATCGACAGAAAGCCATAACGCGAGAAAAACAGCCTTGCGCGCGCGACCGAACGCTTGTGCTTGTTCATCGGCCAGCGATGCATCAACGAGGGACCTGCCCATCGGCCGATCCAGTACGAAAGCGCGTCACCCACAATAGCGCCACCGATGCCCCAGCCAAGCACGCTGACCGGATTGAGCAGGCCATTGCCCACCAGACCCCCTATCATCAACAGCAGCGCAGTGGCCGGCACGAAAAAGCCGAGGATCAACATCGACTCGGCCAGCGTGAGCAGGCCAATGATCGGGCCTGCCCAGAACTCGTTGTTGCGGATGAATTCACCTATTGCATCAATGTAGGCTTCCATGAAGTCTGCTCGTCTAGTCAATTCGCTATGGTAACGTCTGCTCGGCTTCGTTCGGGTGTGAAGCTTTGCAAGTATTGATGGCGAATTAAACAACTCATTGCGGAACTATGGATTCGATCACACAGGCGGTACTGGGTGCAGGGATAGCAGGCGCAGTCATGGGACACCGCCAAGGGCGGCGGGCCTTGCTCTACGGTGCCGTGCTGGGCACCTTGCCCGATCTGGACGTGCTGGCGACTTATCCCGATCCCGTCTCCACCATGACGTTTCACCGCGGTTATTCGCACTCGGTGTTCGTGTTGACCGGTCTGGCGGTGCTCATCACCGCAGCAGCCAGGCGCTTCTTTCCCAGTTCGGCCTATAGCGGCGCCCGGCTTTTTCTGGCGGTCTGGCTTGCTCTGGTCACCCATCCCATCCTGGATTCGTTCACATCCTACGGCACCCAGCTGTTCTGGCCGCTGCAGCTCACGCCCGAGAGCTGGTCCAGCATATTCATCATCGATCCGGTCTACACGCTGCCCATGCTCTTTGCCGTGTTGTTCGCCGCTTTCAAGGGCCCCGGTCCGGGGCCGGTGCGCGCTCTTCGCTGGACGGTGGGCTTCGGCTGTGCCTATCTTGCCTTCAGCCTGGTCGGGAAGTTCGTGGCAGAACACCGTGTGCGCGACGCCTTGGCCCAGAAGAATATCCAGGTGGACGACGTTTTTTCCGCACCGATGCCATTGAACACGCTGCTCTGGCGTGTGGTGGCCAAGACGCCGGACGATGGCTACGTGGAGGCTGTCACCAGCCTGCTTGACCGCAGTCCGCCCGACATCCTCGAACAAAAGCTGCACACCGGTCTGGCCTCGGCGCTGTCAGGCCAGGGCCTGCATGATCGACTGCGATGGTTCACCGATGGCTGGTTGCGCTATGACGTCATCGGTAATGATCTGGTGGTGACTGACCTGCGCATGGGAATGCCCGGCCACTACACATTCCGATTCAAAATGGCAGAACGCAAAGGCCAGGGCACAAACGCGTGGTGTACGGTTCAGCCACAGACCTGGCCGGGGGATCGGGGTGGCAAGGCCGAACTGCTGGCCGTGCTCAAACGCATCGTCGCTGCCCAGCCTCCCTTGCCGCTGGCGGCATGGGCCGAGCGCAACAATGACCCGCGCAGGCTAGCTGCCGCGCTGCGCACGCCAGCGGATTGCAATATCGCGAACTAGGGCGCGAGTCGCCTCGCGCTTGCTGGCAGGCGCCTGAGGGTGCATGCCCTGGTCGTCGAACAGGACCAGTGTCGTGGCGTCGGCATCCATGACCTCCTGCGCCAGGTTGCCGATCAGCAAGGGCACGCCTTTGCGCAATCGTTTGGCCTCGGCGTGCTCCTGCAGGTTCTCGGTTTCCGCGGCAAAGCCTACGCACCACGGACCATCCTGCAGGGCAGAGACCTCGGCCAGGATGTCCGGATTGGGGGCGAATTGCATCTCTGGCGCGCCGCTCGTGCCGGTCTTCTTGAGTTTTTGCTCGCTGACATTGGTCACGTACCAGTCCGCCACGGCGGCCACCCCGATAAAAATATCCGCAGTCGGCGCGTGCAGCATGACGGCCTCATGCATCTGACGAGCCGTGAGTACCGGAATACCCGTGACACCCCGCGGGATCGGCAGCGCAGTCGGACCGGTCACCAGCGTGACCTCGGCGCCGGCTTCGCGCGCAGCGCGGGCCAGCGCATACCCCGTTTTGCCGGAGGACCGGTTGGTGAGTATGCGCACAGGATCCACGGGTTCGGAGGTGGGGCCGGCTGTCATCAGGACACGCACGCCAGACAGGGGTTTTTCGCTGAGGTGTGAAACGACATCGGCCAGAATCTCGGCGGGTTCGAGCATGCGGCCACTGCCGGTTTCGCCACAGGCCTGATCGCCGGAAGCGGGGCCCATCACCGTCACCTCATCGCGGCGTAATTGATCGACGTTGCGCTGGGTGGCGGGTTTCTCCCACATTTCGCGATTCATGGCGGGCACGACTGCCAGCGGACAAGGCCGTGCCAGACAGAGTGTGGAGAGCAGATCGTCCGCGAAACCATGCGCCAGCTTGGCCATGAAATCAGCACTGGCCGGCGCAATCAAGACCAGATCGGCACCCCGCGTGAGATTGATGTGCGCCATGTTGTTGTCCATGCGCGCATCCCATGCGTCGACAAATACGGGCCGGCCCGACAGGGCCTGCATGGTGACCGGCGTGATGAACCGCGTGGCGGCCTCGGTCATGACCACATCGACCGTCGCACCCTGCTCGATCAAGCGCCGGGTCAGTTCAGCAATCTTGTAGCAAGCGACCCCGCCGGTCATGCCAAGGACAATACGTTTGTGCGCGAGATCGGACATGGCAAAAGATCATCAAGTGAGGGATGCGTCCATTATGCGACAAATGCACGCAGCCCAAGGGAGTTGTGGCCTATGCCGATGGCGCGGGCTTGCGGCCTTTCAGGAACTCGTCGATCACCAGCAGCACGGCCCCGCAGACGATGCCCATATCGGCCACGTTGAAAGCAGGGTAGTACCAGTCTTTCCAGTAGAACAACAGAAAGTCCACCACGTGACCATGCACGACGCGGTCGATCACGTTGCCGATCGCGCCGCCCATGATCATGGTGAGTGCCAGGGAGAAACGCGTGTTGGCCGCATGTTTTCTCAGCAACCAGATAATGACGATCGAGGCGCCGACGCCCAGCACAGTGAAGAACCAGCGCTGCCATCCCCCCTCGTCAGCCAGGAAGCTGAAAGCGGCCCCACGGTTGTACATCAGTGTGAGGTCGAAGAACGGCAGGATATTGTGCCGTTCGCCGTACTGATACTGCGTATTGAAGTACACCTTGGTGACCTGGTCGATGATCACGATCACGATGGCAAGCGCCACCCAGAAGGCCGGGCTGCGGCCTTCGCGGGTTGAGCTTTCAGCCACGGCTGCCGGGTGTTGCATCTCAGGCTTTTTCACGCGATTCACCGCTGCCGAACAGGTTGGCCACGCAACGTCCGCAGATTTCCGGATGGGCTTCATCGGCGCCAACGTCTGCACGCCAGTGCCAGCAACGACCACACTTCAGATAAGAAGAAGGCGTGATCTCGATGCGCAGGTCCCCCTGGTCGGCATGCACGGTCGCCCGCGAGACGATCAGCACGAAGCGCAGGTCATCGCCCAGGCTTTGCAAAGCCTGCAGGTCTTCGCCGCTGGCAAACACATCGATCTCGGCTTGCAGCGAGGCACCGATACGGCCTTCTGTACGCACGTCTTCCAGGCGACGCATGACCTCGGCGCGTATGCTGCGCAAACGGGTCCAGCGTGCTTCCAGCGCGGCACTGCCAGCAGGCTCGGGCAGCACTTCGAAGCATTCTGTGAATACCGTCAGCACATCGTTGCCATCACGTGCCGGTTGCAGCACGGACCATGCTTCTTCGGCCGTGAAACTGAGCACCGGGGCCATCAGCTTGATCAAGGTGCGGGTGATGGCATGCAGGGCGGTCTGCGCACTGCGGCGTGCCCGGCTGTCGGGCGCACTGGTGTAGAGCCGATCCTTCAGAATATCGAGATAGAAGGATCCCAGGTCTTCCGAGCAGAAATTCTGCAGACGTGCGATGGCGGGATGGAACTCGTAGCGTGCGAACTGAGCCTGCACGTCCGCCTGCATACGCGCCGTCATGATCAGCGCATAGCGATCGATTTCCAGCAGGTCTTCAGTCGGCACGGCCTGGGTGGCAACGCTGAAATCCGCCACGTTGGCCAGCAGGAAGCGCAAGGTGTTGCGAATCCGGCGATAGCTTTCGACGACACGCTTGAGAATCTCGTCGGAGATGGAAAGCTCACCCGAGTAATCGGTCGACGCGACCCACAGGCGCAGGATTTCTGCACCCAGCGAATCCGACACCTTCTGGGGCGCAATCACGTTGCCCACCGACTTGCTCATCTTGCGCCCCTGGCCGTCGACGACGAAACCATGGGTCAGCAAGGCCTTGTAGGGCGGCGTGCCGTAGAGCATGCAGCCGGTGAGCAGGGAGGAGTGGAACCAGCCACGGTGTTGATCGGAACCTTCCAGGTACAGATCGGCGGGCCAGTTCAACACCTCGCCGTGAGAGCCGCCGTTTGCATGCTGATCGGCCTGGCGTTTGCCGCCCAGAACCGTGGCATGTGTCACTCCGGAGTCGAACCACACGTCCAGTGTGTCGCGATTTTTCTCGTACTGGTCCGCCTCGTCACCCAGCAGGTCGGCCGGCTCCAGGGTCTGCCAGGCCTCGATACCGTCTTTTTCGACGCGCTGCGCGATGGCCTCGATCAGTTCCGCAGTGCGGGGATGCAGTTCACCCGTTTCCTTGTGCACGAAGAACGCAATCGGGACGCCCCATTGACGCTGCCTCGACAAGGTCCAGTCCGGACGGTTGGCGATCATGGCATGCAGGCGTGCGCGGCCCCAGGCGGGGAAGAAATCGGTTTTGTCGATGCCGGCCAGTGCACTTTCGCGCAGCGAAGGACCACCATTCTTGGGGGTGACGTCCATGCCGGCGAACCATTGGCTGGTCGCGCGATAGATGATGGGCGTCTTGTGGCGCCAGCAATGCATGTAGCTGTGCGCGTAGGTTTCGGTCTTGACCAGCGTGCCCACGTCCTGCAGCGCCTGTACGATCTTCGGGTTCGCTTCCCAGATCGACAGTCCGCCAAATACCGGCAGGCTGCTGGCAAAGCGCCCATCGCCCATGACCGGACTGATGATCTGGTCGTCCTTCAGGCCATGCGCCTTGCAGGACACGAAGTCTTCGATGCCGTAGGCAGGGGCCGAGTGCACGATGCCGGTGCCGGCATCGATGGTCACGTAGTCTCCGAGATAGATGGGCGATGTACGCTCGTAGCCCTGGTCAAGCCGGGCCAGCGGGTGCGTGAAACGCACATTGTCCAGCGCCTCGCCCTTGCAGGTGGCGATCACTTCGCCCTGCAGGCCCCAGTGGGTCATGCAGGCCTGCACGCGCTCGGTGGCCAGCAGCATCAGCGGCCCCGTGGCCGGCGTGGGTGTTACGCGCACCAGCGAATAATCCAGTTCGGGGTGCACGTTCAAGGCCTGGTTCGACGGGATGGTCCAGGGGGTGGTCGTCCAGATCACCACGGCACCATCGTCGATCTGCGCAAGGCCCATCGCTTTTGCCAGTGCATCCTTGTCGGCGAACGGGAACGCGACGTCGATGGCCGGATCCTTGCGATCGGCATACTCGACTTCGGCCTCGGCCAGGGCCGAGCCACAGTCGAAACACCAGTTCACAGGCTTCAGGCCACGGAACACATAGCCCTTCTGCAGAATGCCACCCAAGGCGCGCAGCTCGTCGGCCTCGTTGGCATAGTTCATGGTGAGGTAGGGCTTGTCCCATTGCCCCAGCACGCCCAGGCGCACGAAGTCCTTTTTCTGCCGATCAATCTGCTCGTAAGCATAGCTACGGGCGCGCGACTGGACCTCGGCAACGGGCAGGTGCTTGCCGTATTTCTTTTCGATCTGGATTTCGATCGGCATGCCATGACAGTCCCAGCCAGGAACATAGGGGGCATCGAATCCCGCCATGTTCTTGCTTTTGACGATAATGTCTTTCAGGACTTTGTTGACCGCATGTCCGATGTGAATGTCGCCATTGGCATAGGGCGGGCCATCGTGCAGCACAAAGCGCGGACGCCCCGCGCTGGCACGACGAATGGCTTCATAGACACGTTTTTCCTGCCACTGAGCGACCCAGCCGGGTTCGCGTCGAGCCAGGTCGCCTCGCATCGGGAAGGAGGTATCAGGCAGATTGAGGGTGTTTTTATAGTCCATGTACGGCAAAGAAGGCACGCGCCTGCTGGGCATCGCGAGCGATGGCAGCGGTCAGGGATGAAAGGTCGGGGAATTTTTCTTCGTCCCGCACATAGTGCAGGAGTTGAACTCGAACGAGTTTACCGTAAGCGTCGATAGGTTCGGGCAGATCCAGCAGATGAGGTTCGAGCAGCACGCGCCCGTTATCCTCGACTGTCGGGCGTACACCCAGGCTGGCGACCGCTGGAAGCGGCCCCTCGGCCAGGCCATGCACGGCCGCCACATAGATGCCGGATCGCGCCGCACAGCGACGCGCCACACGCAGGTTCAGGGTGGGAAAGCCCAAGGTGCGCCCCAGTTTCTGCCCATGCAGGACATGACCGCTCAAGGCGTAGGGGTGGCCCAGCAGATCCTGGGCACGCGCCAGATCGCCGACGGCCAGCGCCGTGCGGACCTCGGAACTCGAAATGCGATGGCCGTGGCGATCGGTCACGTCAGCCAGGGTGTGTACCGAGAAACCGGCGCGCCGGCCGGCCGAGCGCAAGGTGTCGATATCGCCGGAGCGCTTGACTCCGAATCGAAAATCCTCGCCGACGAAAAGTATCTTGGTATTCAGGCCCTGGACCAGCGTGCTGATGAACACCTCTGGCGTCATGCTGGCCAGCGCGGCATTGAACGGCTGGAGAGCGACCTGTTCGATGCCGTGGCGCGCGAGGGCATCGAGCTTGTCGCGCAGGCCGGAAATGCGGGTAGGCGCCAGTTCGGGGCGCTTGGCGAGTTCCGCAAAATATTCCCTCGGATGGGGCTCGAACGTCATGACCGTGGGGGCCAGGCGGGCATCGGAGGCTGCTTCGCACACTTGGGCGAGCATGGCCTGATGGCCCCTGTGGACCCCGTCGAAATTGCCGATGGTCAGGGCGCAGGAAAGGCGCTGCGGCACGGGCGGCAGGCTGCGATAGATATGAAGCGTAGATTTCACGGACTAGAGTTTACAATTTTGGGTTCGCCTACCAGGATTTTTATTTTGCCGGACTCCAATTCTCCCCCCAGACGCCTCGTCATCCTTATTTCGGGGCGGGGCAGCAATATGCAAGCCTTGGTGCGGGCCTGTGAACAGCAGGGCTGGCCCGCCACTGTCGTGGCCGTCATTTCCAGCAAGCCCGAAGCGGCAGGGCTGGAGTGGGCCCGGGAGCAAGGCATCGCTGCAACGGGGCTGGACCATCGCAACTACGACAGCCGCGAGGCATTCGACGAGGCACTGGCCGAAAGCATCGATCAGCATCAGCCCGACTACGTCTTGCTGGCAGGATTCATGCGGGTGCTCACGCCTTCATTCGTCAAGCACTACGCCCATCGACTGGTGAACATCCATCCCTCGTTACTGCCGGCGTTCCCGGGCTTGCATACCCATGCGCAGGCGCTCGCCACAGGCGTTCGGGCGCACGGATGCACGGTACACTTCGTCACGCCGGTGCTCGATCATGGGCCCATCATTGCCCAGGGGTGCGTGCCGGTGCTGGAAAACGACACTGCCACCACTCTGGCACAACGGGTGCTCGAGATCGAACATATCGTCTATCCGGCCGCAGTCAGATGGCTGGTATCCGGCCAGGTCGTGCTCGATGCCGATCACCAGGTAACGGTGTCCGGCAATCCGGACCGGCTTTTCTTCTCTTCTTCCTCTTCGCGCACGTCGCCTTTGCAGCCATGACCTCTTCGAACAACAGCAAGCGTCGTCCCTCGCCGGCGCGACGTCCTGCCTCGCCCGGGCCTCGTTCGTCGGGCCGCCCTACGGCTGAGCCTTCCCGTCATGGGCGCAATGGGCCGGTCAGCGGTGCCGATTCGAGGTTCATCGGCAGCCTGAGGGCGGCCACGGCGCCAGCGGCCCCGGCCCAGCCGCCTGTGGTCACGCGTATCGAACAGGTGCAAAGCGCCCTGGGCGATATCCTGCAATGGTCCAGTGCGGCCGACACTGCGCTGTCGAACTGGTTGCGGGCACATCGCCAGCTCGGCATGCGTGATCGCAGTGAGGTGGCCGAGGCTGTCTACGACGCCTTGCGACATTTGCGTCGCTACCAGCACCTGGCCAGCATGGGCAAGGGGCCTGCCGCCCGCCGTCTGGCCATATTGGCGTTGGACGCGACCCTTGCAAAAGGGGCGCTGGAAAATGGCCTGACCGACGAAGAGGACCAGTGGCTGCAGGCGGCCAAGCGTGTGCGTGACGATGCCTTGTCACGTGCCGTGCGCGACAG
>JAEYZR010000359.1 GCA_023427945.1 Pseudomonadota bacterium | reverse complement strand
TGGGCATGGCCCTGGCCCTCATGCTGGCGCAAAAAGCGCCCCGCCCCGACCGCATTGCACTGTTCGGGCGCGGCGGCGCAGTGGTGCCCGGCGACGCGCGCGACCCGCGCACACTGGCGCTCAACGAAGGCAGCCGCCTGACGCTTGCCGCGCTTGACGCGTTTCCCGTACATGCCAGTCCGATTCGCACGATCCATGTGTCACAAAGCGGAAGACTTGGCCGCACACTGATCGAACACACGGATTTTGGAGTGCAGGCGCTGGGTCATGTCACGCACTATGCGAGCCTGATCGACGCGCTGCAGGCACGTTTGCATGACAGCAGCATCAGCCGCCACGATGCCGTCAAGCCAGGCGACATCCGCCAGCAAGCCGCTGTCCAATCGGTCACGCACCCAGTCAGTCTCCAGGGCAGCCACGACGGGCAAGCGCGTCTGGTCATCATGGCCGATGGCGCCGGAGGTGCCGACATCACCCGCCAGTACAACCAGCATGCCGTGCTGGCGACTGCCCGCGCCAGCCGACCGCGTGCGGCATGGGCGTGGGAACGCTTTCGCAGCGAGGGGCCGCTTGCCGTGCTGCCCCATCCAGCAGGTCCTGACCTCTATGCCATCGTCTGGTGCTGCCGCCCCGAGGCTGCGGCCCGATTGCAAGGTCTGCCACAGGCCGACTTCTCACGTGCACTGACCGAGGCGTTCGGTGATCGCCTGGGCCATCTGGAGGCTGAAGGCGAGCGCCACGTGTTCCCGCTTGCGCTGAAAGCACGACGTCGCGTGGTGGACCGCCGGATCGTATCGATCGGCAATGCCGCCCAATCCTTGCACCCCGTCGCCGGACAAGGATTGAATCTGGGGCTGCGCGATGCATCGCAACTGTCACAGGCGCTTGCCCCGTGGCTGGCCGATGCCGAAAATGACGCACGCCTGGATCAGGCGCTGGGCCAATATGCCGGAAATCGTCGGGTGGATCGGGCGGTAACCGGTCTGTTGACCGACATCATGCCAAGAGTGTTTGCAACCGGGCTCGCCCCGGTGGAACACCTCTGCGGCGCTGCGCTGCTGGCACTGGATGTCAGCCGGACGTTGCGTGCCCCGCTTGCCCACCATCTGCTGTATGGCAGCCGCAGCTGAGATATTCACAGCGTTGTGTATGCGCGACGCGGACTAGGGAGTTCTCCCATACTCCGCCCGTTGCGTGCGCGGGACCGGGACGATAAAAAAATAGGGGCCGAATCGAGGCAGGTAGAATCCTCCCCATGCAAATCGGCCCCTGGACCCTTCCCAACAACGTGTTCGTCGCTCCTATGGCGGGAGTGACCGACCGCCCTTTTCGGCAACTGTGCAAGGCACTGGGCGCCGGGTATGCCGTCTCCGAGATGGCTGCCAGCAACCCAAAATTGTGGGATAGCGTAAAGACCTCGAGGCGCCTGGACCATGCTGGCGAAATCGACCCGGTTTCCGTACAGATAGCCGGTGCCGACCCGGAAATGATGGCTGAGGCGGCCCGCTTCAACGTGGGCAAAGGCGCGAAGATCATCGACATCAACATGGGCTGCCCGGTCAAAAAAGTGTGTGCGGTGGCCTCGGGATCGGCGCTGCTGCGCCACGAGGACTTGATCGCCCGCATTCTGGAACGCGTGGTCCAGGCCTGTGAACCGCTGGGTGTGCCGGTCACGCTGAAGACCCGCACCGGCTGGGACCGAACGAGCCGCAACGCCTTGCGCATACTGGCCATCGCCGAAAATGCCGGCATTGCCGCCCTGACGCTGCATGGGCGCACCCGCGCAGACATGTATACGGGCGAAGCCGAATATGACACCATCCGGGCAGTCAAAAGCGCGGCGCGCATCCCTATCGTTGCCAATGGGGATATCGACTCGCCGGACAAAGCACGCTTCGTTCTGGACTACACTGGCGCTGATGCCGTGATGATCGGCCGCGCCGCCCAGGGGCGCCCCTGGATTTTTCGCGAGATCGATCATTTCCTGCGTACCGGCGAGCGCATGGCGCCCCCGGACTACACTGAGATGCGTCAGTTGCTGCTGACTCACCTGGAAGACCATTACCGGTTCTATGGCGAAGTCACGGGTGTACGTTCGGCACGCAAGCACATCGGGTGGTATGTGGCGTCTTTACCCGGTGCGCAGGCGTTCTGCGACAGCATGAACCGTATTGATTCGAGCCGAGATCAATGGTGTGCAGTAGACGCCTGGTTTGACGAACTGGCTTGCAGCGTGCAAGATGCGCGCCCCGCGCATGCAGCCCTCATGGCTGCATGAACGATCAGAACCAAAAATTCGACGGAAAAAATGAGTAAGAAAGATGTTTTGGAAGATTGCGTCCGTGCCAGCCTGGCTCAATACTTTGAGGACCTGGGCGATTCGGAACCTCATGACATGTGGGACATGGTGATGCGCTGCGTCGAACGACCCGTCCTGGAAGTCGCGATGCAGCACTCCAATGGCAATCAGTCGCGCGCAGCAGAAATGCTGGGCATGACCCGCAATACTTTGCGCAAGAAGCTTCTCGCTCACAATTTGCAGGCTTGAGGCGGCCGGCTGCGCACTGCAGCGCCCGCGCCCAAGCCCCCTCGCTGCGCACCTACGTGCGCACTGCAATGATTACCGGCCATGCCGAGCATCCATTCCTGATTCCTACATACTGTTCCAACACCCTTCTACCATGACTCTACACACTGCTTTGCTGTCCGTGTCCGATAAAACGGGCATCGTCGAATTCGCCCGTGAACTTGCCGCACGCGGCGTACGTCTGCTGTCCACCGGCGGCACGGCCAAACTATTGAGCGAAGCAGGCTTGACGGTGACCGAGGTGGCCACACACACGGGATCGCCCGAGATCCTGGATGGTCGCGTGAAGACGCTGCACCCCAAGATTCATGGCGGACTGCTTGCGCGCCGCGACAGCGCCGAGCACCTGGAAACCCTGCGTGAACACGGGATCGACCGCATCGACCTGTTGGTGGTCAACCTGTATCCGTTTCGCGAGACGGTGGCCCGCGAAGGCTGCACATTCGCCGATGCCGTGGAGAACATCGACATCGGCGGCCCTGCCATGTTGCGTGCTGCGGCAAAAAACCACGGCACACCCGAAGGGGGCGTGACCGTCGTGATCGACCCGGCCGACTACGCACGCGTACTGGCCGATGTGGACAGCCCGGCAGGCGAGCCCTCCTACGGCTTGCGCCTGGAGCTGGCCGCCAAGGTCTACGCCCACACGGCGGCCTATGACGGCGCGATTGCCGCGTACCTGACCAGCCTGTCCGAGGCCGAGCCCGGCCAGGACGTCGCACCGGCACGCCAGCCCTGGCCATCGACCTTGACCATCCAGATGCAACGCCAGCAGACGCTGCGCTATGGCGAAAATCCCCACCAGGCCGCTGCGTTCTATACCGACGCAGGCGCCGGCGCCGGTCTGCTGGGTAACTATCGTCAGTTACAAGGCAAGGAACTGTCCTACAACAACATCGCCGATGCCGATGCGGCATGGGAGACGGCTCGCAGCTTCGATACACCGGTCTGCGTGATCGTCAAACATGCCAACCCGTGCGGCGTGGCGATCGCCGAAAGTCCCTTGGCCGCCTATCGCAAAGCGTTCCAGACCGATCCCACATCAGCCTTCGGAGGAATCATCGCCTTCAATCGCCAGATCGATCTGGCCTGCGCTGAAGCCGTGAGCGGCCAGTTCATGGAAGTGTTGCTGGCCCCCGGTTTCGACGATGACGCCCTGGCGTTGCTGGCGGCCAAGAAAAATGTGCGGGTATTGGCCGTGGCGACTGGCGAAGGCCAGAATGCTTTCGACGTGAAGCGTGTAGGCGGCGGGTGGCTGGTGCAAAGCCCCGACGCCTTCATGGTGCCGCGTGACCAGTTGCGCGTGGTGACCAAACTCGCGCCCACCGCCGAACAGATGGAAGACCTGTTGTTCGCCAGGAAGGTCGCCAAGTTCGTGAAATCCAACGCCATCGTCTTCGTGGGCGGGGGCATGACGCTGGGCGTGGGCGCAGGCCAGATGAGCCGTATCGACTCGGCACGCATCGCCTCCATCAAGGCCGAGAATGCCGGATTGACCCTGAAGGGCTCCGCCGTGGCGTCCGCCGCTTTCTTCCCGTTCCGTGACGGTCTGGACGTGGTGGTCGATGCCGGGGCGAGCTGCGTGATCCATCCGGGTGGCAGCATGCGTGACGACGAGGTGATCGCGGCAGCCGACGAGCGCGGCATCGCGATGGTCCTGACCGGCACCCGCCACTTCCGTCACTGATGCGTATCCTGGGCATCGATCCGGGATTGCGCCGAACGGGGTTCGGCGTGATCGATGCGGACGGCCCCAGGCTGCGTTATGTCGCCAGCGGCACGATCGTCATACCTGCCAATCTCCCGCTGGCGCAACGGCTCAAAGTGATTCTCGATGGCTTGCGCGAAATCGTGCAGGACACCAGGCCCGATTGCGCAGCCATTGAAATCGTCTTTCTGAACACCAACCCGCAGTCCACGCTCCTGCTTGGCCAGGCACGTGGTGCGGCCCTGTGCGGCCTGGCCGATTGCGGCCTGGACGTCAACGAGTACACCGCCCTGCAGATCAAGAAGGCAGTGGTCGGCACGGGGCGGGCAGCCAAGGAACAGGTGCAGATGATGGTGCAGCGGCTGTTGAATCTCAATGGCCTGCCTGCCCCCGACTCGGCCGACGCCCTGGCTTGCGCCATCTGCCATGCGCATGTGGCGCCCATGACGGCACATTTTGCGGCGCATCAGCTCGAAACGACCGGTTCGCGCAAGCGCGTCAGACTGCGAGCCGGTAGACTCACTGTCTGAATCGCTTTTTTTACTCTGTAAACGGACTGCAGCATGATCGGACGAATCACCGGCACCCTGATCGAGAAGTCACCGCCCAACATTTGCGTGGATGTCGGTGGCGTAGGGTATGACATCGACGTACCGATGAGCACCCTCTACGATCTGCCTGACACCGGCGCCCGCGTCACGCTCTACACACACCTGGCCATACGCGAAGACGCGCACGTCCTCTTCGGCTTTGCCAAGCCGGCCGAACGCAGCGCGTTTCGCGAACTGATCAAGGTCAGTGGCATCGGCGCGCGCACCGCGCTGTCGGTGCTCTCGGGTCTGTCGGTGGCCGACCTGGCGCAAGCCATCACCCTGCAGGAAGCGTCGCGCCTGATGCGCGTACCAGGTATCGGCAAGAAAACCGCCGAGCGGCTGCTGCTCGAAATGCGTGGCAAACTGGGGGCTGACCTGGGCCCGCTGGCATCACCGCAGACGGCCAGCCACCAGTCGGATATTCTCAATGCACTGCTGGCACTGGGCTATTCCGACCGTGAATCGCAAGCCGCACTGAAAGCGTTGCCTGAAGGCATTTCGGTATCGGATGGCATACGCACCGCACTGAAGTCGCTGGTGCGCTAGACGGAGTACGAATTTCATCATGGCCATCCAGTCAGACGCCCTTTCCTCGTTGCCCGAAGCCACCCGCCTGGTCGCCCCGCAACCCACCTCGCCCAACGAGGAGTCCATCGAGCGCGCCTTGCGTCCCAAGGCGCTGGCCGAATACGTGGGTCAGCAACGTGCGCGAGAACAACTGGAAATCTTCATTGCCGCCGCCCGAGGGCGCGGCGAGCCGCTGGATCACGTCCTGCTTTTTGGCCCGCCCGGACTGGGCAAGACCACCCTGGCGCATATCGTTGCCAACGAAATGGGCGTGAACATGCGCCAGACCTCGGGCCCGGTGCTCGAGCGCCCGGGCGATCTGGCGGCGCTGCTGACGAATCTCGAAAAAAACGATGTGCTGTTCATCGACGAAATCCATCGCCTCTCGCCCGTGGTCGAGGAAATTCTCTACCCTGCCCTCGAAGACTTCCAGATCGACATCCTGATCGGTGAAGGGCCGGCGGCGCGCAGTGTGAAGATCGATCTGCAGCCGTTCACCCTGGTGGGCGCGACCACCCGGGCAGGCATGTTGACCAATCCCTTGCGCGACCGGTTCGGCATCGTCTCCCGGCTGGAGTTCTACAACACCGAAGACCTGACCCGCATCGTGACGCGCAGCGCCGGCTTGCTGAACGCCGGTATCGACACCGATGGTGCGGTGGAAGTCGCTCGGCGCGCGCGCGGCACACCCCGCATTGCCAACCGGCTCCTGCGCCGGGTGCGCGATTATGCGCAGGTGAAGGCCGATGGCGTGATCACACAGGATATCGCCCATGCTGCCTTGACCATGCTGGAAGTCGACCCCAAGGGCCTGGATCTGATGGATCGCAAGCTGCTGGAAGCGATCGTGCACAAGTTCGATGGCGGACCTGTGGGCGTGGACAGTCTGGCTGCTGCCGTGGGCGAAGAGCGCGACACCATCGAAGACGTGATCGAGCCCTATCTGATCCAGCATGGTTATCTGCAGCGCACGCCGCGCGGGCGCATGGCCACGCAG
>JAEYZR010000358.1 GCA_023427945.1 Pseudomonadota bacterium | reverse complement strand
GGGTTCAAATGCCTGCAAGCCGCATACCGAGGTTCAGTGCGCCTGCTCCCAATTCTTGCCTACGCCGACCTCGGCCAGCAACGGCACGCGCAATTCGGCCACATGACTCATCAGTTCGGGCAGACGTTCGCAGACCAGAGACAGTTCCTGATCCGGCACTTCCAGAACCAGTTCGTCGTGCACCTGCATGATAAGCCGGCTGGACAATTTCTCGGACTCGATCCAACGCTGCACGTCGATCATGGCCAGTTTGATCAAGTCTGCCGCCGTACCCTGCATGGGCGCGTTGATGGCCGCGCGCTCGGCAGCCTGGCGTCGCGGGCCCGATCCACCGCGGATCTCCGGCAACCAGAGCCTGCGCCCGAAAACAGTCTCGACATAACCCTGCTCGCGCGCCTGCACCCGCGTGGCAGCCATATAACGGGCTACCCCAGGATAGCGCGTGAAATAACGATCGATGTAGGCTTGCGCCGCATCGCGGGTGATGCCCAGATTGGAGGCCAGGCCAAACACACCCATGCCGTAGATCAGACCGAAGTTGATGGCCTTGGCCGCACGTCGCTGATCCACGCTCACATCTTCCAGGGCCACCCCGAACACTTCGGAAGCCGTCGCCTTGTGCACATCGGTGCCGGAAGCAAACGCCTGCTGCAGATTGGCGTCGTCGGCCACGTGCGCCATGATGCGCAATTCAATCTGCGAATAGTCCGCCGACACCAGACTGCCCACCTCAGGCACGAAAGCCTCGCGCACGCGCCGCCCCGCCTCGGTGCGCACCGGGATGTTCTGCAGGTTGGGATCCGAGGACGCCAGCCTGCCTGTGATGACGGCAGCCTGCGCGTAGTGGGTGTGCACCCGCCCCGTGGCCGGATTGATCATGCGCGGCAGCTTGTCGGTATAGGTGGACTTGAGCTTGGACAGCCCACGGTATTCCAGCAGTGCCTTGGGCAAGGGATAGTCGGCAGCCAGCTTGGACAGCACCTCCTCGTCTGTGGACGGTGCCCCGCTGGCGGTCTTGCGCACCACCGGCAGACCCATTTGCACGAACAGAATCTCGCCCAGTTGCTTGGGTGAATTCAGGTTGAAGGGCTGGCCGGCCAATTCGTAGGCCTGCTGTTCCAGCCTGAGCATTTCCTGCCCGAGCCAGTGGCTTTGACGGCCCAGCTCCGCAGCGTCCACACGCACGCCATTGCGCTCGATTTTCATGAGCACTTCGGAGACGTCGATCTCCATCTTGTAGATGCGTTCCAGCCCCTCGTCGGCCGCCACTCGCGGGCGCAGGACCTGGTGCAACTGCAGCGTGAAATCGGCATCTTCGCAGGCATAGTGGCCCGCACGGTCCAGTGCCACTTCGTCGAACCCGATCTGATTGGCGCCTTTGCCACAAAGCGATTCATACGTGATGCCATCGCGGCCCAGAAACCGCTTGGCCAGTTCGGTCAGGCCCACGCCCCGATGCGACTCCAGCACATAGGCCTGCAGCATCGTGTCTTCGGCAATGCCGGCAAGCTTGACGCCCTCGTTGGCGAATACATGTGCGTCATATTTGGCGTGATGCAGCAGCTTGGGTGCATCCGCACTTTCGAGCCACGGCGTCAGCCGCGCCAACACCTCGGCCTTGGGCAACTGCTCACCAACGTCCTGGCCCCGATGCGCCACCGGGATATAACACGCCACGCCGGGGGCGACAGACATCGAAATGCCCACCAGGCGTGCCTGCATTTCGGCAAGCGAGGTGGTCTCGGTATCCAGCGCGACCAGCGTCGCCGCCTGCACCCGATCAAACCATTTATCGAAGGTCGGCCAATCCGTGACGATGTCGTATTCCACCGTTTCCGGTGCCTCAGGCAAAGCGGCCAGATCGACGCGGCCATCCTGTTCGGGAATGCGGGTGTCATCGTTGGTGATTTCGCGCAGCCACGAACGGAAACCGAAGTTTTCGTACAACTCGACCAAGGTCGCTTCGTCCAGCGGACGCGGCACGAGATCGGCCAGGCCTTCGATGTGCCCCTTCAGATCGCAGTCGCACTTCACGGTCAGCAATTCACGCGTGAGCGGAAAGTTCGGGATGGCCTGGCGCAGATTCGAGCCGGCCACGCCCTTGACCTGATCGGCCGAGGCGACGATGTTTTCGATCGAGCCGTGTTCGAGCAGCCATTTCACTGCCGTCTTGGGACCGACTTTCGTTACGCCCGGAACGTTGTCCACCGTGTCGCCCACCAGCATGAGATAGTCGACGATACGGTCCGGACCGACGCCGAACTTGTTGCGCACCCCTGCCTCGTCGAGGTATTCGCCGGACATCGTGTTGACCAGGCTGACGTGACTGTTCACCAGCTGCGCCAGATCCTTGTCTCCGGTGGAGACAATGGTGTGCACGTCGTGTTCCCTGGCCCGGCAGGCAAGCGTGCCGATGATGTCGTCGGCCTCGACGCCTTCTATCGCCAGCACCGGCCAGCCCAGGGCGCGCACCGCGCGGTGGATGGGCTCGATCTGAGCCGCCAGGTCCTCCGGCATGGGCGGGCGATGCGATTTGTAGTCAGGATACAGGTCGTCGCGAAACGTCTTGCCCCGGGCATCAAAAATGCAAGCCGCGTATTCTGCTTTATGATCGGACACGAGCTTTCGCAACATGTTGACGACACCATAGAGCGCTCCCGTAGGCTCACCCTTTGCATTGCGCAGATCAGGCATCGCATGAAAGGCTCGATACAAATAGCTTGACCCGTCAACAAGTAATAAGGTTTTTTTCATGGTAATGAGAGCAGACAAAGAATTGCCCGCTGGAAATCAGATTCCAGTGATTATGTCAGAGATGGAAGCAGCGGCTCTGACCCTGAAGGACATCGGTCCAGCCATATCCATATTCGGCAGTGCGCGCACCAGCCGCGACGCACCGCTCTATCTCAAATGTCAGGAATTGTCGCGTGCCCTTGCCCAGGCGGGTTTCGCCGTCATCGCAGGCGGTGGCCCCGGCATGATGGAAGCCGCCAATCGTGGTGCGTTCGAAGTGGGCGGCACCAGCGTCGGACTGAATATCGTATTGCCGCACGAAAGTTCGAACAACGAATTCCAGTCCGTCAGCCTGTCGTTCGAATATTTCTACTCGCGCAAGGCGACGTTCTTCATGCACAGCTTTGCCTACGTCGCCATGCCAGGCGGGTTTGGCACGCTCGACGAGCTGTTCGAAGCACTGACCCTGATCCAGACCGGCAAGGTGCCCCCGGCTCCCGTCGTGCTGGTGGGCCGCGAGTTCTGGACCGGGCTGATCGGCTGGCTGAACGAACAGGTATTGGGCAACGGCATGATCGGCGCCCACGACCTCGATCTATTCATCGTCGACGACGACATCGAGACGATTGTCGAACATCTCAAAAACGCACACGACCGCATCACGTCCGAACAACAATACGCGCCGTCGCTGCCTGCGTAAGGGTGGTGCGATGCTGGCCTAAAAGCGATATGCCACCTTCAGTGATCCCGAATGGCTGGTTCCCTTGGACGCGAACTCGCCATCGTATTGAAGCTTGAAGTCCACGCCGGCGGCGTGCATGACCTGGAAACCCGCGCCGATACGGCCGATCACGTTGTCAGTGGGCATCCTGGTGGTGAAGTGTGCTGCATCGCCCGATGCGCCCCCTAGCCTTGACCTGGTTTTCCAGCCATCCTCCGACAGCAGCGAAACGCCCGCGTATGCGAAGGGTCGCAATATGGCCCCTCGGGGCAGCTCGCTGCGCCCGCCGATCTCCAGGGTCGGTGCCAGGCCGAAGACAACCTGGTCGCTGCCGGCGACCTTGAGGCGCAGGGCGTCGCCAGACTCCCTGTAGCTCGACATACGTGAATACGTCACGTCCAGGTCTACATAGGGCTTGACGTAAAAATCGTCTCCGGCAAAAGTCCGGGCAACACGCAGCCGCGCGCCAAGGCTGTACACGTCAGGACTACTCTTGGACTTCGTCTCGAAATTTGGAATCGAGCGGTGCCGACTCAGGTCATAGGAACCGTAACCCCCACCCAATGATCCTGACACGGTCCAGGGTCCCTCTTCGCGCTTGAGTACCAGCCCGGCATAACCCAGGTCCCCCGATCCACTGACCCGGTGGTCATCGCCTTTGAGATTCGCGCTTTGATAGGCGACTGACCCGCCCAGGAACCAACCCGGTGAAATCTGCCGCTGGCCGCCAAATTGATAGGTCACGCTGTCATAGGAAAAACCGGATGAACCATTGCCACCGTCCTGATTCGTGGTGCGTCCGGTCACTTGCCCCCAGAAGCAGTTTTGTTCACGGGTCAGCGCACCGCGGGTCGTGAACGTCGGGCAGGACATCATGGCGCTGGTGAAGCGCGCCATGCCAAGCTGCATTTGTGCAGCCGGTGCCAGCGCGACGCCAGGAGACAGGTCCGCCAGGTGTTTGCGGTACGTTGCACCGCCTTGTTGCGAACTGCTGTCCAGTACCGCATACAGTTTTGCCAGCGCAGGAGATCCGCCTCGGTCCCAGTCACTTTGCAGATGGCCTGCCAGGGACGTCGCGTTGCGCTTCAATTGCATGGAATCTGCACTGAAGTTCGCACCGACCGCACGTACGTGGGTGGTGTTGCCCACGACACGCGTTTCGTAGTTGATCACCGGTGATGCGGAGGCGGTCAACGTACCGGTCTGCGTGCCATTGACGTTCAGCACGGCCAACTCCCGATTCGGCAACAACGCGAGCGGAGCCACGCGCAATGTACCGTTGAAAGTGGCAGGACCGTTGATCGTCAGCGAATCGGACTGCATCGTGTCGAAGTCTGCGCCCACTTGCAGGGTGCCGGTTTCGGTTTGTGTGTAGGCGGAATCAAAAGTCGTTGCGGCAAAGGCGGTACGTTCATATCCCCAGCGCATTGCCTCGCGCCCGCCCAGTGCCACTTTGCCACTGTTCTCAAAGGACGCGCCAACGAACATGGGACCCGCTGCCACCGTCCCTGTGTTGGTCATCTTGCCGCCGTTCAGGCTGCTCGAGCCCGTCAATGTACCGGCGTTGGTGACATTGAGCGCGCTGGTGGTGGCCTGAATGGCCGTGTCAGCGGTGATCGAGCCAGCGCTGCCGACGGTCAACGTGCTGGCGATCATGCCGTCGGTCCACACGCCTGTGCCGCCTTCGGTGGCGGATCCGGCGATGACGCTGCCGTCCACCGTGACGTTCGCGCCAGAGCCATTCGCGTTCTGCGCGAAGATGCCCACGCCATCAACCGCCGTCGACGCGACGACGGCGTTGGCGGCCACGGTGACCTTGACTGTGGCGTCAGAGTGGGAGCTTCCCGAGCCCGGGGCGGTGCCTGCGTAAACCGTATTGCC
>JAEYZR010000327.1 GCA_023427945.1 Pseudomonadota bacterium | reverse complement strand
GGGCCGCATCATTCAGGCGGTGGGCGGTTGTGCGGGCATCACGCTCAGCCGTGCCATCGTGCGCGATCTCTACGACCGCGACCGTGCCGCCAGCATGATCGGCTACGTCACGATGGGCATGGCGGTGGCGCCCATGGTGGCGCCCACGATAGGCGGAGTGCTGGAGGCGGCCTTCGATTGGCGCGCAGGATTTGCCTTCCTCACGCTTTTTGGTGTGGCCACTTGGTGGGCAACCTATCGGAAGCTGCACGAAACGGCGCCGCGCGTGGGCGAGGCGTCCAGTGCGGCCACGCTGACCCGTGACTACGTCTGGCTGTTGCGCAGCCGGCTGTTCTGGGGCTTCGCCCTGACTGCCGCCGCGTCCGCCTCGGCGTTCTTTGCCTTCATCGGCGGGGGCGCCTATGTGGTCATCAACCTGATGGGCAAGACGCCGGTGGAGTACGGCATGTACTTCGCCCTGGTCAGCATGGGATACATGCTGGGAAATTTCGGTTCGGGACGCTTTGCCATCCAGTTCGGCCCCAGGCGCATGATGCTCGCGGGCGTGCTTGCGAGCATGGCGGCAGCTCTGGTCATGGCCGCGCTGTATGCCGCAGGCGTGATACATCCTCTGGCCATCTTCCTGCCGATGCTGGTGATGGCCATGGGCAACGGCCTGACGCTGCCCAGTTGCATTGCCGGAGCCGTCAGCGTGCGCCCGGAGGTGGCGGGTGCCGCCTCGGGCCTGGCCGGCAGCATCCAGATGAGTGCCGGTGCCGTGGTGGCGGCAGTGGTGGGCATGCAGTTGCAAGGGTCGGCATGGCCGCTCATCACAGGGTTGCTGTGCTGTACGATTTTTTCGTTTTTGACCCTGCGCTTGCTCGTACGGTGACGCGCACATTCGATCAGGAAACCCTTCACTCATGACGACTACCGTATCTCGCAGGCTCGCCCGCTTGAGTCTTCTGGCGCTCATACCCGTCGCGGCGCTGCTGCATGCAGCGCCTGCAAACGCCGCAGACGGCGCTGCGTCCGCGACCGGCATGTCCGCAACTGGCACGTCCGCAACTGGCACGTCAGCCGCGCCCACGCTGGCTTCCACGGGCAAGGCCGTGGCGCTGGCTCACACGCATGCGTTCGATCTCCGGTCGCGCGCAGGCAAGGACTACCGGATTTTTGTGTCCGTGCCGCCAGGCGAGCCGCCGCCCGAAGGCTACGGCGTGTTGGTGGTGCTCGATGCCAATGCCTACTTTGGCGCTGCCGCCGACACGATGGGCTTGCTGCGCCAGTTTCCCCTCATGCCCGAGAAGGGCAAGCTTGCCGATGCAGCGCCCACGCTGGTCGTCGGGGTCGGCTATCCCGGCGACGAGGCCATCAACGGCGAGCGCCGGACCTGGGACTTCATTCCGCCAGCGCGCAACCCCGCCTCGCTCGAACGCCTGCGTGGCCCGAAACCGGGCGGTGCAGACGCCTTCACGGATTTCCTGGTGAATGAGTTGCGGCCTGCGCTGGCCGCGACCTACCGCATCAATGCCGCACGCCAGACTCTGGCAGGCCATTCTCTCGGTGGCTATTACGTCCTGCACGCCCTGGCGACGCAGCCGCAAGCGTTCCAGCGCTACGTCGCGGTGAGCCCGGCAGTGTGGTGGGACGACAGTCGCATTCTTCAGGACCTTGCCAGTCTTGCGCCCGGCAAGGCGCAGGTGATGCTGGCGATGTCCAAGGACGAATGGCCCGGCTGGCCCGATGGTTCGGCCGAAATGCTGGAGGGCGCCAGAAGCGTGCGCGACGTGCTCGTGCAGGCGGGTGTGACGGGCGATGCCTTGCGTTACGTCGAGCTGTCCGATCAGGACCACATGACCACGCCGTTTGCGGCGATGTCGTCCATCGTGCGCTGGTCGTCACTGCGCTGAACCGGCGTATCGAGCCGGTGCATGGCCAGGGACAGGGTGGCAGATCTAGTTCGCCTTGATGCCGACCTCGTCTACGACCTTGGCCCACCGGCTCACTTCGTCGCGCACGAACTGGTTGGCTTCTTCAGGAGAGCTGCGTTTCACTTCGGCACCCAGCTCGGCCAGTCGTCCGGCCAGGGCTTCGCCTTGCAGGCTTTCGTTCAAGCCCTGACTCAATCGGGCGATGACATCATCCGGAGTGCCCGCCGGAGCCAACAGGACAAACCAGCCTGCGATGTCGAATCCGGGATAACCGCTCTCCGCGACCGTGGGTTGCCCGGCAAGCAGTGCAGAGCGTTTTGACGTGGTGACTGCCACGGCGTTGACCTTGCCGCTCTTGATGTGGGGCAGCATGACGGCGATGTTGTCGAACATCATGCCGGTGCGCCCGGCCACCAGGTCGGGCAGCGCCGCCGAACTCCCTTTGTAGGGCACGTGCAGAATGTCCACTTGTGCACTCTTCTTGAACAGTTCGCCTGCCAGGTGCTGTCCGGTTCCCGGGCTGGCCGACGCGAACGCGACCTTGGCGGGATGCTGTTTGAGATAGTCGACCAGTGTCTTGACCGAATCGGCCGGCAAGGTGGGATTGACCACCAGCACATAGGGTGTCGTGGCCACCATACCAATCGCCGAGAACGCACGCGTCGTGTCAAAACCGAGGTTAGGGTAGATCGACGCATTCACAGCGTGGCTGCTGGGTGCAAAGAGCAGGGTGTTGCCGTTGGGTGCCGATTGCGCCACGGAGGCTGCTGCAATGTTGCCACTCGCACCTGCGCGATTTTCCACCACGATGTCGCGCCCCAGCTTGGCCGCCAGTTCCCTGGCGACCAGTCTGGCCATGACATCGGTGGTGCCACCGGGCGGAAAGCCCACCTCCATGCGGATGGGCGGCTCCGCCGCCTGTGCAAGGGAAGGGACCCACGTCAGACAGGCCAGGACAGCAAGCAGGCGTATGGGCCTGCAGATAGTGCAGAACATGAACGTCTCCTCAACGTTTGCGGCTTTTCTTTTTTAGTATTCGTGTTGTCAGGCAGCGTGCGACGTGTGCCGCAGACTGCTTCAGGACATGGCTGCCAGCTCATTCTTCAGTGATGCACCGTCCTGCGCTTCCGGCAGAATCACGTAGCCGGATTGCTCACCCCGCATCGAGCAGCGCATCATGTGTCTGGGTTCGTTCTGGTTGAAGTCTTTCAGGGCGATGTGCAAGGTGCAGCGGTTATCCCACATCACTATGTCGTTCAAGGCCCACTGATGGCGATAGACGAACTCGGGCGATGTGGCGTGTTCGTTCAGGAACTGCAGCAGGGGGCGGCTTTCTTCTTCCGTCATCCCCACGAAGTTGCGGATGCGTTCACTGACGAACAGCAGTTTCTTGCCTGTTTCCGGGTGCGTGCGAACGACCGGATGCGCGATGGGCGGATTGGCGCGTTTCATCTCTGCGATCTGCGCGGGGTCGCGACGCTCGAAACCCTTGATCAGCGTGATGTCGTGTACGGCCTCCAGTGTTTCGATGAAGTTGCGCAGCACCGGGCTGAGTGAGTCATAAGCCATGTACATGTTTGCGAACATGGTGTCTCCGCCGATACGCGGCTTTTCCTTGCACATCAGCACGGAGCCTTTTGCCGGGCGGTCGGTATAGGTGAGATCCGCATGCCAGTTACGGCCAGTATTGCGCGTTTCGGAGGGCTTGCCGTTACGCGGCTTGTTGGAGACCAGCAGGACCTCGGGGTAATCCGGGTCACGGTAGTACGGCACATTGTCGTTGCGCTCCACATCGCCCATTTGCGCCGTGAAGGCGATCAGTTCTGGTGCCGAAAGATCCTGATTCTGAAAGACCAGGACCAGGTGCTCCTGCCAGGCAGCCTGGACGGTGGCAAGTTCAGCGGGCGTCAGGGGCTTGCGCAGGTTCAGCCCGGTCACGACAGCGCCGGCGGCATAGCCCCGAGGAATTACCGAAATAGATGTCATCACCTGTCTCCTTTCTGGTCACTGGAACGTCAATGTGAACCAAGTATATTTAGTCGAATGTCTTTTGTCGACAATAAATAATGTGGCTCGACAGCTGTCTGGACAGCTCATGGGGGACCAGATCGAACCGGTATACTGCTCGCATCCCACCTCTTTCGCAGAGAGCTATGCCCGGCGCGCATGCCTACTTCCAAAACGAGTCGACCCCCATCGGACGGCTGGCCAAATCGCTGCCGGAACAGGTCGCGCAGTCCATGTTCGGCGCCATACGCGATGGCGCGATCGCGCCAGGCGAGCGGCTGAAGGAAGAAACCTACGCGGAACTTTTCGCGGTCAGCCGCAGCACCGTCAGAGAAGCGATGGCTTTGCTCGAACGACGTGGCGTGGTCGAGCGCATTCCCCGTTACGGCGTGCGCGTGATCGTGATCGACGCCGAAGAGATTGAAGAGATATTCAACATCCGGGCGCAACTGCTCGGTCTGGCCGCCCGGCTGGCCGTAGAGAAATCGCCCCCTGGCCTGGCGCAGCAGCTGACCGAACGCGCTGAGCGCCTGGGCAAGCTGGCTCAGGCCGAACGAACGGCCGCCGCCACATACGCCGCCTTGTCCATCGAGACGCAACGTTTGCTGATCAATGCATGCCCGGGAAAGCGGCTGAGCACGATTTACGAGGGCTTGAGCGATCAGGCGCTGTGGCGTTATGCCATCCGCGAGAAATCGATCAGTTTCCACTCGAAAGAAAGACGCCTGGAGTCGGCAGCCGGCTGGGCGCGTTTGGCGCAGGCGGTGGCACAAGGCGATGCCGAGCAGGCCGAGCGGGCGGCCAAGGCCGTGTTGCAGGATTCGTATCGTGCGGTGCAATCCTACATCGCCAGTGAAAAGGCCTAGCGATTAAGGACCGGGCGACAGGTGCCTGCGCACGTGTTCGAGAAAGGCCGTCATGGCGGCACTGGCATGGCTACGGTGCGGATAATAGAGATACCAACTGGGCAACAGGGGAGACCAGTCCTGTAGCAGCGCGACCAGGCGGCCATCGCGCAAGGGTTCGCGAACATAGTCTTCGAACAGGTGGGCCACCCCCTGGCCCGCCAGCGCCGCCTGCAATTCCTGGTGGGCGGAGCTGACCGTGAGACGCCCCTGTGGCTGGATGGTCAGTGACCTGCCGTCTTTTTCGAATGCCCAGGAGACCAGCGTGCCGCCGGGAAAACGACGCAGGATGGCCTCGTGTTCGCCGAGGTCGTCGGGCATAAGCGCCGTGCCGCGTCGGCGCAGATAGTCCGGCGAAGCCACGATCACGTAGCGCAACGGCGGGCCCAGTGGCACGGCGATCATGTCCTGTGCGAGCTGTTTGCCAAAACGCACCCCGGCGTCAAACCCCTGTTCGACGATGTCCACGATGGCGGCGTCGGCCACGATCTCGACCTTCACGTTGGGATGGACCTGCATGAAGTCATGGACCAGCGGATACAGCACATGCTCGACGGCAGGCCCCGGCGCGTTGAACCGCAGCGTGCCGGCAGGGCTGTCGCGCAACTGGTCGAGGTCGTCGAGCGCGCGGTGGATGTCGCGCAGTGCCGGCCCCAGGCTGTCCAGCAGACGCTGCCCGGCTTCGGTCGGGGCCACGCTGCGCGTGGTTCTGTTCAGCAGCCGGATGCCTAGAGAAGCTTCAAGCGCGTTCATGCTCTGGCTCAGTGCCGAAGACGATATACGACGCTCCAGCGCCGCCGCACGAAAGCCTCCACACCGCACGATGGCGGCGAAGATTTCCAGGCTATCGAGTCTGGTTTTTATCATTGCGCAGTTTTGCTAATCAATCTGATCGGTATTGGGTATCTTATCAGCGCATGATTCCTTGGGCATAGTGTTATCGAATCCAGGTGATGGACACCGCGGATCCGGAATCGCTCAGGCAGCGCACCTGCGGCCTGCAAGGAAAAGGAACACCATGAACAACGATCAGCCGTTATTGCGCAAGCGCCGAAAAGTGATGCTCTCTGCCTTTGCCGGTACTTCAGGACTGGTGCTGGGCAGCGCCTTCAGCGGTCCGGCACGCGCACAGGCGCAAGGGGCACCACAAGCGCCGGTCAGCGCCTCGCAGGCGGGCAACGCCACCCACTACAGCTTCCATGTCGGGGACATCAAGGCGACTGTCATCAGCGATGGTCTGATTGGCGGGCCGCCCAGGATCTATGCCAGCAATGCCCCGGAAGTCGAGTTGAGTGAAGCGTTGCGCCAGGCTTTCCTGCCGTCGGATCACCTGACGTTGAACCTCAATACCCTGCTGCTGGAAATGGGGGGGCGTCGCGTGCTGCTCGAAAGCGGGGCCGGCAAGACGATGGGCCCCAACGGCGGACAGATCTTCGCCAACCTGGCCAAGCTGGGATTGCGCCCCGAGGACATCGATGTGATCGTGGTCTCGCACACTCACCCGGACCATGTGGGCAACCTGCGCGCCGCGGATGGCGGCAAGGCCTTTCCCCGGGCGACGGTTTTTGCGCCTCGCGCCGACTGGAAGTTCTTTGTCCAGGGTGAACCCGATCTGTCCTACATGCCCGTGCCGGAGGATTTTCGCAGGCGTTTTGGCGCGGCGATCAAGCAAAGCACCGAACCGGTGGCCAAGGATGTGGAACTGTACGACGCGGGGGCCGAAATCCTGCCGGGCCTGACCACGCTTTCGGCAGCGGGCCACACGCCGGGCATGGCCACTTTCCTGGTTCATTCGGGTGACGCACAACTGCTGTTGACGGCCGACCTGGCCTACCATCCCGTGGTCAACATCAATCACTCATGGTTGCCCGGCCCCGATCGCGACAAGGCGATGGCTCAAGCCGCACGCCAGCGCATTTTTGATCGTGCCGCCAGCGAACGCATGCTGGTGCTGGGCTTTCACTACCCCTTCCCGGGATTGGGCCGCATGCTCAAGCTGGACGATGCATACGCCTGGGTTCCTGCGTACTGGCAGTTCTGATACCCGTGAACGAGAGGGACGCGCCGGCGGCGCATGGGGCGGGCCGGACGCGGCAGGCGCGAGGCGGCGGCACCCCACGGCGCACTGACCAGGGGTGCAACGCCGCACGCGCTCAATCGATGGAGGCGCCCGAGGCCTTGACGGCTTCGCCCCATTTTTTGACTTCGGTGGCCACGAATTGCTGGCCCTGGGCGATGTCGTAGACCAGCGGTTCGCCGCCACGGTCTGTCAGCGCCTTCGCCATTTCCGGTGAACGCAGGATGGCGTTGATTCTGGTGTTCAGGAACGTGACGACGTCATCGGGTGTTTTCGATGGCGCAAAGATCATGGCCCAGCCCACCGCTTCGAAGCCCGGCAATCCGGATTCCGCCACTGTGGGCACGTCCGGCAGTTGCGGCACGCGCTGGCGCGTCGTCACCGCCAGCGGCACGGCTTGCTTCGAGGTGACATGGGGCAGCGCCGCCGTCACGGAATCGACCATCAGGGGCACGTGGTTACCCAGGAAATCCGCCTGGGCGGGACCGCTGCCCTTGTAGGGAATATGCCGCAGCTTCACGTTCGCCGCGGCATTGAGCATTTCCGCGGACAAGTGCTGGGTGCCGCCGATACCGGCACTGGCATACGCGAGTTCGCCGGGCGTGGTGCGGGCGCTCTCGAGCAGTTGCTGCATCGTCTTGATGCCGCTCTGTGGGGTGGCCAGGAAGATGAGCGGGACGGTGAAGATGCCACCGACAGGCTTGAAATCCTTTTGCAGCGAATAGTTCAGGTTGGTGTACAGCGTCTGGTTGACTGCGGCAGCACTGCCGCCGACCACCAGCGTGTAGCCGTCCGGGGCCGAGCGTGCGACGTACTGCATGCCGATGTTGCTGCCCGCGCCTGCCTTGTTCTCCACGATCACCGGCTGCTTGACGTCCTTGGCAAGCTGCTCGGCCACCACGCGCGCAAAGATGTCGGTCGCCTGGCCCGGCGGGAAAGGCACGACGAGCGTGATGGGACGATCGGGATAGGCGGCGTGCGCCATGCCTGCCGCACCGAACGCCATGACGAGCGTCAGCGCGACCAGACTTGAATGTCGCTTGAACATGAGTGTCTCCTTTGAGCAAGACCTTATGTGCATCTCGAATGGGGATGCGGGTTTGAGTTTGCGGCGATTGTACAAAAGGAGCCGCTCGCTCGCTGAGTGGGGCGATTGCCGTGCTCAGTGGTCTGTTCACGACCTGATATTTCGGATTCCTGGCGATGTGAGTCGCTGCCGCCCTGAAGTTCGGTTTTCAATTTGTTTATTGTTAACAATCGTATTGTGATAATCTGGTTGCTCAGTTGATCCGTTCGCGTTGGCCACGGTCCACGCAAACGCCCTCGACACACCCACCGAGAATTGCATGGCATCAGCCAAATCGAACGAGCTCATGAGCGATCTGGAAAGCGCGGTGGTCTTCCGCCTGTTTGCCGATCGTCAGGCACTGACGCTCACCATCTCCGAGCAGATCGCCGCCCACGTCGGCGACGAAATCATTCGCGGCCAGCGCCAGCCGGGTGAATCACTGAACGAGCAGCGTCTGGCTGACACCTTCGAAGTCAGCCGGGGCCCCGTACGCGACGCCATACGTATTCTCGAACGCGAAGGGCTGGTCACGATTTTTGCGCGACGCGGTGCTTTCGTGACCGATCTGACCGTGGATGAAGTGCGCGAAATCTTCGAGATTCGCGTGGGACTGCTCGAAATCGTGGCGCGCAAAGTGGCGGCTGCCCATACGGATACTTATCTGAAAACGTTGCGGGCAGGCGTGGCCAAGCTGGAAAGGCTGGCCCGGCTGGACGACGACCAGGGCGAATATGCCGAGACCTCGTACCGCCTGTCCATCCTGTCTGTACGTCACGTCGACAACAAACGCTTGACTGCCATGCTGACGGCCCTGTCGCTGCAGACCTTGCGCTATTCGCGCATCAGCCTGGCGCCCAAGGCCAGGCGCCGCGCATCGGCGATGTTGTGGCGGGCCGGGCTGAGCGCGCTGGAGAAGGGCGATGCCAACACCTACGTGGCCATCTCGCGCCAGCGTGTGGAAGAGTCCGGGCAGGCGGTCGTGGGACGTCTGAGTGCATCGGCAGAGACCACCGAAAGGAGACGCGCATGAGTACGACGCAAGGCGGGGGGCCGCTGGCGGGCCTGCGAGTGATCGAAATCTGTTCGACCATCGCAGGCCCGGCCTGTGCGCGGCTCATGGCGGACTTCGGCGCCGAAGTCATCAAGATAGAACCGTTCGAAGGCGACGGCGTGCGTCAGATGGGCAAGCACGTCGAGGATGTCTCGCTGTATGCGGCCACGATCCTGCGTGGCAAACGCTCGGTGGCGCTCGATCTGAAAAGCGAGCAGGGCCGTGACGTGGCCCATGCCTTGATCGACAGCGCCGATATCCTGGTCGAGAACAACCGCCCGGGTGTGATGGAGCGGCTGGGCCTGGGATACGACGTCTTGAGCGCCAGCAACCCCGGACTGGTCATGGTGCGCATCAGTGGCTATGGGCAGGACGGCCCGTATGCCTCCCGGCCCGGCTACGGCGCCATTTGCGAGGCGTTCGCCGGCGTGCGGCACATGACGGGCGACCCGGATCGTCCGCCTGCTCGCGTTGCCCTGGCGACCACCGATTACCTCACCGCGGTATATGCCGCGTTCGGTGCGCTCATGTGCATCCACGAACGCCACCGTACCGGGCTGGGCCAGGTGGTGGACACGGCACTCTATGAAACGTCGTTTTCGCAGATGGAACCCTACGTGCCGGCGTTCGACAAACTCGGTTTTGTGCCCAAGCGAGTGGGGCCGAACCTGCCGACGATGGCGCCCAACAGCCTGTACCCGACCCGCGACGGTGCCTGGGTCCTGATCGCCGCGAACAGCAACATCATCTTTGCTCGCCTGGCCGAACTCATGGGCCAGCCGGAGCTTCTGACCGATCCGCGTTACGCCACGATCCGGGCGCGTGGGGAACGCGACAACATGAAGTCGCTCGACGCGACGATTGCCCAGTGGACCAGCCAGTACGAGGGTGACACCCTGGAGGCGAAGCTGATCGCGCAGTCGATTCCTGCCTCGCGCATCTACACCATCGCCGACATCTACGACGATCCGCACTATCTGGCGCGCGACATGTTGGTGAAAGTCCCGCACCCTGACCTGGGCCACACGGTGCAGGCAGGCGTAGTGCCCCGACTCTCGCGCACGCCCGGCAGAATCCGCCAAACCGGCCCGGCACTCGGCGCCGACACGCATGCCGTACTGGCCGAGCTGGGTTGGGCCCCTGCGGCCATCGACGCTTTGCAGACTCAAAAAATAATCAATATGCACGACCGATAACCCAGACCCACAACGCCCGAGCGCACCGTCAGTGTGGGCCGGGCAGGAGGACGACATCGTGGATGAGACACGCGGCGTGACGCCGACAGACGACTGGGCGCCCGAGCTCGAAGAGCTGGCGCGCAGGCGGGAGCAGGCCGCCGCAATGGGCGGGCCGCAGGCGCTGCAAAAGCACAGGGAGCGCGGCAGACTCAATGCCCGCGAGCGCATCGGCGTGCTGTTCGACGCCGGCACGTTTCGCGAGCTGGGTCGGATTGCCGGCAAGGGCCACTACGACAAGGACGGGTTCCTCACGTCGCTATCGCCTGTCAACGCCATCATCGGGACAGGGCGCATCAAGGGCGAGAAAGTGACGGTCTCGGCCGACGACTACACGCTGCGCGCCGGGTCGTCCGAAGCCACGATTTCCGATAAGTGGATCTACGCCGAACGCCTGGCGCTGGACCTGAAGATGCCGCTGGTGCGGCTGGTGGATTCTGCCGGTGGCAGCATCAAGCTGCTGGAACAGCAGGGCAGCAGCAAGATCCCCGGCTACCCCAACTGGCCGGTCGTGGCCCTGCTTGACGCGGTGCCGGTGGTGGGCGTGGCTCTGGGGGCGTGCGCGGGCCTGGGCGCCATCAAGGTACTGATGTCGCATTTCTCCGTGATGGTCAAGGACCAGGCCCAGGTCTTTGCCGCAGGTCCGCCTGTGGTGAAGCAGGCGTACGGCATCGACATCGACAAGAATGCGCTGGGGGGGTATCAGGTGCATCGCCGCAGCGCCCTGGTGCACAACGAAGCCGAGGACGAAGCCGACGCCTTCGAGCAGGTGCGCCGCTTTCTGTCATATCTGCCGCGCCATGCCGGGCTGGCTGCCAGCAGGATTCCCAATGACGATCCCGTGGACCGGGCCGATGACATGCTGAAAAATGCGATTCCCAAGGATCGCCGCAAGGTCTTCGATCCACGCAAGATCATGGCAGCGATCTTCGACAAGGACAGCATCTTCGAGATTGGCCGCTATCAGGGCGGCTCGACCATCACGGCGCTGGCGCGCCTCGATGGGTATCCGGTGGGCGTGCTGTGCAGCGATCCACGGGTGTCGGGCGGCGCCATGACGACCACTTCGGCCTGGAAGACCGAGCGCCATGTGAACCTGTGCGAGACGTTCGGCCTGCCGATGATCAACCTGGTCGACCAGCCGGGCAACACCACGGGGCCGGAGGCCGAACTCAGCGGCACGCTTCTGGGGGCCGTTCGGGTGCTCAGCACCATCGAAAAGTCCAGTATTCCCTGGATGTCCATCATCATGCGGCGTGCTTTCGGCATGGCGGGCGGTCTGCATGCGCCCAAACATTTTCCGCAGCTCAACCACAGGCTGGCATGGCCCTCGGCACGCTGGGGCTCCATTCCCATCGAGGGCGGCGTGGCGGCGGCCCATCGCAACGACATTGCCGTGGCCGATGATCCGCAGGCCGAGCAGGCACGGCTGGAAGCGTATTACCACCGCATCGCTTCGCCTTTTCGCACCGCCGAAAAGTTCGGCATTCTCGACATCATCGATCCGCGTGAGACACGTTCAGTGCTGTGCGACTGGGTGGAAGACGCCTGGACCGTATTGCGTGCCCGCTGCAGCCGGGCCGCTTGAAAGGAGACAGACCATGCGCGGTTTCTTTCGTAGCTTCCATGGCGGCGTCGCCGTCTTGTCGATCCTGTGCTGTGTCGTGGCAACGGGAGGCTCGCGGGCAATGGCTGCGGCATCGCAGCCCGGCTGGCAACCCGGCCATGCCGTCGAACTGGTCGTTCCCGCTGGTGCAGGTGCAGCCCTGGATACCGCAGCACGCGAGATCCAGCGCCAGCTGGATCTGCAAAAAGCGCTGGCCCAGACGCTGGTGGTCACCAACCGGCCTGGTGGCAGCGGCGCCATAGCCCTGCAGGTGCTGCGGTCGCACCCGGGCGACCCGCACTGGCTCGGCTTTTTCAGCACCGGCATGATCAGTGCGCGTGCCCTAAATCCGCCAGATGCCTTGTCTTACAACGATATGACACCCATCGCGCTACTGGTGGAAGAGTCCATGCTGGTGGCGGTGCGTGCCGACTCCCCCCTGACAAGCGCAAAGGATCTGGTCGAGCATCTCAAGCGCAAGCCCGACTCGCTGTCCATTGCCATTGCCACGTCGGTGGGTAACCACATCCATCTGGCCATCGCCAAACCGTTGAAGCAGGCGGGTGTGGACATCGGCAAGCTGGTGATCGTGCCCTACAAGTCATCCGGCGAATCCATGAACGCCTTGCTTGGCGGGCACGTGGATGTGGTGTCGGCCTCTTCGCCCAACGTCTTGACCCAATACAAGGCCGGCACGATCAGGCTGCTGGCCGTTACCACGGAAAACCGGCTGACCGGCGATCTGGCCGATATCCCGACATGGAAGGAACAGGGCATAGACGCAGTGTCCACCTCGGTGCAGGGCATCATCGGCCCGAAGGACATGACTCCGGCGCAACTGGCCTACTGGGAAAACGCGCTGGAAAAAGTGGCCACCAGTGCGCAATGGAACAGTTTCGTGGAGCAACAGCTGTGGCGTCCCCGGTTCGTCAAGCACGACGAGATGAAACGTATCCTGGACGCGGAATACGAGAGCACCAGAAAGCTGTTGAACGATCTGAATCTTGCCAAACCTTGAGCGACGTTAAAAAACTTCCGGAACAGGAGAGCGGTATATGGGACGTATCAATGTGGTTGCTGAAGTCACCGGCACAGTGTGGAAGATCGAAACCCAGGTGGGGGACACGCTGGCAGCAGACGATGTCATCATGATCGTGGAGTCCATGAAAATGGAGATCCCGGTGAGTGCAACGGGCTCGGGGCAGTTGACCGAGTTGCTGGTGGCCGAAGGCGAGGTCGTCAACGAAGGGCAGACGGTTGCCGTGTTGTCCACGTGATGCAGAGCGGGCAGGGGGCGTGTTGTCCCCGTGATGCACGGCGGGTGGGGGCCGCGCTGTCCACGTGATGCTGGACGGGTGGCCGTCCTGTCATTCACCTGACCTGGGCGTGAGCGACGATTCACGCGAAGGCGTACAGTGTGGCCTTTACTGGCATCTGGTAGTTCACGCATGAGGAAGTTCCTACGTTTCAGCCCGCAGACCATTTTGTTGCTGGGCATCCTTCTGATTGCAGCGAGTTTGCGCGCACCCTTCACTGTCCTGCCTGCGCTGTTAGGCCCCATTGCAAGCGATTTCAATCTGAGCAGTGTGGGCGCAGGCGCACTGACGACGTTGCCCTTGATTGCGTTTGCCCTGATCTCCCCGTTTGGTGGACGGATCGCAGCAGGTGTCGGACTGGAGCGTGCGTTGACGGTCTCCCTGGTGGCCATCATCATGGGTATCGGTTTACGTTCGGGCGGGAGTGCGTGGAGTCTTTTCTTCGGCACCGCCGTCATTGGTGTGGGCATCGCCATCGCGAACGTGCTGTTGCCCAGCCTGGTCAAGCGTGATTTTCCCCTGCACGTGGCCTCTCTGACGGGCGCCTATGTGCTGGCGATGAACGTGGCCGCCGGCATCGGTTCGGCCACCGTCATTCCGATGTCGCAAGCCCTGAGCTGGCGTGGCGCGCTGGCGTGCTTCGCGGTGTTGCCCATAGTGGCGGTGGTGGTGTGGTTCAGGCAGTCCGGCTCTCGCAGTCGGGCCAGCGCGGACACATCGGCGGTGGCTTCGGCCGGGCCCATCTGGCGTTCACCGCTGGCCTGGCAGGTGACCCTGTTCCTGGGCCTGAATTCGACCATCAACTACGTCATTCTCGGCTGGCTGCCTGCCATCCTGATCGACTCCGGGGTGTCGCCTGCACAGGCGGGGTCGACCCACGGCATGTTCCTGCTCGCCTCGGCCATCCCGGCGTTGTGCATGGGCGCACTGCTCAGGCGCCTGCGGGACCAGCGCGGTGTGGCGGTGTGCACGAGTCTGCTGGCTGTCACGTCGTTGCTGGGCCTGTTGTTCCTGCCGCACTACGCCTTGTTCTGGGCGGTGCTTTTCGGCATCGGCAACGGTGCGGGTTTCGTGCTGGGGCTGAGCTTCATCGCGCTGCGCGCCAGTAACGCCCGCCAGGCTGCAGCACTGTCGGGCATGGCGCAATGCGTGGGCTATTCGATCGCGGCGGCAGGGCCGGTCATCGCCGGCGCGCTGCACGACGTGTCGGCAAGCTGGTGGCCGCCGTTGTTGCTGTGCGCCACGTTGGGCATCATTCAATCGTTCATCGCTGTGCGCGCAGGCCGGGACAGGCATATCGGCGTGCCCGAGCCTCGCGGCTAACCCACGCGGCCGGTCAGTCTGGCCGCCGCGTCCAGCACGTGCTGCAGGTGTTCTTCCTTGAATCGGTGCACGGGTGCGGTCAGCGTGACCGCCGCAGTGATCTCGCCGGACAGCAGGAAGATCGGCGCGGAAATACCGCCGACCTCACTCAGGCGGTCGCCTTTGGCGATGCAGTAGCCATCGCGCCGAATCCTGGCGTAAAGGTCTGAATCCGGTCCCGGCATGTAGCCCAGCACACTGTCGAAGGCCGTCAGCACGCGTCCACCCGTGCCGCGATCCAGCGGCAACAGGTCGCCCGCACGGATGTGGTCGCGAACCGGGTGGGGCGAATCCACCCTGTACAGACAACGCCGGCCCGTGCCTTGGCGCACGTGATAGGCCGCACTCTCGCCGCTGGCGATGACCAGGTCACGCAGCACCGGCACGACGGCGGCCTCCAGCGAGAAAGAGGCGGCATGGATGCCATGCAGCCGGGCGATCTCCGATCCTATCGCGTAGCGGCCGTCTTCCGTGCGCTGGATCCAGTCCGCATGTTCCAAGGACGCAAGCATGCGCAGCACGGTGCTTTTGTACAGCCGCGTGCGTTCGGCCAGCTCGGTCAGCGAGAGTGTGGGCGCGTCGCGCGTAAACACCGACATGAGGCTGATCGCTCGATCGACGGCGGCCACGCCACCTTCAGCTGCCGAGATGTCGGCCAGGGATTTGTTCAACGGTTTGCGGGGCACGGCTAGTCCGGTTGGGTTGGGTGGGCAGACTAAAGAATAGTCTGGCGTTCCATCTTACAGAACAGCGGGTCGGCTTCCTACTGCCGTTTTCACGGAGAATCAAAGGTGTCATTGACACACGTATTCCGTTGAAATATTCTAATAGAAAGAATTTTATTCTAACTAATAGAACTTATTGGAGTGAGCGATGGTGGATCCGAATGCTCGAGCGACGGACGTGCTGATCAGTGAAGTGGGGCCGCGCGACGGGTTGCAGTCTGTGAAAAGCATCATGTCGACCC
>JAEYZR010000369.1 GCA_023427945.1 Pseudomonadota bacterium | reverse complement strand
GTCGAGATCGGCGTCGGCGCACACGATGGTGCTGGCGATGCTGCCCAGTTCCATCTGGGTGCGCCGCAGCCCGGCGGCCTGCTGGTTGATGCGCCCTACACGGGTGCTGCCGGTGAAGGTGTAGAAGCCGATGGCCTGTTCTTCCAGCAGCCAGTTGCCTACCGTTTCGCCATCGCCCTGCAGCACCGACAGGAACGCCGGCGGCATGCCGGCTTCCCGCAGGATCTCGCCCAGCAGTGCGCCCGTGAGCGGGGTGATGGCCGAGGGTTTGAGCACGACCGCGTTGCCGCCAGCGTAGGCTGGGGCCACCTTGTGCAGCACGGTGTTCAACGGCGAATTGAAAGGCGTGATCGCGCACACCACGCCGACCGGGAAACGCTGGGTGAACCCCAGGCGGGCATGGGCGCCGGGGCTGGCGGCGAAAGGGATCATGTCGCCTGTCAGACGCACACCCTCTTCGGCGGACAGGGCAAGGGTGATGCAGGCGCGATCGACTTCGCCGCTTGCGTCGGAAATGGTGAACCCCGCCTCGGCCACCATGACGTCCACGAAGCGCTGGCGGTGCACGTTCAGCAGTGCGGCGGCACGGTGCAGCACCTGCCCGCGCTCGTAGGCGGGCGGCGCGCCGGCCTCGGTGGCCTGTGCGGCAATGGCGACTGCCTGCGAGACCTGTTCACGCGTGGCCTGGCTGACCTGCGCGATCTCGACGCCGCTGAACTTGTCGGTGACGGCAAAGCGCGCGCCTCCGTCCACCCAGGAGCCGTTGATGAGGTTACCCGTGGGGGGCAGTACAGACGGAGACAGCAGCGCTAGGTTCATGGTGTGGATGGGTAATGGGGAAAGGATGGATTGAAAAAACGGCTTGTTGAAAAAACGTTTTTTTATAATCCGATTCTGCTTGGGTTGCTGTCAAGCATGGATTTTCCGCCTCTTCCCGGGCGGCACAGCTCTTCCTCACGCCTGGTTCGATAGTCCTATGAAACTAATTCACAAGTCCATGGCTATCACGGTGGTTCCGCCGCACCTCGGACTTCTCTACGCTGCCGTCCATTGCCTTTGAACCCTGTCTGGAGAGAAATCATGGATACGCCTGAGATTGCCCTGCCCCGAATGCGACCCGACACCCGGGCCATTGCCTACCAGTTGCCGCAGGCGCCCGACATGGTGGCTGATCTGGTCGTGCCTGGCGTGCTGGGCAGTGACGACGATGAGCGCCTGTGGGTACCGATGAACGACTCGGTGTCTTTCAAGCCGCTGTTGTTCGGCGTCAGCGCCGGTTATTACGTCAATCTGCTGCGCGTGCGTCGCAGTGGCGTGCTGTCCCGGCACCGTCATTCCGGCGCCGTTCACGCGCTGGTGATCAAAGGGCGCTGGTATTACCTGGAACACGACTGGGTGGCCGAACAGGGGGCGTTTGCCTTCGAGCCGCCCGGTGAAACGCACACGCTGTTCGTACCAGAGGATGTGGACGAAATGGTGACTTGGTTTCATGTGCAGGGCGGCTACACCTATGTGGATCCCCAGGGCAACGCCGTGGGCTACGAGGACGTGTTCACCAAGCTGGAGGCGGCGCGCCGCCACTATCGGGCGGTGGGTCTGGCCGAGAGCGAACTGGAACGCCTGATCCGATAGCCCTCAGGCACGGTCGACAGGCGCGATGCCAGGGCAGCGCCCGAAGCATGGCAGGGGCTGCTATCCCGCCACATTGACACCAAAGCGCGCATCGAGAAAATCGATGAAGGCTTTCACCTTGGGTGCCAGGTATTTCCGGCTTTTGTAGATCATGTAGATCGGTTCGGCACGGGCCGGCTGGAAGCGCTGCAGGACAGGCACGAGGCGGCCGGCGGCCAGCTCGCCCTGGATGTGATAGTGGGCCAGCCGGGCGATCCCTGCGCCCTGCACGGCCAGTTGCATGAGCATGTCGCCCTGGTCGGCGCCCAGGTTGCCCACCGCCTTGATGCCCCGGCCCTGGCCCTCGAAGGGCCAGGTGTTCCAGTGGGTGCGGTGGGTGAAGCTCAGGCAGTTATGGTGCGCGAGGTCGTCGGGTGTCTGTGGCGTGCCGTGGCGTTTCAGGTAATCGGGCGACGCACAGACTATCCAGCGGCTGGCGGGCAGCCGCCTGGCGATCAGAGAGGAGTCGGGCAACGCGCCGCTGTGGATGGCCACATCGATGTTGTTCTCCACCATGTCCATGGGGTCGTTGTTGAGCAGGAATTCGACGCGGATCTCGGGATTGGCGCGCGTGAAGTCGGCCATGACGGGGGCCAGCTGGTATTTGGCGAAGGTGAAGATGCTGTGCACACGCAGAGTGCCCCGGGCATCCTCGGCGTGGCGCTGCAAGGCGCTTTCGGCCTCGGTCAGGGCCTCCAGCACCCGCATGCCCTCGCGATGCAAGGTGTGGCCGGCCTCGGTGGGGCGCACTTCGCGCGAGGTGCGTTCGAACAGCAGCGTGCGCAGCCGCGCCTCCATGCGCGAGATCAGCTTGCTGACGGCCGAGGGTGAGCGCGACAGCCTGCGCGCGGCGGCCGAGAAGCTGCCGGTCTCGACCACGGCAATGAAGACTTCAAGTTCCGCCAACTGGTTCATGCCGCCCACACCTGTGAATTATTTTCATATCCCTGTGCCGTCCGGCACCTTTTCAAACCGGTCCGACTCGCGCCATCATCCCCGCCGTGCAGACCATACTTCGAAAAAACGTTTCGATCAACAACAAGGAGACACACTCATGCTGCCCGCTTTCATTGCCGCTGCGCTGTTCGGACTGGCCGCCGTTGCGCCCGCCGCCGCTGCCGCCCCTGCCTATCCCGACAAGCCGATTCGCCTGGTCGTGCCCTTCAGCCCGGGTGGGGGCACCGACATACTGGCGCGCCAGGTGGCCGAAGGATTGACGAAGTCCGAGGGCTGGAACGTGGTGGTGGAAAATCGTCCCGGCGGCAACGGCATCATCGCCCTGGGCGGCGTGGCACGTGCGCCGGCCGATGGCTACCAGATCATTCTGGCGCTGCGCGAGAACATCGTCATTGCCCCGCTGCTGAGCAAGGACTCGATGAGTTTCGATCCGCTCAAGGATTTCACGTCCATCGTGAACGTGGCCGATGCACCCATGGTGATCGTCGCAGCACCCCAATCACCGTACGACACCATGCGCAAGGCGCTGGACGCCGCGCGCAAGGACAGCCAGGCACTGCGATTCGGCACGTCTGGCCAGGGCAGCATGTCGCACCTGTTGCTCGCGCTGCTCGGCAAGACAGCGGGTGCCGAAATGATCCATGTGCCCTACAAGGGCTCGAGCCCGGCGCTGACGGATCTGGTGGGCGGCCACGTCGAACTTGTGGGCGGCTCGATCGCATCGGGCAAGGCGTTCATCGACAGCGGTCGGGTGCGTCCGCTGGCGGTCTCCTCCCAGGAGCGCGTCGCGGCCTATCCCGACGTGCCCACGATTGCCGAACTGGGATATCCCGGCTTCGACGTCGTGACCTGGTATGGGCTGTTCGGCCCGCGCGACATGCCGGCTGATGTGGTGGAGAAGATCAATCGCGCCACCAACAAGGTGCTGGAAACCCCGGCCATGAAGCGCGTGCTGGCTGATCAGGGCATGGTGTCGCGCATTGGCTCACCGGCTGATTTTGATCGCGTGTTCCGTGACGACTATGTGGGACTGGCCGAGCAGTTGAAGGGCCTGAACCTGTCGGTCCAGTGAACCCGGACGTGATGTCCACCACCAGCAAGGAATAAAGATGTCGATGCAGCACATCGCAGGTTTCATTGGCCTGGGCGCCATGGGTTCAGCCATCGCCCGGCGCCTGGTCGGCGCAGGTGTCCAGCTTCATGTGTATGACCCGGATCGCGGGCGCACAGACGCACTGGCGAAACTGGGCGCCATCGTGCACGACGGCCCGCGGTCGGTGGCCGACGCGGCTGCCGTGGTGTATGCGTGCCTGCCCGACGCCGGTGTCAGCCGGGCGGTGGCCTTTGGCGAAAACGGTGTGGCAGGCGGTCGCGCCATCAAGGTATATGCCGAGATGTCGACGATCGGCCGCCAGGCCGTGCGCGACATCGCGCAGGCCCTGACGCCATCTGGCGTGACGGTGGTGGATGCGCCGGTGAGCGGCGGGCCGCGGGGGGCAGACAACGGCACGCTGTCGATCATGCTGGCCGGTGCGGCCCAGGGCCTGGACGCCGTGCGCGAGCAGGTGGGTTTCATGGGCAAGCATGTGTTCGAGGTCGGGACCGAACCGGGCATGGCGCAGATGATGAAGCTGGTGAACAACCTGATTTCCGCCGCCAACATGGTGTCGGCCTATGAGGCGCTGGTGCTGGGCGCCAAGGCCGGTCTGGATCCGGATCAGATGGTGGACATCATCAACGTGAGCACGGGCCGCAACAGCGCCACCGTGGACAAGGTGCCCCGGGCGATCCTGCCCGGCACGTTCGATTATGGCGCCAGCATACGCACCATTCACAAGGATGTGTCGCTGGGGCTGGACGAGGCGCAGGCGCTGGCCGTGCCGATGTGGATGGGCCAGACGGTGCGACAGGCGTGGGCCTTTGCCATCACACAGGGCGGTGAAGATCTGGACTTCACGGCCCTCATCAAATACATGGAAGCCTGGGCCGGCGTGGAAGTGCGCAGCCGCAAGACGCAGGGTGGCCCGGCATGATCCCGATCACTGGCAAGACCGGGCTGCTGTGCATCCTGGCCGATCCCATTGCACAGGTGCGCACGCCGCAACTGGTGAACCGGCTGCTGCAGGCGCATGGTGACGACGCTGTGATGGTGCCCATACATGTGGCGCCCGCGGGACTGGCCGACACGCTGCACGCGTTGCGCAGCGCCAGGAATCTTTGGGGCATGGTGGTGACTGTGCCGCACAAGATGGATGTGGTGGCACTGTGCGACGAGGTCGAGCCCGATGCGCAGGCCATCGGCGCGGTGAACGTGGTGCGCCGCGAAAACGATGGCCGCCTGGTGGGGGCCATGCTCGACGGAGTCGGTTTTCTGCGGGGATTGAATGGCTACGGCCGCCCGGTTCGCGGCAGTGCCGTCTACATGGCGGGCGCCGGTGGTGCGGCCAACGCCATTGCCTTCGCGCTGGCGCAGGCGGGTGCCGCGCGCCTGACTGTCCACAACCGCAGCCGTGCCCGCATCGATGCATTGGCCAGCAGGCTGCGCACGCTGTATCCCGCCATCGAGGTGAGCGCAGGCAACGACGATCCTGGCGGTCATGACTTCGTCATCAACGCGACCTCGCTGGGCATGGCCGATGGCGATCCGCTGCCCTTGAATGCCGAACGACTGCACGCTGATCAACTGGTGGCGGACATCATCATGGAACCGGCGGTGACGCCGCTGCTGGCGCACGCGCGTGCACGCGGCTGCGAGACGTATGGCGGACTGGGCATGCTCGAAGGGCAGGTGGCCGACATGGTGGCGTTTTTCAAGGCAGGGCGCACGGTCGATGCGCGTGCCTCAGACAGGAGCACAGCATGAGACTCAAGGACAAAGTGGCGGTGGTGATCGGGGCCGGCCAGAGCGCGGGCGAGACCATGGGCAATGGCCGGGCGACGGTCATGCGTTTCGTGCAGGAAGGCGCGCGCGTGCTGGCAGTGGATCGTGATCTGGCGTCAGCCGAGCAGACGTGCCTGCAGACGCAGTCGCCGGATCGTTGTGTGCCGTGGCGCGCCGACGTCGTGCGCGAGCAGGAACTGGCCCAGGCCTTTGCCCAGGCCATACGCCTGTGGGGACGCATCGACATCATGCATTACAACGTCGGGGTGAGCGTATCAGGGGGCGATGCCAGCGCGACCGAGATCACGGAGGAGGCGTTTGACCGCATCTGCGCGATCAATCTGCGCGGCTGCATCATGGCGGGCAAGCACGTGCTGCCCATCATGTGTGAGCAGGGTTCGGGGGTGATCCTGAACATCGCGTCGGTGTCGGCGTGGCAGCGATATCCGTGGGTGGCCTACAAGGCCACCAAGGCGGCGATGATCGCCTATACGCAGCAGATCGCGATCGAACACGCGGGCCAGGGTGTGCGCGCCAACGCCATTCTGCCTGGCCTGCTGGATACGCCGATGGCTGTGGATACCCGTGCCGCGACCTTCAACCGCAGCCGTGCGGACGTGGTGGCCGAGCGCAATGCCCGCGTGCCGCTGCGCGCCCGCATGGGCACGGCCTGGGATGTTGCCAACGCGGCAGTGTTCCTGGCGTCCGACGAAGCAGGCTTCATTACCGGCGTGCAACTGCCGGTCGACGGCGGCGCCCTGATGAACATCGTTCGTTAGGGCATCACATGCACAACGTGACGACGTTCGACTACATCATCGTGGGCGCAGGCGCTGCAGGCTGCATTCTGGCCAATCGCCTGAGTGCCTGCGGCAACTACACCGTCCTGCTGCTCGAAGCGGGTGGCGACGGCCGGCATCATTGGGTGTCGGTGCCTGCCGGCTTCAGCAAGTTGCTGACGAACACGACGCTGAACTGGGGCTTTCGCAGCGAGCCGGAACCGAACACGATGGGCCGCAGCATTGCGATCCCGCGTGGCAAGGGCCTGGGCGGCTCGACGCTGATCAATGGCATGATTTACGTGCGTGGCCAGCCTGGCGACTATGACCATTGGGCGCAATACGCGACGGGTTGGGGCTGGCAGGATGTCGCGCCTTATTTTCGGCGTATCGAGAACACCACGGTCGGTGGGCCTGAGCGCGGGCGCAGCGGCCCCATGCACATCACCGAAGTACAGGAACGCGCGGCGATTGCCGAGCGCCTGCTGCAGGCGGCTGTGCAGGACGGGCAGCCATTGAACCCGGACTACAACGGTGCGGACCAGCAAGGCTTCGGGTACTACCAGGTGTGCCAGAAAGGCGGGCGACGCTGGAGCGTGGTCGATGGCTATCTTGCGCCCGCGCGTGAGCGCAGCAACCTGACCATTCGAACCGGCGCACTGGCAACCCGGCTGCTGCTCGAAGGCCGACGCTGCACGGGCGTGGAATATCGCCAGCAGGGATCGGGCGTGACGCAGGTGTTCGCCCGGCGACGGGTGATCCTGAGCGGGGGCGCCATTCAGTCGCCGCAACTGCTGGAACTCTCGGGCATCGGCAGGCCCGAGGTGCTGCAGGCGGCGGGTATTGACGTCCGTCACGCGCTGCCCGGTGTCGGTGAAAACTACATCGACCACTATGCCACCCGAATGAACTGGCGCGTCCAGGGCGCACGCACCCTGAACGAGAGCACGCGTGGACTGGCACTGGGTTCGGCGGTGATGCGCTACCTGCTGGCGCGCAAGGGCATCCTGACCTTGGGCACGGGGCTGGTGTTCGGTTTCGTGAAAACAGACCCGAAGCTGGCCTCGCCCGACGTGCAGTACTTCTTCATGCACGCCAGTTATGCCGATGCGGCGGTACGCAAGCTGGACACGCTGCCCGGCATGACGCTGGGCGTCGCGCAACTGCGGCCGCAGTCCAGCGGCAGCATCCACGCCCATTGCCCCGACGCCGCCCAGGCCCCGCACATCCGTCCCAACCTGCTGTCGCATCCTGTCGATCAGGCTTGCCTGGTCGAAGGCATGCGCATCGCGCGGCGCATCGTGTCGCAACCAGCCATGGCGCGCCATGTGAAGGCGGAGCTGAACCCGGGCGACGCGGTGCAAAGCGATGCGCAGTGGCTGGACTTCGCGCGCCAGAACGGACAGACCATTTATCACCCCATCGGTACTTGCCGCATGGGCGAGGACGCCGACGCCGTCGTGGATGCGCGGCTGCGTGTACACGGTCTGGCGGGCCTGGGCGTGGTCGACGCGTCGGTCATGCCCAGCATGGTGTCTGGCAATACGCAGGCCGCCGTGATGATGCTGGCAGAAAAAGGCGCCGACATGGTGCTCGCGGACGCTCGCGCCATTCATTCGTGAATTCAATACCAACCAGGAGAACGACATGACAGACAAGACTTTCGACCCCGTTACCGCCGAGACCGTCGCGCTGGGCCACCACAACCGCCGCACGACCCTTGGCGATGCCTATGTGGACGGCGCCATCAAACGCGCCAGCGACGACGACTTCTTCGTGCCGCTGCAAGAGGCGGTCACCGGACTGGCGTGGGGTGCGATCTGGGGCCGTCCCGGACTGAGCCTGAAGCATCGCAGCCTGGTGACGGTCAGTGTGCTGATCGCCACGGGTCGCCGGCATGAACTGGCGTTGCACCTGAACGGCGCGCTGAACAACGGCTGGACGCGCGAAGACCTGCAGGAAATCCTGCTGCATGCCGCCTGCTATTGCGGCATGCCCGCCGCCGT
>JAEYZR010000305.1 GCA_023427945.1 Pseudomonadota bacterium | reverse complement strand
CACCCGGGCCACATCGCCGCCCAACGCCTGAGCTGGCATTTCATCCTGGCGCGTTGCCTCCATGCCCCGGCCCACCCATGTCGAACGCACCCACAAGACTCCCGCAATCAATACGACGAGAACCGCGACAAGCAAAAGTGTTGTCGTCTTTGCTGGAATGCCCATCAAACCCAGAGCGCCACCCGTCACACTATCCCAATTCAAGGCGATGACTCGAACGATCTCGGTAAACGCCAACGTAGCCAAAGCGAAGTAATCGCCCTCCAGTCGCAAGACCGGCAGACCGATGAGCAAAGCAGCCATAGCGCCGATGCCGGCGCCAAGCCCAAGCACGACAGGAAAAGGCAGATCGAATGTTTGAGTGGCAATGACAGAGAAGTACGCACCCGCCGCCATCAGACCACCTGTGGCGAGGGAGAATCGATTCACGCTCAGCATGAGATACACACCAATGCCGAGAATCGCATGCAAGAGCGTCAATGCGATGACGTTCTCATAGGAATTCAACCAATCAATCATGCGCGTTGCCTCGTCGTCGTACCAAACAACCCGGAGGGTCGGAAAATCAGAATGAGAAAAATCACGCCAAAGGCGATTGCGTCACGCAGCGACGACTGAAGATATGACACGCTATAAACTTCCGTCAGCCCAAGGACCACCCCACCGATTGCTGCGCCCGGCACATGGCCCAACCCGCCAAGAATCAGCACGGTCAACCCTTTGAGCAATATCTGTTCGCCCATGAAGGGCGAAACAGCGTTGTACAGGACGCCGAGTTGGACGCCCGCAGCACCGGCCAGTGCACCCGTTATGAAGTAGGTGATCAGCCGCAATCGAACTACCGGTACGCCTACGAGTCGCGCAACGCTGGGTTTGAATGCAATCGTACGTATGGCGCGTCCAGAACGCGTGCGACGCAAGAGAAAGGCAAGCGCCAGCATCAGTATCAATGCGGTCAGGATCACAATAATTTGCAGTCCCTGGACTTGCACGCCCCCCAACTGCCAGGATGCCGTCATCCAAGGCTCGGCAGGAAATCGCCGAACCTGCGTGCCCAAGGTTTCCTGGACCACCCCAACAAGCAATCGTGCAAGAGCCAGACTGGCGACGAGTCCCATCCACCGATGCGCGCCGCGCCGCTCCAGCGGCCCAAACACGGCTACTTCGCTCAGGACGGACACCACACCCGATACCAGCATGGCCCCGATGAAAGCCGGCAGCAGCGGCCAGCCCAGAACCAACGTCAGCTCCAGCCCGGTGAATGCGCCAACCATCAGTACGGCACCTTGTGCCAGGTTCAGCACGTTGAGTACGCCGAACAAAAGCGTAAACCCCACGGCAAACACGGCATAGGTGGCACCAAGCGCGAGACCATTGATGGTTTGCTGTGCAAGGATATCCATGTCTACTTCAACAATACAAAGCGACCGCTCTGTGCGACGAGAATTTTGGGGATAACCGTGGGCTCACGTCCTTCGTCAAATCCGATCGGACCCAATACGCCCGGATAGTCACGGATACCCGCAAGTTTCTCGCGAATGACTTTCCCGTCGCCCGAGCCCGCCTGGCGTATGGCGTCGATGACCAGTGAAGCCGCATCGTATCCATAAGCCGAGTAAATATCCGGCTGCCGCTTCACTCTCTGGCTATAGATGCGCACGAAGTCCTGACTCCGCGGTTCGGGCGAATCGTTATACCAGGCGGTACCTGCGATCAGACCTTCGGATGCATCACCGGCAAGCTCGAAGAATTTGGTCGAAATGGAGGATTGCGTGCCGACAAACGTGGTGCTGGTCGGTATGCCGATGCTGCGTGCCTGACGCACGATGCTGGCCGTCTCTTCAGCCAGTGCTCCCAGCACGATCAAGTCCGGCTGCGCCGCTTTGATCTTGGTCAACTGGGCAGAAAAATAGACATCGCCGCGCTGGAAAGTCTCGGTCGTCACGATCTCGACACCGAGATCCTCTAGCGCCTTTTTCTGCACCGAATATGCCGACTTGGTGAGTTGGTCATCGATGCCGTAGATTTGCGCGACGCGCTTGACGTTATTGCGCTTGACGACCTCTTTCAGTACCCCCGGCGTAACCCGATCCTCTGGCGGACTCAGGCGAAATATGTAGTCGCCGATCTGCGTGATACCCGATGCCGTGTTGGAGGAAGCGACAACCGGAATTCCAGCCTTTTGCGCAAGAGGATTGGCTGCGAATGCGGAAGTGGGCAAAGTGGGTCCGATAATGGCCGACACCTTATCGCGGGAGATCAGACGCTGATAAATATTCACCGTCTGGCCGCGATCGGCACCATCATCGTAATGAACGACTTCCAGCCTGATATCACCCAGTTTTCCGGACGCATTCGCTTGCTCGACGGCAAGTTCAACGGCGTTCTTCTGTTCGATTCCATAGAGCGCAGCCGACCCGCCTGTCGTTGTCTGAACCAAGCCAATCCTGACGACCTCGGCCGCGTGCGCAGCTCCTGTCAAACCCATCATCACCGCTGCAATCAGATTGCACACGCGTGCTTTCACTCGATCCATGCCACACCTATCTAGTTACCGATCAACACCAGGCAGTACGCCTGACAAGGCCAGAATGATAGACAGGCGGATGACATTTTCTAAATACCGAATACTTGATTATTAATGCTCAGGCAACAAGCAGTGAGGTGTGTCGCAAGGCGCTGCGACAAAGACATGTCGACCATATGTGGTCATAGCCAATCGATCTTTGGATTATCAGAAAAATAGCCTGATCATGGCCAGTCTATTTTTCTGATAATCCCCTTCAAAGAGGTTGAAAGAACGTATGTCCATCACTGTTGGAGCTCATCCACAGAATCTTTCCCTGTCTGTCCTGGCTCGACGCCCTGACCTCACAGCGACCCTGCGTAAACACGACATTGATTTTTTCGTCTACGACGCGGGATCGCAGACGATAGGCCTGTTCGCAGTCGGTGCGATCCAGGTTGGCGGCACAGGCGCTACACCCCCCATCCTTGCCAAGGCGCAAGGCCTGCAGGTCGCGGTGGTCGGCATGTCCGATCCCCGCCCTGAGGTCGGCGGACTTTGTGTACGCGCCGATTCAGACATTCACACCATCGAGGATCTGCGTGGCCGAGGCATCGGCCTGATGCCGCTGTCCTGGCACATGCAATTCGTCGCTATCGCATTGAAATCGGCGGGCCTCGATTGGCACGACGTCAACGCACGCGAGATCATTCCCGCAACGGCCGGGGATGCATTTGAGCGCGGCCTGCTGGACGCAATCGTCATGACAGACCCGCTCTATGGAAAAGTACATGCACGTGTCCCGGTGCGTATCGTCAAGGCACCGGCCGATACCTTCAGCAACCGCTCGATCTACTGGGCAACACACACGGTTTTGCGTGAGCAGCCTGATGCGATAAGGACACTTCTGGACGCATTGGATGAGTCCGATCGAGGTATACAAGCCGATCCCGAAGAGGCGGCACAACTCCTCGAAGGAGTCAACGGGAACACCGCCGCCCAGTGGTTGGGCGCTCTGACCTCGCGGTCGTGGGGCGTGAACGCACCCGACACCACCTTCATCAACGAGCAACAGGCGCACGCCAATATTTTTTCCAGCTTCGGGTTGATTCCCGCACCACTGGACGTCAGCGACACGGTCGACACGACCTATTGGTCTGCCCGCCGGACCTGACATTTCTGGAGAATTCGATGGAAGTACTGTGGTATCTCACCGGCCCGGACGGCCGCTACCCCTGGCGCGCAGATGGATCACGCGAACTGAGTTATGCCTACTATCAGCAACTGGCGCGTGCCGTCGATCATCTCGGCTTTACCGGCGCCCTGCTGGCGACCGGTACGCACGACGCATGGGTCCAGGGTGCATCACTCATTCCCTGCACAGAGCAGTTTCAACACTTGATTGCCGCGCATCCACCCTTGCTCTCGCCGACCTTGCTGGCAAAGATGATTGCAACATTCGACCAGTTTTCCAAAGGTAGAGTGCGCGTCAATATCGTCAACGGCGATGCCAAACTGATGGCACAGTACGGCGTGCATCTGAGTCATGATGAACGCTATGAATACACCGATGAATACTTGACCGTACTGACAGCCTTACTCGAAGGTCAGACTGTCAACTTCACGGGAAAACACCTGAACATCGTCAACGGGGGTATCTCGGTACCTTCCACCCAGCTCCCTAGACCCCCGCTCTGGTTTGGCGGCTCGTCACCTGCCGCACATAAAGTCGCGGCCAAACACATCGATACTTATCTTTCCTGGGGCGAAACACCAGAACAGGCTGAAGAAAAGGTACGGGAAGTGCGGGCTCTGGCAGCAGCATACGGGCGTGCGGACAAGATCCGCTTCGGAATCCGGCTGTATGTCATCGTGCGTGAAACCGAATCTGCCGCATGGGCCGCCGCCCAGGACTTATACGATCACATGGATGAGTCGGCAATCCGCGGTGCACAGGCATACGTCGCAGGGATCGACTCGGTCGGCCAGCAACGCATGTCGGCACTGCACGGCGGGCATAAGCCGAAAGATCTGCGTGAACTGGAAATCGCGCCAAACCTCTGGTCGGGTATCGGTCTGGTCAGACATGGCCCGGGCACGGCACTGGTAGGCAGTGCCGATCAAATCCGCAAACGCATTGAGGACTACCGCGACGCGGGCATCGATGTTTTTATCCTGTCGGGCATGCCCTTGCTGGAAGAGGCGTATCGGTTTGCAGAGCTGGTATTGCCTTCCCTCCCGGTCGCACGGCGAGAATCGGCCAAGGTGATTTCCTCGTGGACCGATGATCGAGACCGTGCCTGGAGCCGCTTGCAGGCGTGAAGCCCCCCTTGCTCCATCGTTGAAACATCTTCGTGAGATCATGTCTCACGTTTTTTCGAGGGAATGGAGCAAGAAAGATGATGAGTATGCTGGCGATCTTGATATCACTAGGCTTGTTGATGTATCTCGCCTACCGGGGCATCACCGTGCTTTTGCTGGCCCCACTCATGGGTGCACTGGCGGTCCTGCTTTCGGGTGACAGTAGTTTGCTGCTGCCCATCTATACCAGCACGTTCATGAACGCGCTGGGCGGTTATGTGATGCAGTTCCTTCCCATCTTCCTGCTCGGCTCGCTCTTCGGCCAGCTCATGGCAGACTCGGGAGCCGCCAATACACTGGCCCACTGGATCGTGCGAAGCGTCGGCGAACGGCGTGCGATCATCACCGTGGTGCTTGCATGCGCACTGCTCACTTATGGAGGAGTATCGCTGTTCGTGGTGGCCTTCGCGATCTATCCGGTTGCCATCACGCTGTTCAAGACCGCCGAAGTACCCAAACGCCTCATACCCGGCACGATCGCCCTGGGCGCCTTCACATTCACCATGACCGCCCTGCCCGGCACGCCCGCCATCCAGAACGCCATTCCGATTCCTTACTACGGCACCAATGTGTTCGCAGCCCCCGGTCTCGGGCTGATCGCGGCGATCTTCATGATTACCGGTGGTTTGTGGTGGCTGCAGCGGCGCGCCGCGCAGGCCAAGGCGGCTGGCGAAGGTTTCGGCGATCACGCCCAGACCGAAGACGAGGCGGCCAGCCCCGATCAGGCCAACAAGGGCCGGTTCTCGACCATGCCTGTGGCGCTGGCGCTGCTGCCCCTTCTGCTGGTGGTTGGTATCAATGCCGTGTTCACCTATCTGGTCTTTCCGAACGTGGACTTCACGTTCCTGAATGATCAGTTCCCCAACCTGGACCCGCAGAAGAATCTGGGTCTGTGGTCGCTGATCATCGCACTGTCCCTGGCCTGCGCCACCCTCGTCGTGGTTCGACTGGGCCACTGGACGAACCTGAAGGAGACGGTGAACAAGGGCATTTTCGGCTTCATGCTGCCGCTGTTCAACACCGCCTCGGAGGTCGGTTATGGTGCCGTCATCGCCGGGCTGGCCGGCTTTGCGCTCATTCGCGATGCCGTGCTGAACGTCGCACCCAGCAACCCGCTGATTTCCGAGGCAGTGGCCATGAACATCATGGCCGGCATCACCGGTTCGTCGTCAGGCGGCCTGAGCATCGCCCTGCAAACGCTGGGCGCGGACTATCTGCGCATGGCCAACGAAGCAGGCATCAGCCCGGAACTGCTGCACCGGGTTGCGGTGATGGCTGCGGGCGGCATGGATACCCTGCCCCATTGCGGCGCGATCATCACGTTGCTGGCGATCTGCAAGCTCACGCATCGCGACTCCTACAAGGACATCGCAGCCGTGACCATTCTGGTACCCATTCCCGCGTTGATCCTGGTGATCACACTGGGCACCATGTTCGGCAGTTTCTAGAACCTGACACCCCACAGAGGCTGGGTGACGCCATGCTCCAGCGGTGGGGGGTGTCACCCCCGTATCGCTGTCGGCAAGGTGATACGCACCTCCAACCCGCCTTCAGCCCGGTTGTGCAAAGTCAGCTGGCCGGCGTGAATCTCGACCACGGCACGGGCGATGCTCAGGCCCAGCCCGTACCCGCCAGTCGAATTATTGCGTGACGACTCGACGCGATAAAAAGGCTCGGTGACATGTGCCATGTGCTGCGCAGCGATGCCCGGCCCATCGTCCCGGATCAGGACAACGACGTTTTCGGGCTCGTTGACCACGACGATTTCGGCAAGATGCCCATACCGCAGCGCGTTGTCCAGCACATTGTCGAAGCAGCGCTTCAGGCTGCGTGGATAGCCCCAGATCGGACAATCGGCACGCCCATGCAGCCGCACGTCCGCCCCCACCTCCGCGGCGTCCACGCGCAGACTGTCCAGCATCGAGTTCAGATCCACCTTGCGCCGCTGCTCTGCCGGCTCGCCGCTTTTCAGGAAATCGAGCGTCGCTGCAACCATGGCCTCCATGTGCTCCAGGTCGTCGTGAAAGCGTGATTTGAGCGCAGACTCCGGCAACATTTCCGCGCGCAGCCGCAGCCGCGTGATGGGTGAACGCAAATCGTGCGAGACGGCCGCCAGAAAGCGCGTGCGCTCTTCCATCTGGGCGACAAGACGACTTTGCATGGAGTTGAACGCCGCGGCGGCGCGACGCACTTCGACAGGTCCGGCTACGGGCATGGGAGGGCTATCGAGGTCTCGCTCCAGCGCTTGTGCCGCCTGGGCCAGGTCGAGGATAGGACGCGTCACCAGCCGTACCGCCCACAGGACCACGAGCACCAGCAGCACGATACGCAGCAGATATATCCTGAAGAAATAGTCCAGGAATACCTGCCAGGGTTCAGTCACACGCCAACCCTGCTTCTCCCAGGCATCGATCTGCAACCATCTTGTCGGTGCCAGTTGGAATTCGATCATGAACCGGCTGTCGGGCAGTGCTGAAGGACTCAGCCATTGAATGAACGACGTTCCCCGGCCGGGCTCGGCCGCGTCTTGCACGGTGTGCTGCTCGAGCGCGAAGGCGTGCATGACGGGAGGATCGGCCAGTCGTTCGGCAAGCAGTTTCTCAAGCAAGGCCCGCATGTCCAGTGCCAGTTTCGAGTCGGAGCCTGTGCCGGACTGCATCGCCGTTTCGCTCAGGCTGAAGCGAAACCCACGGGCCTGCAGGTGCTCGACAAAGGCAGTCGGTGGGTCGGACGCCTGCATCAGGATGAGCAGGTCCGAGACCCGCTCAGCCAGGACGCGCGTGGGCACCTCGACGGCACGATGCGCGCGCCCGTCGTGCCAGATCGTGCTTGTCACCGCCTGGGCCGCCAGCAGGCCACCCACCAGGGCGACCAGCAATTGCCTGGACAGGGTGTCAGGCCACAGCCTGCGAAACCAGGACGCCATTCAGACAGCCTGTACGTTTGGCGTGTGCATCATGTATCCCTCATTACGGATCGTACGCAGAAGCTGCGGCTTTCGAGAGTCCGTTTCCAGATGCTGTCGCAGCCGGCTGATGCACACATCGATGGCACGGTCACCATTGTTCATGGCGCGACCAAAGGCCTGACGGATGAGAAAATCACGGCTGAGCGGTCGATTAGGCTGCAGCAACAGCGCCTTCAGCACGTGGAAATCCGAGTTCGGCAAACTGATGATGACCTGCTCGGGCGAGTGGAGCTGACGCACTCGGGTGTCCAGTCGCCAGCCTGCAAAGTCGAGATATTCGGGTGACACATCGCCGGGTTCGCGGGAAACCGCGGTGTGGGTGCGGTCGCCGGCCCTTCGCAATACGGCCTTCACACGCGCCAGCAGTTCGCGCGGATCGAACGGCTTGGTGATGTAGTCGTCAGCGCCGATTTCCAGTCCCACGATGCGATCGACAGCCGTATGGCGTGCAGTGAGCATGATGATCGACACCGGATACGAAGCCTGCAGCCTGGCGCAAAGCGTCAATCCGTCATCGCCGGGCATCATCAAATCGAGAATGACCAGATCGGCAGCCTCCTCTTTCAGCCGCTCCCACATGACCTGGCCATCGGGAGCCGTGCTGACCCGATAGCCGGACTGACCAAGATAAACAGAGAGCAACTGGCGAATTTCCGGATCGTCATCGACCACCAAGACATGTTTGGGGGGCTGGGTACACATAAGCCTGTCAATTTCGTTAAGTCGTGTAGGCACTCAAAACAAACCAATACATTTGCTCGGCACGGCGAAATAAACCGCGCCACGCGCACTACCTACACTGCCGGATCACAAAATGTAAATGTGAATTAGTTCCATTCGTAATTCAGAATTATATCGAGATCCGCGTAATGCTTAGACGAACCCAACCGGACCGTGCACTACTGCCGTTCGCACAGTGGCACTATCCCCTGATTTCCGGACTCGCGGGCGTGGCGCTCGCAACGACAGCCTCGACCGTTCTGGCTCAGCAAGCAGTGACCGCGAACCGGGCACAGCCCGAAGCAACCCTGCTCGCACCCATCAACGTGATCGGCCAGCTTGACGCCCCCAGTGAAGTCACGCAGTCCTACACTGTCCCTGTGACCCGATCCTCGACCGGGCTTTCCCTCAGCCCGAAAGAAACGCCCCAATCCGTTTCTGTCGTGACGCGCCAGCAGATGGACGACCAGGCCATGGAGAGCATCGGCGACGTGCTGGGCAGCACCGCTGGCATCACGTTCACCGAACTGGACAATGGCGCCCGCACGACTTATCGTGCACGCGGTTTCGACATCAGCAACTACAAGGTCGATGGTTTGTCGATGGTCGGCCGCTCAGCGTTCAGTGGTGCCGGCAACTCCCTCAACATGGATCTCTACGACCGTGTCGGCATCGTGCGGGGCGCAAACGGTCTTCTGGGCGGAATCGGCGACCCGTCGGCCACGATCGACCTGGTACGCAAGCGCCCAGGCCCGGATCTCGGCGGCAGCGTGACCTTGCGTACCGGTAGCTGGAGCAAAAAGAACCTGGTCGGTGATATCAACGTGCCCCTGACCAGCGACGGCCGCATCCGCTCACGTCTGGTGGTGAGCGGTGAAGACTCCAACGGCTTCAGAAAGCACGAAAAACTCGAACGCCAGGGCGTATTGGCCAACGTCGAGATGGACCTGACCTCGCGCACGGTGCTGGGTGTCGGCATGGAATATGAACACAGCATTACCCGCGGTGCGTCGTGGGGTGCCAACGTACCGATCTGGTTTGCCGATGGGGAACGCACGAACTTCAGCCGGCGCTTCAATCCGGTCGCGAAATGGAGCAAGACCGAACGGGAAGGCACAACGCTGTTTGCCTCGCTGAACCATCGTTTCGACAATGAATGGAAGCTGCAGGCGAACTATGCTCACACCACCCGGGAAGACCTCAACAATTTCGGGGTCCTGAAAGTCAACAACGGCGCAGTGGTGTGGCCGCACTGGACGCAGGACGGTCGCGGCGCCTATCTGAATGGCATCCATTCGGAATCGGAAAGCGAGAACCACGCCTTTTCCGTGGACTTGTCGGGTCCGTTCGAACTGCTGGGCCGGCGCCACGAACTGCTGGTCGGTCTGAACGGCTCGCGCCTGCGTGAACCCTCCTGGACATTCGATCGCAGCAACTGCTCCATCGACGGTATTGCTGGCTTTCGTGGCGGTTGCCAGTACAGGACCGAATTGCCTGTGGACGACTGGCGCACGTGGTCGGGCGACGAATACGGCAACTTCCAGACATTTCGCACAGAAGCACGCAACGTGACCCGCACCTCGCTGTATGGCGGCTACGTAGCGGGACGCTTCGAGCTGACTGATCGCCTGGCCGCAATCACCGGATTGCGCCGCAGCGAGTACCGAACCTATTCGGACCGCTACAGCGCCGCTGGCGTACGGGGCGCACGCTCGGGTGCCAACAATGCTCGCGCATGGACGCCATACTACGGACTGGTCTATGACCTGACCCCGACCTATTCGGTCTATGCCAGCTACACCGATGTGTTCAACCCGCAAACCCAGAAGAATGAGGCCGGTGACACGCTCAAACCCGTCACCGGTGCCAGCTATGAAACGGGTATCAAGGGCGAATGGTTCAACGGCGCCCTGAACGCATCGCTGTCGGCCTTTCACAGCAAGCAGAAAGACGTGGCGCTGCGCGATGGCGACAGGTTGACGCCCGACGGCGCGCAAGCCTATACGACAGGCACGGGCGTCAAGGTCAAAGGTTTTGATGCCGAGCTGGCCGGCGCCATCACGCCATCGTGGAATGTCTACCTGGGCTATACCTACCTGGATGTCGACAACAAGGACACAGCCGAGCGGGTAGACCCCCGCCATCTGTTGCGCGCCAACACCACCTATCGCCTTGCGGGCACGCTGTCGGGCCTGACGGTAGGCGGTGGCGTGTCGTGGCAGGGCAAGACAGTGTCGGCGCCCATGCCCGGGCGCCCGGTCGGAGGGGGCAAGTTCGATGACTCGCCCATCTCGCTCAAGGGCTACGCCCTGTTCAACGCAATGGCCCGCTACGAGATCAGCAAGAACGTATCGACCACGTTGAACGTCAGCAACCTGTTCGACAAAACCTACTATCGCCAGTACGGCTTCTACAACGGCCTGATCTACGGCGAACCTCGCCGCGTGACGCTCAGTCTGCAGGCGAAGTTCTAGTCGCAGGAAGAAAATCGGGAAGCGGGATGGACGACATGGTCGGCCATCCCGCTTTCGCGCTTTCACGTCTTCGCGAACTTGGCGACCTTCACGCGTGGCGGCGTCCTTGCTCTCCACAGCGACATTTTTGATCGGGGTGATGCCGTGGTTTATCCTTGCGTCATCCGCACCGCTTCAGGATCAGTATGACAGTGCCGCAGAACAAACAGGAATTGCTGCAGGCTATCCGCACGACCTACCGCAAACTCGCGACCGACCTCCAGAGCGTGCCACCCGAACGTGCCCGCGAAGCCACACTGGAAGGTCACGCGCAACATACCTACATGAGCGTATCCGATCTGGTGGCGTATCTGATTGGCTGGAACCTGCTGGTGTTGAAGTGGTGCGATGCCAAAGCGCGTGGCGTCCCGGTTGATTTCCCGGAAACCGGCTACAAGTGGAACGAGCTGGGCCGCCTGGCGCAGAAGTTCTACGCCGAGGGAGCCGGCATCGCCTATGAGGATCTATTGGGGCAACTGGCAGAGGTCAATGGCCGCATCGTCCAATGGGTCGAGCAACAAACCGATGCTGCCTTGTACGGCTCGAACTGGTATGAAAAATACAGCCAGGGCAGGATGATCCAATTCAACACATCGTCACCCTATGCCAATGCCCGCGCACGACTTCGCAAGTGGAAAAAAGCCAACGAACTAGAATGAAGCCTGCTTCATCAACCGCTCGATTGCCGGGATTCGACCGTCCATGCCTACGTCCACGCCAGAACCTTTGACAGTCAAACAAAAACTCAGACAGATTGCCTCGCTGAAAGGGCCGCTCCCGGACCTGGACCTGTCTTGTATTCCGGCCACACCGCACGAGGCTTTTGCGCTCTGGCTGGACTCGGCGCTGGCCGCGGGAGTCCCCGAGCCACATGCCATGACGCTGTCGACCGTGGATGAGCACGGCGCTCCCGATGCCCGCGTCCTCATCCTGAAAAACGTCGATACGCGGGGATGGCACTTCGCGATCAAACGTGAAAGCCCAAAGGCGCGACAGATCGAAAATCATCCCCAGGTCGCGCTCACGTTCTACTGGCCGGCGATCGGCCGGCAGATTCGTTTGCGTGGAGAGGCGCTGGCGTTGCCTGCATCAGAATGCGCCGAGGACTTCCTTGATCGACCTGTCGCGTCGCGTGCCAGTGCCATCGCATCCAGACAGAGCGAGATCCTGGACAGCGAGCAGACCCTTGCACAACGCATTGCCGATGCGCAAGAATTCCTGCAGGCCCACCCTGCTCACGTGGAACCGGGGTGGCGTGTATACGCCGTTTCACCAACGGTCGTGGAGTTCTGGCAAGGCGCGACCGACCGCAACCACACACGCTGGCGCTATACGGCCATGCCGGGCGGCAAGGCCTGGAGCACGGCTCGACTATGGCCATGAGAGGCTGCAACGCCGCTCAATCGATACGATAGCGCTCGATCACCTCGGGCTTCAGCCGCACACCCAGCCCAGGCTCTTGCGGAACGGTCATGTAGCCGTCCTTGATGATGGGAAAACCATCGGGCAGCTCCCACAACAGCGGGTCGCGCTTGCGATTTGCAAAGATCTCCACGAACAAGGCATGCGGATTGGCCGCCATCAAATGTATGGCAACCTGTGGTTCCTCGTGATGGGCCATTTCCACGTTCATCAGCTTGGCCATGTCGGCCACCCGCTGCCACTCAGTGATCCCGCCGCAGAGTGTGCAGTCGAGATTCAGAATGGACACGCCCCCCTTGGTGATCAGGTCACGGCACGCCCGGCCCGATATCTCGCCCTGTCCGACGTTGATGGGAATGGAAGTCTTCATGGCCAGAAGCATCAGCCCGTCTGTCTGGTCATACCATTTCACAGGTTCTTCCATCCACCGTACGCCTAGGTCGGCCTTCTCCATTGCCACACAAAATTTCACGGCATCCAGCGGATCCCATCCCTGGTTGGCATCGACAGTGATCACGAAATCGGCGCCACCCGCCTTACGAGCAGTTCGCACCCGGTCGAGATCCTCTTCCAGCGTCGCCCTGCCCACTTTCATCTTGATGCCCATGCATCCGGCATCGCGCACCATCTTGACTTCTTCGGCAATCGCCACCAGAGGATCGCCCCCATCCTTTGGATAGTAGCCACCGATGGAGATCACAGGCACCCGCTCGCGCACGCCGCCCAGCAATTTGTACACGGGTGTTCCGTAGAGTTTCCCTCTGGCATCCCACATGGCATTGTCCAGGCAACTGATGGCCTGCAGGATGATGCCCCGCGGATGCATATCCAGTTGATGAAGGCCACGATTGCCAAGATCGAGATTGAAGTGGAACATCGCCTCCCACAGTCTCTGGAAATCGCGAACATCCTGGCCAACCAGCAAAGGGGCGTAGTGTTCCCGGATGACTCGTGCAATGTCTGCCTGAGTATGGCATTCATCACCGCCATATGTTTCACCGACGATGCCGTTGGCAAGGTGCACGCGCGTGACGAGGGTGGGCCGGCTTTCCACCTGGTAGGTGCCGCCCTTGAATACTTCGCTGAGCTTCATGTCCAGCGATATGACTTCGATGTGCTCGATTTTCATTTTCTTTCCTGAGATGAGTGAGGTGACGTGCCGGTACGCGCCCGGCTGTTTGTCCGATAGACGGCAACTACGATTGGGGTGGAATGCCTGCTTCTTTGATGACACGCTGCCACTTGTTCTGCTCGCTCAGAGTGAATCCCCCGAAGGCGTCCGGGCCGACCATCTCCTCAGGGAGCACGTCGATCCCGATTTTTCTCAATCCGTCCGTGAATGTCGGGTCAGCCAGTGCTTTCGAATAGGCCTTGTGCAGTGTCTGGACGACCTCGGCAGGCGTACCGACCGGTGCGTAGATGCCATACCAGGTGGATGCCAGAAAGCCGGGAAGCTCACCTTGCGCCAGCGTGGGCACCTTGGGAAACTGCGTCATTTCGCTCTGGGAGGTCAGCGCCAGGGCTTTGAGCTTTCCGCCTTCGATCTGCGGCAGTGACACATTGGTCTGATCGAGCATGGCATCGATCTGACCGCCCATGAGATCGGTCATGGCTGGACCTGTGCCCTTGTAAGGCACGAAAGTGAACTTCACCTTTGCCGTGGAGGCGAGATGCTCGGCGGCCAGATGAGAAGATGAGCCCACGCCTGCCGTGCCGAAAGTCATGCTGCCAGGAGACTTTCTGGCCTGCTCGAAGAGATCGTGGGCAGTGTTCAACGGCGAATCCGCTTTGACAAGCAGCACCATAGGCGTATCGGGAAACCGGAATACCGGAACGAAACTCTTCAAAGGGTCGTATCTCAGGGATGAAAAAAGATAGGGCGCGGCAGCCATCGTGCCGATGTGCCCCACGAACAGGGTGTAGCCATCTGGTGCGGCTCGCGCTGCCAGGGTGGCGCCAAGCGTGCCACCTGCTCCCGGGCGGTTTTCGACAACAATGGTCTGGCCCAGCTCCGTGGAGACTCGCTGCGCCACCATGCGCGAAATGGCATCGGTAGGTCCGCCTGTGGCGAACGGCACGATCCACGTGATGGCGCGCGTCGGATAGCTTGTGCCCTGCGCAAACGCAGGCGCCGACAGGCCGGCCCACGCCATCGCCGCCACTGTGAGCATGGTTGAAAATCTCATATCTTGTCTCCGTTATCAGTTTTGTGAGTGTTCGGTCAACGCATGATATGGCCCACAGCACGAGCTACAATGCCTCGAATTGGCAATCCTTCATGCACGAATCGTGTCCGATCATCCTTCGCTAACCGATCTGAGCCTCTTCGTGGAAGTCGTGCGCCACGGCAGCTTCGTGCGCGTCGCAACTGAACTTGGGATGTCGCCGTCCTATGTCAGCAAACGCATCGGGATACTGGAAACCCAGCTCGATGCCCGGCTGCTTCACCGGACGTCCAGGAAGCTCAGCGTCACCAGCCAGGGGGAGAAGGCGTTTGAATGGGCAAAAGACATTCTTGGTGATGTCCAGCAAATGCGTGATGCCCTGGCTCTAATCACCACCGAACCTCAAGGACGGCTGCGTGTCAGTTCAAGCTTTCGCCTCGGACGCAATCACGTCGCGCCAGCGATCTCGCTGTTGGCCAGGAAATACCCGAAGCTCGAGGTGTCTCTCACGGTGCTGGATCGCCCTGTCGACCTGCTCAATGAAGGTCTGGATCTGGACATTCGAGTGGGCGATGTCCCCGAACCGCACCTGATCGCCCACCGGATTGCGAAAAGCTACCGCATTCTGTGCGCGGCGCCCTCCTACATCGCTGCGCACGGCGCTCCCACACAACTTGCCGAACTCGCTCAGCATTCCTGCCTGGTTTTTCGCGAGCGAGATCAGCCCTTTGGCACGTGGCGGCTGAACGGGCCACGCGGGCTTGAGTCTGTGAAAGTGACCGGCGCCCTGTCATCGAACAACAATGACATCATTCGCCAGTGGGCACTGGAAGGTCATGGCATCATCCGGGTCGCCGCCTGGGACTGCGCCGATAGTCTGCGCAAAGGAGAACTGGTGCCTTTGCTCCAGGCCTACCGGTGGCCCGCCGACGTCTGGGCCGTGACGGCGGGCCGTCTGACCGAGTCTGCAAAGCTTGGCGTCTGCGTGCGCTTTCTGCAGGAACAACTCACGACCGGTCCCTACGCGCTTTGGCCCAGCCCTCTTTAGACTTCACGCCGTGCCGCGGTGATGGTCGAAAAATCGAGTCAATCGCATTCCGGAGTACTTATGGGACTCAGACTACAGAAATTCAATTCTCAAGACTTTGATGATTACTTTCGTCTCGTCAGCGACGCCAAAGTCATGGCCATGATCACCGAAAGGAGCATCCCTGCCGACGAAGCGCGGCAAGACTTCGACGATCTGCTCGCGGCCAATGAAATCCATCCGGACTTGGGACAATTCAGAATCCTCGACGAACAAACCTCGGATTTCATTGGCCTGGCCAAATTGGCTGTGTCTGCCGAAAACCCGGAAACGGCCGAGCTGGGCTATATGCTGTTGCCACAGTATTGGGGCCAGGGGATCGGCAGCAAGCTAGCACGCATGTTGATCAGGATGGCTGAGGAGCAAGCCGGTATCACGACCCTCTTTGCCATCATTGACCCTGCGAATATCCCTTCTCGAAAAATCCTGACAAACCAGGGGTTTGTGTCTCGGGAGCTCAAGGATTTTGATGGTCTGCCGGGTGAGATACTTGAGCGCACGTGTTAGCCAGGTGCCTCATCCATCAGCCTGATGCGCATGAGCCCTAAATCCAGGGCCACCCGAATATCCCGGCGCGACCGCTGGCACCCGGCTGATCAGACGCCCAGTCATCTCACCAGGCGTCCCCTCAGTCGATCAGACGGAAGCAAGCGCCTGTTCGAGATCGGCCAGAAGGTCATCGATGTGTTCGATTCCGATCGACAGGCGCACGGTTTCCTCACGCACACCGGCGCGTGCCAGTTCCTCGGGGTTCAACTGGCGATGCGTGGTGGATGCCGGATGCGTGGCCAACGACTTGGCGTCGCCAATGTTGACCAGACGTGTGAAGAGCTTCAACGCATCCTGGAACCTCGCGCCCCCCTCCCGGCCGCCCTGGACGCCGAAGGTGAGAATGCCCGGGGCTTTTCCGGACAGGTATTTTTTAACCAGTGCGTGATCCGCATGCGTGGGCAGGCCAGCAAAATTGACCCACTGCACCTTGGAATGACCTGCAAGAAAGTTTGCCACGGCAAGCGCGTTTTCAGTGATCCGATCGACCCGCAGACCCAATGTCTCGATACCCTGCAGGATCATGAACGCGTTGAACGGCGAGATGGCCGCGCCGGTGTTACGCAGGGGCACGACACGGGCACGGCCTATGTAAGCCGCCGCACCGAACGCTTCGGTGTAGACCACTCCGTGATAGCTCACATCGGGCTCGTTCAGCCGCTTGAAGCGGGCCTTGTGTTCGTGCCAGGGGAATTTTCCGGAATCCACGATGGCCCCACCCAGGCTGGTGCCGTGGCCGCCCAGATACTTGGTGAGGGAGTGCACCACGATATCGGCACCGTGCTCGATCGGGCGCAGCAGGTACGGCGACGGCACGGTGTTGTCGACGATCAGCGGAAGACCATGGCGATGCGCCACCTCGGCCAGCGCCGCGATATCGGTCACGTTGCCCAGGGGATTGCCCACGGATTCGGCAAAGATGGCTTTCGTTTTTTCGTCGATCAATGCTGCGAAGGACTCGGGCTGGCTCGCATCGGCAAACCGCGTGGTGATACCGGACAGGGGCAGCGTATGGGCGAACAGGTTGTAGGTACCGCCATACAGGGCGCTGGCCGAGATGATGTTGTCGCCCGCTTCGGCAATGGTCTGGATTGCGTAGGTCACAGCAGCCTGGCCCGAGGCCAGTGCCAGCGCGGCAATACCGCCTTCAAGCGCAGCGACGCGCTGCTCCAGCACGTCCTGCGTGGGATTCATGATGCGGGTGTAGATGTTCCCCTGCACCTTGAGGGCGAAGAGGTCCGCACCGTGCTGCGCGGCGTCGACCGCGTAGGCCACCGTCTGGAAGATCGGGACGGCCGCGGCCTTCGTGGTCGGGTCCGGTCGATAGCCGCCATGAAC
>JAEYZR010000296.1 GCA_023427945.1 Pseudomonadota bacterium | reverse complement strand
GTGCATTCATCTCATCATGGCCGAAGTCGACTGAATCGATCTGTACGGTCACGTCGATCGTGCCCGCCTTGGCTTCGCGATCCAGCACGATGGTCCCGTTGGTGCGATTGAACTTGCCGCGCCATGTGGACAAGCCACCCATGTGATCGGCTTCGAAACTCGGATATGTGTGTGAGGGGTCGATCTCGTAGGTCACAGGGGCTGCATTCGCCGAGGCGCCCGTGACCAGTGCAAAACCAGTCCCAAGCAATATCGATTTCAAAAACGTCATCTCTGCTCCTTTCGTTTTGATGCACGTGGGCCGACTGCCTGAAATGCGATGTTCAGGTAGCAGTAAGCTGACTTTTCAGTATACGCAGCGGATTGCGCAAGTGTTTGACCACCAAGGGGTTTCACCCCTAAACTGAACCACCGAGTTACTTATGGTTGCTCGTTAGTTGCTTGATCAATCCTACAAGCGTGTGCGAGGAATTTGTCATGTCCACTGGTGTAGTCAAATGGTTCAACGCGGAAAAAGGTTTTGGTTTTATCGTCCCTGACGATGGAGGCAAGGACCTGTTTGCGCATTATTCGGAAATCAGGTCGGAAGGGTACAAAACGCTGCAAGATAATCAGCGCGTGAGTTTCGACGTAGACGAGGGGCAGAAAGGCCCGTCTGCCAAGAACATACAAATACTCTAGGGGCCTGGAATTCAAACCACCGCAAGGTGGTTTTTCTTTTCATCTGTTGCAAGGGATGTAAGCATTTATAGATTTTGCTAGACATTGTGCCTACCTGCGAAATTTCAAGATTTGCACCCTAGAATCTCCCGACCTAACAACAACGGATAGAGAGAACTTAATGAGAATCAGAACCTTCGCCGGGATCGTTTCTGTCGCCGCACTGACCGCAGGGTGCTCGGGCACTGGCATGAACATGGATAGCCTCACCAGCGGCGCAGGCAAGCTTTTTTCTGCCTACACATTGAGTGATGCTGAAATCAAGACGCTGTCCGACCAAGCCTGCGCTGAGGCGGACAAAGAAGGCAATCCTGCCAAGGCGGGCAGCAAGTACGACGCCCGTCTGCAGCGCATCGCCAAGCCGCTCGCGCAATCGCTCAATGGCGTACAGCCCAATTTCAAGGTTTATCAGTCCAAGGAAGTCAACGCCTGGGCAATGGCTAACGGATGCATCCGGGTCTATGCCGGCCTGATGGACAAGATGACCGACGCTGAAATCCAGGGTGTCGTGGGCCATGAAATGGGCCACGTCGAACTGGGTCACAGCCGCAAATCCATGCAGACGGCCTACACCGTTTCCGCTGCCCGCGAGCTGGCCGGTGCCTCGGGCAACGCCGCTGTGACGGCGCTCAGCGCCTCCCAGGCGGGCGATCTTGCAGAGAAGTTCATCAACGCGCAGTACTCGCAAAGCCAGGAAAGCGACGCCGACTCCTATGCTTATGACTTGCTCAAGTCGAAGAAGCTGAACACGGGTGCTCTGGTCACGGCCTTCAATAAACTCGCAGCGATGGACGGCGGCGCATCGAGCTCGATGATGAGCAGCCACCCGGCCTCGGCCGACCGTGCCGCAAAGATTCAGGCACGTATCGACGCTGACAAGAAGTAAGCCTGCAAGACCGAAATTGCCTGGTTTTCAGGCACAGGATGAAGGGCGGATCAACTTCCGGTAAACTAGCCGGTTGATCCGCCATATTCCTACAATTTACGAAATAGGTCTTTGCATGCAGCCTGTGGTTGAAACAGTTTCTGGCCTGGAGCGCCGTGTCGATCTGACCGTTTCCGTAGCCGATGTCGAAAAAGAAGTGCAGTCGCAGCTCAAGCGCGTGGCTCGCACCGCCAAGGTCCCGGGCTTTCGCCCCGGTAAGGCCCCGATGGCCATGATCGAGCGCAGTCATGGATCCGGCATTCGCTACGACGTCATCAACACCCAGGTGGGTGGGGCGTTTGAAGCGGCCGTGAACGATGCAAAGCTGCGCGTGGCTGGCGCGCCCTCACTGGCACCCAAAACCGAGGGTGTCGAAGACGGCAAGCTCGTATTCACCGCCACTTTCGAGGTTTACCCTGAAGTGGCCGTTCCCGATCTGTCGGCACTGTCGGTCACCCGCTCGGCCACCGATGTGGGCGACGCCGAAATCGATCGCACCATCGATGTCCTGCGCAAGCAACGCGCGACCTACGAATCCGCCCAGGATCACGCTGCTGAAGACGGCGACCGGGTGACCCTGGATTTTGCCGGCACGATCGACGGTGTACCGTTTGATGGTGGCAAAGCCGAAGACTTTCCGTTTGTACTGGGCCAGGGCCGTATGCTCCCTGAGTTCGAAGAGGCCGCCAAAGGCTTGAAGGCTGGCGAGCAGAAGGTCTTTCCCTTGACGTTCCCGGCCGACTACCAGGGCACTGAAGTGGCCGGCAAGACCGCCGAGTTCACCATTACGGCCAAGGAAGTTGCCAAGCCGGTTCTGCCTGCAGTCAACGAGGATTTCGCGAAGTCCCTTGGCCAGGCCGAAGGTGATGTCGAGAAACTCAAGGCTGACATTCGCACCAATATCGAGCGCGAAGTGAAGGTGCGGGCACAGGGCAAGACCAAGGCCAGCGTGATGGACGCTCTGGTCGATGCGGCCGCTTTTGATGTGCCCAAGGCGCTCGTGGACAGCGACGTGCAAACGCGCGTGGCCGCAGCCCGTGAGGAACTCAAGCAACGCGGTGTGCCCAACGCCGAGTCAGTGCCTATCCCCGCCGAAGCCTTCGCGACGGAATCCGAGCGCCGTGTGCGTCTGGGCCTGTTGATCAGTGAACTGGTCAAGAAGGAAAACCTGCAGGCCACGCCCGAGCAAGTGCGTGCCCGCATCGAAGAGTTTGCGCAGAACTACGAAGATCCCGCTCAGGTCGTCAGCTATTATCTGGCGGACCGTCAGCGACGTTCGGAGATCGAAGCGATCGTGCTGGAAGACAACGTCGTTACACACGTCCTGGACAAGGCCAAGGTCAGCGACGAAAAAGTCGCTTTTGAGCAGCTGATGGGAATGGAGTAAATATGAACCGCTTCACCGATTTCTACGCATCCATGCACGGCGGTCAGTCTGTGACGCCTAGCGGCCTGGGTTATATCCCTATGGTTGTCGAGCAATCGGGCCGGGGCGAACGTTCGTATGATATTTACTCGCGCTTGTTGCGCGAGCGCCTGATCTTTCTGGTGGGCCCGGTCAACGACCAGTCGGCCAACCTCGTCGTGGCGCAGTTGCTGTTTCTTGAATCGGAAAATCCTGACAAGGACGTTTCGTTCTACATCAACTCGCCCGGCGGCTCGGTCTACGCAGGCATGGCCATATTCGACACGATGAACTTCATCAAGCCGGATGTGTCCACACTTTGTACCGGCCTTGCCGCCAGCATGGGCGCTTTCCTGCTGGCTGCGGGGAAAAAGGGCAAGCGCTTCACCTTGCCGAACTCGCGCATCATGATTCACCAGCCGTCGGGCGGAGCGCAGGGCCAGGCAACCGATATCCAGATTCAGGCCAGGGAAATTCTGGATCTGCGTGAGCGTTTGAATCGCATTCTGGCCGATAATACCGGCCAGAGTATCGAGCGGGTTGCAGTGGATACCGAGCGCGACAACTTCATGTCGGCCGAAGATGCTGTATCGTATGGGATTGTGGATCAGGTGCTCGCCTCTCGGGCGACCAATCCCTGATTTGTAACCTGTACGTCGCCAACACCAAGAAGCGGGCAGGCGAAAGCGGCCCGCTTTAATACTTCAGAGTTCGATTACATATGCCTGATAAAAAGGGATCGGCCGAAACCAAAGTGCTGCATTGCTCCTTTTGCAATAAGACTCAGCACGAGGTGCGCAAACTTATTGCGGGGCCTTCCGTATTCATCTGCGATGAGTGCATCGACCTGTGCAACGACATCATTCGCGAAGAGGCTCAAGCCACGGCAAGAGCCGCCATTCGTTCGGAGTTGCCCACGCCGCTCGAAATTAAGACGTTCCTGGATCAGTACGTCATTGGACAGAACTCTCCCAAGCGCACGCTGGCCGTGGCTGTTTACAACCACTACAAGCGTATTCGTCACGGTGAGATCAAGGGCGACGAGGTCGAGCTGTCCAAGAGCAACATCATGCTCATCGGTCCGACTGGTTCGGGCAAGACACTTCTGGCGCAAACGCTGGCACGCATGCTCAATGTGCCGTTTGTGATGGCTGATGCCACGACACTGACCGAAGCGGGTTACGTGGGTGAAGACGTCGAAAACATCGTGCAGAAGCTGCTTCAGAACTGCAATTACGAAGTCGACAAGGCGCAGCGCGCGATTATCTATATCGATGAAATCGACAAGATTTCCCGCAAGTCGGACAACCCGTCCATTACGCGCGATGTCTCCGGCGAAGGCGTGCAGCAGGCATTGCTCAAGCTGATCGAAGGCACCGTGGCTTCCGTTCCCCCTCAGGGCGGACGCAAGCACCCGAATCAGGATTTCGTGCAGGTCGATACGACCAACATCCTCTTTATCGTGGGTGGGGCGTTCGATGGCATGGAAAAAGTGATTCGGGACCGTACCGAAAAATCCGGAATCGGCTTTTCCGCCTCGGTGCGTACCAAGTCCGAACGTGGTGTGGGCGAACTGTTCAGTGAAGTCGAGCCAGAAGACCTGATCAAGTTCGGACTGATCCCCGAACTGGTGGGCCGTCTGCCCGTGGTGGCCACGCTCGACGAGCTCGATGAGGCTGCGTTGGTGGATATTCTCACTCAACCCAAGAATGCCTTGATCAAGCAGTTCCAGAAGCTGTTTGCAATGGAAGGCGCCGAGCTGGACGTGCGCCCGGCCGCTTTGTCGGCTATTGCCCGCAAGGCTCTCAAGCGCAAGGCGGGGGCACGTGGCTTGCGGTCGATCATCGAGGCGGCCTTGCTCGACACGATGTATGACCTGCCTTCGCACGGGAACGTTACCCGGGTCGTGGTCGACGAAAATGCCATAGACGGCGACGGTAAGCCCCTCCTGATCTTTGCAGACGAAGCCAATCAGGGCGAGTCAGCTGATCAGAGTGAAATCCGGGATGCGGCAGCCTGAGCGTAAGCGAACGTCTGTAACATCTTTTTGAGGGCCGTATTCCTGACAGGACGACGGCCCTTGATTTTTAGGCTATTGTTCCCATATGCCTCATAGTCGTCGCGTAAGGCCACCAGTTGCTTGCGCACTTTGATATAGAGTCTTTCGAGGACACCCTTATGTCTGGTACCCAGACCCTTCCCTCAGATCCCATTGAACTCCCGTTATTGCCATTGCGCGATGTCGTGGTGTTCCCTCATATGGTCATCCCGCTGTTCGTGGGCCGCCCGCGTTCGATAAAGGCTCTGGAAGTCGCTATGGAAGCGGGCAAGAGCATCATGCTCGTGGCTCAAAAGTCGGCTGGCAAGGATGATCCTTCTCCCGAGGACGTTTACGAAATTGGTTGCGTCGCCAGCATTCTGCAGATGCTCAAGCTGCCCGATGGCACAGTAAAGGTGCTGGTCGAGGGGGCGCAGCGCGCGCGCATTACCCACGTGGAAGATGCCGATACCCATTTCACCAGCCAGCTTGTGCCTATCGCTCCGGACGCCTTGCAGGGCTCCGAGACGGAAGCGCTGCGCCGCGCGATCGTGGCCCAGTTCGAGCAGTATGTGAAATTGAACAAGAAGATTCCGCCCGAGATCCTTACCTCGCTGGCTGGAATCGATGACGCCGGCCGTCTCGCCGATACCATTGCTGCCCATCTGCCCCTGAAGCTCGAGCAAAAACAAAAGATGCTCGAGGTCTTCGGCACGTCCGAGAGGCTCGAAGCGCTCCTGACGCAACTCGAGACCGAGATCGACATCTTGCAGGTCGAGAAGCGGATTCGCGGGCGCGTGAAGAAGCAGATGGAGAAAAGCCAGCGCGACTATTATCTGAACGAGCAGGTCAAGGCCATTCAGAAAGAGCTCGGTGAAGGCGAGGATGGTGCCGACATCGAAGAGCTCGAGAAGAAAATCGTTGCAGCGGGTATGCCAAAAGAGGCCCGGAAAAAGGCCGATGCCGAGCTCAAGAAGCTCAAGCTGATGTCGCCCATGTCGGCCGAGGCAACCGTTGTCCGCAATTTCATCGACACGCTGATTGGCTTGCCCTGGAAGAAAAAGAGCAAGATCAACTACTCGCTGGCCAATGCCGAAGCTGTTCTTGACGACGATCACTATGGCCTGGATAAGGTCAAGGAACGCATTCTGGAATATCTTGCCGTCCAGCAACGCGTGGACAAGGTCAAAGCGCCTATCCTGTGCCTGGTCGGGCCTCCGGGGGTCGGCAAGACCTCGCTCGGTCAGTCGATTGCCAAGGCAACCAATCGCAAGTTTGTGCGCATGGCTTTGGGTGGCGTGCGCGACGAAGCCGAGATTCGTGGGCACCGTCGCACCTACATCGGTTCCATGCCGGGCAAGATCCTGCAGAACATGAGCAAGGTTGCCGTTCGCAACCCCTTGTTCCTGCTCGACGAAATCGACAAGCTGGGTATGGATTTCCGCGGTGATCCGTCGTCGGCACTGCTGGAAGTGCTCGATCCGGAGCAAAACCACACCTTCCAGGACCATTACGTCGAGGTCGATTTCGATCTGTCCGATGTGATGTTCGTGGCAACGAGCAACACGCTGAATATTCCGCCCGCCTTGCTGGACCGGATGGAAGTCATTCGCCTGTCGGGCTATACCGAGGATGAGAAGGTCCACATCGGCCTGCAACATCTTTTGCCCAAGCTGATGAAGAACAACGGCGTCAAGGCCGGTGAGCTCGTGGTTGAAGAGTCGGCTGTGCGCGACATCGTGCGTTACTACACCCGTGAGGCGGGCGTGCGAGCGCTCGAACGCGAGATTGGGAAAATCTGCCGCAAGGTCATCAAGAAGCTGTTGACCGAAAGCAAAGGAGATCCCAAGAAAGTGGTTGAGCCGGTGGCTGGCGCTGCTGCGCTGATCTCCGTCAATAGCGACAACCTGAGCGACTACCTGGGTGTGCGTCGTTATGCCTTTGGCATGGCCGAGAAAGAAGACCAGATCGGACAGGTGACGGGTCTTGCGTGGACCGAAGTGGGCGGCGATTTGCTGACCATCGAAGTCGCAGACCTTGCAGGTAAAGGTGTCATCCAGCGCACGGGCTCTTTGGGCGATGTGATGAAGGAGTCTGTCGAAGCTGCCCGTACTGTCGTGCGTTCGCGAGCACGTCGTCTGGGACTGGCCGATACGGTATTCGAGAAGCGTGATGTCCACGTGCACGTGCCCGAAGGTGCCACGCCCAAGGATGGCCCGTCGGCAGGTATCGCAATCGCCACGGCAATGGTGTCGGCACTGTCACGCATTCCGGTGCGTGCCGACGTCGCCATGACGGGGGAGATCACGCTGCGCGGTGAGGTCTTGCCTATCGGTGGCCTCAAGGAAAAGCTGCTGGCGGCGCATCGTGGTGGCATCAAGACCGTGTTGATACCCGAAGAGAATGTGAAGGACCTGGCCGATATCCCGGATAACGTGAAAAATCATCTGGAAATCATGCCGGTGCGCTGGATCGACAAGGTGCTGGAAATCGCGTTGTCGCGTATGCCGGAACCGCTCCCTGATGAAGATCCAGCCAAGGCCAAGGATGAAGTAGTGGCTGCAGCCGCGAAGTCTGAGCCGGCCTCCGACGTTTCGATCAAGCACTAGGCAATACGGGCGCGGCGGCCAAGTCCGCCAGCCTGCCATAGCCTGGCGCGCATAAAAATACCCTGGAAAGTCCGACATTCGTGTCCGGCCTTCCAGGGTATTTTCATTGGTGTCGCTGTTTTTACTGCTGGTGCTGGTGTCAGTGCAGGGCTTGCGTCCTGATCAGACCTACTGCGATGCCTTCGATCGAGAAGTCGTCGTCTTCGCCAACATCGATAGGCGAGAAGTCGGGATTTTCCGGCAGAAGTTGCAGGCGGCCAGCGGCCCGGTGCAGGCGTTTGACGGTGACTTCTTCGCCTAGCCGCGCCACGATGATCTGGCCTTGGCGGGCTTCAGGTGCCTTGCGAACGGCGAGCAGGTCGCCATCGAGGATGCCGGCGTCGCGCATGCTCAGCCCTTGAACCTTCAGGAGAAAGTCGGGTTTTTGCGCGAACAGGTTGGGGTCTACGCCCACTTCGCGTTCCACGTGTTCCGCCGCGAGGATGGGGTTGCCGGCAGCCACACGGCCTACCAGCGGCAACATGACCTGCACAATGCGCGAGGCATAGTCGGACAGGGTGGGTGCGGGTGCCGACGCACCAGCGTACTCCGCCTGAGAGGCGTCGCTCAGCCGGATGCCGCGCGAGGCACCCGCGGTCAGTTCAATGGCGCCTTTGCGAGCCAGCGCCTTGAGGTGATCTTCTGCTGCATTGGCGGAGCGAAACCCCAGCGCATTCGCTATTTCAGCACGTGTGGGCGGGAAACCCGTCTGGGCGATGTTGTCGCGAATGAGGTCCAGTATCTGGCGCTGTCGTTCAGTGAGTTTTATGGTCATGACGAACCTTGGACTTACCGTGAAAGAGGTCACAGGGGTAAGCCAGGCATGACAGCCTAGCTGTACATATATACAGCTAGCATTCTGTTGGAGCTCAAGGCAAAAAGCAAGGGATTTGAGGCCTCTTGGCGCGATTCGGCGCCGTTACACGCAATCTTGCGTGCTTGAGGGCTCAGCGAGCGACGAATTTCGTGCCCGCCACGCGATGGACTGCCAGCAAAGGCCCCCTGCGTGGCGGATGAAGGACTTCAGCCTTTCAGGACTTGGGCAATGCTGCGTGCCACGACGTCAATGTTCTTGCTGTTCAGGGCGGCCACGCAGATGCGGCCGGTGGACAGCGCGTAGATGGCGTGATCTTCGCGCAGTTTGTCTACCTGGGCTGCCGTCAGGCCGGAGTAGGAGAACATGCCGCGTTGTTCGAGTACGAAGCTGAAATCCTGCACGGCGCCGGCTTCGCGGATCTTTTCCACCAGTTGGCGACGCATGGTGCGGATGCGTTCGCGCATGCCGGCCAGTTCCTCTTCCCAGAGCGCAAAGAGTTCGCTGCTGGCCAGAACGTTGGCCACCAGCGTTCCACCATGCGTGGGCGGGTTGGAGTAATTGGTACGAATGACACGCTTGAGCTGGCTGAGCACGCGAGCGCCTTCGTCCTTGGTGCCCGCAATGATGCTGAGCGCTCCCACACGTTCGCCGTACAGAGAGAACGACTTGGAAAAGGAGGAGCTGACAAAGCAGGTGATGTCCTGTTCAGCGAACATGCGCACGACGGCGGCGTCTTCCTGCAGACCATCGCCGAAACCTTGATAGGCGATATCCAAAAATGGTACGAGATTGCGTGCTTTGACGACTTCGACGATCTGCTTCCACTGATCCTTCGTTGGATCCACGCCAGTGGGGTTGTGGCAGCATGCGTGCAGCACCACGATGCTTTGTTCGGCCGCCGATTTCAGGGCGGCCAGCATGCCGTCGAAATTCAGTCCGTGACTGGCGGCGTCGTAGTAGGCGTAGTTTTCAACGGTGAAGCCGGCACGCTCGAACAAGGCGCGATGATTCTCCCAGCTGGGGTCGCTGATGAAAACCTTGGCATCGGGAAGAATTTGCTTCAGAAGGTCGGCACCCACTTTGAGTGCGCCCGTTCCGCCCAGCGTTTGAACCGTCAGTACACGGCCGTCGGCCGCCAGGGGGGAATCGTTGCCAAGCAGAAGCGCCTGCGCGCCCTTGTTGTATCCGGGAATGCCGTCGATGGGCAGGTAGCTGCGGGCAGCGGCTGCTTCGACCCGCGCCACTTCCGCGCGATGCACGGCAGACAGCAGAGGCACCCGTCCGTTGTCGTCGTAGTAAACGCCAACACCCAGGTTCACTTTTTGCGAGCGACTGTCGGCATTAAATTGCTCGTTCAGGCCAAGAATGGGGTCACGAGGGGCGAGTTCAACGTCTTGGAAAAGTTTGCTCATAAGTCGGCGTAAAGGTTGGGTGGACGCGCAGGAGAGGCGGGAGGATAATAGGGGGTTTACCCCGAGGAACAGTCTAGCATGTCGGAAACTGGATTCATTGAGTACCCGGGTAGCCCTTTTCAGCTTTTTCGGCCGTATGCGCCCGGGGGGGATCAGCCGACAGCTATCGCTGGCTTGCGCCAGGGCATCGAAGATGGACTGATGTTCCAGACGCTGCTCGGGGTGACGGGCTCGGGCAAGACGTTCACGATGGCCAACGTGATTGCGCAGGTAGGCCGTCCGGCCCTGATCCTGGCACCGAACAAGACTCTGGCTGCGCAGTTGTATGCCGAGATGCGAGAATTCTTCCCCAAGAACGCCGTGGAGTATTTCGTGTCTTACTACGATTACTACCAGCCTGAGGCTTACGTTCCCACGCGCGATCTGTTCATCGAGAAGGATTCGTCCATCAACGAACACATCGAGCAGATGCGTCTGTCGGCGACCAAGAGCCTCCTCGAGCGGCGCGACACCATCATTGTGGGCACGGTCTCGTGTATCTACGGTATCGGTAATCCTGGGGATTACCACGCGATGGTGCTCGTCCTGCGCAGTGGTGACCGTATTTCCAGGCGCGAAATCCTGGCGCGTCTGGTGGCCATGCAGTACACCCGCAACGATGCGGAGTTCGTACGTGGCACGTTCCGTGTGCGGGGCGAAACCATTGATGTGTTCCCTGCCGAAAGTGCCGAACTGGCCGTTCGTCTGAGTCTGTTCGACGACGAGGTCGAGTCGCTCGAACTGTTCGATCCATTGACTGGACGGATACGCCAGAAGGTGCCGAGGTTTACGGTGTATCCAGGTTCGCATTATGTGACGCCACGTGACACGGTCATGCGCGCGATCGAAACGATCAAGCAGGAGTTGCGCGAACGAGTGAAATTCTTCGTCGACGATGGCAAGCTGGTCGAGGCGCAGCGTCTTGAGCAGCGCACACGCTTTGATCTCGAGATGCTCAACGAGCTTGGCTTCTGCAAGGGAATCGAAAACTATTCCCGCCATTTGTCCGGCGCTGCTCCGGGCGAACCGCCCCCCACGATGATCGACTATCTCCCTGCCGATGGGCTGATGTTCATCGATGAGAGTCATGTGACGATAGGGCAGTTGGGTGGAATGTATCGTGGTGACCGGTCGCGCAAGGAAACCTTGGTCAATTACGGTTTTCGCCTGCCTTCAGCGATGGATAACCGGCCCCTGAAGCTGGATGAGTTCGAGACGCGCATGCGTCAGACCGTTTTTGTATCGGCTACCCCGGCAGCCTACGAGCAGGAGCGATCGGACAACACGGTTGAACAGGTGGTGCGTCCGACCGGGCTGGTCGATCCACTGGTCGAAGTGTTGCCTGCGACCACTCAGGTCGACGACTTGCTTGGCCAGATCAAGGCGCGAACCTCGGTGGGCGAACGTGTGCTTGTGACTACGCTCACCAAGCGGATGGCGGAAGATCTGACCGATTTTCTGACCGAGCATGGTGTCAAGGTGCGCTATCTGTACTCGACATCGATACGGTGGAGCGGGTCGAAATCATTCGTGATCTGCGGTTGGGCACCTTCGATGTGCTGGTGGGCATCAACCTGTTGCGCGAGGGCCTGGATATTCCCGAGGTGTCCCTGGTGGCCATTCTGGACGCCGACAAAGAGGGATTCCTGCGATCCGAGCGCAGTCTGATTCAGACCATAGGCCGGGCCGCACGTAACCTGAGAGGTCACGCCATCCTGTATGCAGACCGCATCACGGATTCTATGAGACGAGCCATTGATGAGACGGCCCGGCGGCGCACCAAGCAAGAGGCGCACAACCTGGAGTTTGGTATTACGGCAAAGGGCGTGAGCAAGGCTGTGCGCGAAATGATCGACGGGGTCCTGAGCAACGCTGCGCAGGAAAAAATTGCCAATGAACTACCGGCAGGGCTGTTGGACGACGAACGCGCCCTGGCACGAGAGTTCAAGCGCCTGGAAAAATTGATGATGGATCATGCCCGCAATCTGGAGTTCGAGCAGGCGGCGGCGGCGCGCGATCAGTTGGCGCAGTTGAAGGAAAGAGCGTTGTTACGTTAGGTCGGTGTGCTGCCGATCGGCGGCAGATGTTTTTTTCCAACACCGAAACGATATTTTTCTTTGGTAGGGCGGAACATTTGCGTTTGGCAGTAATCAGACCCAGAGATGAGCGGTGTCACCGTGCCCTAATACGGATGTGCTAGAGATCGCCCGCGGCGGTGCGCCAGTATCCCGACGTTCGCGTAAACCCGCCCTCGTCAGGGCAAGGGTTAGTTCATTGACTTTTATAGGAATTCTCTGAAATTTCACAGGCTTTCGATATGTTTGCGCTTGCAAAAAAAACTTGCCTAATCTCGGGTTTTCCCGCACACTCCGAATCATGATGACCAAGGTACTTTTCGTTTGTATGGGTAATATCTGCCGCTCACCGAGCGCAGAGGGTGTGTTTCGTCATTTGGTGAACGACGCAGGTCTGTCTGAGGTCGTTGGCATCGATTCCGCCGGTACCCACAGCTTCCATATCGGTGAAGCGACCGACGCTCGCGCTTCGGCAGCGGCGCGCAAGCGCGGCTATGAAATGACGTCCCGTGAAGCGCGCCAGGTAACGGCCGAAGATTTCCGCGACTTCGATCTCATTTTGGCGATGGATTGGGAAAACCTGTCTGCAATGCAGCAGCAATGTCCCAAGCCCTACCAGCACAAATTGATGTTGCTGATGCGTTTCGCCAATGATTTTGAAGAGGCGACGGTGCCCGATCCTTATTATGGAGGGCCCGAAGGGTTCGGTAAGGTATTGGATTACCTGGAAGATGCCTGTCAGGGCGTGCTGGAGTTGGTGCGCAAGCGCGCTACTCAATATCAGGCTGCCTGATCGCCAGCCATCGTTGGTGATTTCGTAAGCTAAAAAGCCGCGTGTAAACGCGGCTTTTTCATTTCATGGTGGCGTGTGGGGCATGATGGCCGTGTTCACTAAGTGGGCTGGGTTGATGTGTGCAGGTCTATTCACTGCGTGGCGATGTCGCGCTCTGACCAAACCTTGGGTCGTGCCGCATCGCCCGCTTGGGTCGTGCCGCCTCCACCAATCAGCATTTCAATGAGCATTCAGAGGGTACGATGAGTCAAAACCCACACGTCAGGTCGATGCGCCTTGCCGACCTTCCCGATGTCTTGAGGATTCAAGCAGTTTGTTATACCGAGCTTGTCCCGGAATCGATCGATTCGTTCAGGTCAAAGGTGGAAGCCTCCCCCTCGACTTGTTTTGTGGCTTCGATTGAGGGTGAGATTGTGGGTTATCTCATTGCGTTGCTGTGGGATTATTCCGCTCCCCCGGAATTGAATGCTCAAACGTGCTGCCCACCTGATTCTCCGAACTGCCTCTATTTGCATGATCTTGCAGTTTTGCCTGCTGCCCGCAAGGCAGGTGCGGGCGCTCTGCTCGTCAATTCCTTTTTTGATGCGCTTCAACGGTCGACGCTTCGGCGTGCCAGTCTCATCGCGGTTCAGGATTCTGCGCGATATTGGGAGCGTTTCGGCTTTCGAGTGGCTTCGGTTTCCGATTCGTTGCGAAGTAAAATCGCTACCTACGGAAGTCAGGTCAACTACATGGAGCGTTTAGCCTAAAATACCCGGCGATCCATGATCAGTGATAGTGCGCGTCGATGGACGACGCATCACTATGATGGCGGCAACACCTTCACTATTGCGCCGCGGCTCGTTTCGAAACGCCTTTGGCATTCGCAACACGGCTCCTCCAGGGTCGCGTCGTTGAGAGGGAAGGGGGCATCGGGCTAGTCCGCCGTCCGATCGTCGAGCAAGCCGTGTGGTGATTGGATGGCTCAGGCTGTCACCGGGTCGGCCAGTGTGCCGTCCAGTTCGTGATCCGGCCAGCTGTTGAGCCCCTCGGCCAGTGGGTTGGCCACTGAGTATTTGAGCCTTGAGCAGGTAGGTCATTGGTCTTTCTGGCCGCTATGCCTGGTCCGGTGCTTCCTTGAAGTCTCTCCATCGCTGTCGAACCCCTTCTGTTTTGGGTCAGTTGCCTAGTGTTTTAGTCGGGAATTTGCTATACTTGAGGCAATTACTCGGGTATTGGTGCCGTGTGTAGCCAGGTTTTGCGCTTCGCAATGCCACCACTCCGAGGCAACCACGAAATAGGAAGCACCATGCGGCTGACGACAAAAGGGCGTTTTGCGGTTACTGCGATGATCGATCTGGCGATGCGCCAGCACGGTGGTCCGGTGACGCTGGCTGCAATCAGCCAGCGTCAGAATATTTCCTTGTCCTACCTCGAGCAGTTGTTCGGCAAGCTGCGTCGCCACGAGTTGGTCGACAGCATGCGTGGGCCGGGGGGCGGCTATTCGCTGGCGCGCCTGGCCCGCAATGTGACGGTCGCCGACATCATCGTTGCGGTGGATGAGCCTATGGACGCCACGAGCTGTGGCGGCAAAAGGGACTGTACTAGCGGTAACGATGGCCGGTCAGGCAAGTGCATGACGCACGAACTCTGGTCCACGTTGAATCGCAAGATGGTGGACTACCTGGATTCTGTTTCTCTTCAGGATCTGGTCGATCAGCAACGGGTGCGTCAGTTGGAAGAAGCGGCGCAGTCGGCTCAAAACGGCAAGGCTGTACGTGTGAATCGCGTCGCCCAGGGCTCTTCTGCGCGTGCGATTCCCGACAGCGCTTCGGCCGCAGTCTGACGTTTGCAGCAGTCCTACCCAGCACAGAATACAAGTATCGATTCAGGAGTTTTTGATGACCACCCGTCCCATCTATCTCGATTATTCCGCCACAACACCTGTAGACCCGCGTGTGGTCGATGAAATGGTGCCCTGGCTGTATGAGCGCTTTGGCAATCCGGCCTCGCGTAGCCACTCGGTAGGCTGGGAAGCCGACGAAGCCGTGGAAAAGGCACGTAGCGAAGTCGCCCAACTGGTGAATGCCGATCCGCGCGAAATCGTCTGGACTTCCGGTGCCACGGAATCGAACAACCTTGCGATCAAGGGTGCGGCAAACTTTTATTCGCAGCAGCGCGGCAAGCATGTCGTGACGGTCAAGACCGAGCACAAGGCAGTGCTGGATACCTGTCGTGAGCTCGAGCGCCAGGGTTTTGAGGTGACTTACCTCAATGTGCGTGACGATGGACTGCTCGATCTGGACACATTCAAGGCGGCGCTGCGTCCGGACACGGTGCTCGCCTCGGTCATGTTCGTGAACAATGAAATCGGCGTGGTGCAGGATATTGCTGCGCTGGGCGAGATCTGCCGCGAGAAGGGCGTCATTTTTCACGTCGACGCCGCGCAGGCTACCGGCAAGGTCTTGATCGATCTGCAAACGTTGAAAGTCGATCTGATGTCATTTTCGGCGCACAAGACTTATGGCCCCAAGGGTGTGGGAGCGCTTTACGTTCGACGCAAGCCGCGCGTGCGAATCGAGGCCCAGATCCACGGTGGTGGCCACGAGCGCGGTTTCCGCTCGGGAACATTGCCCACGCATCAGATCGTTGGCATGGGTGCCGCGTTCAGAATCGCACGTGAAGAGATGGCGACCGAGAACGAACGTGTGCGCATGCTGCGGGATCGTCTGTGGGCAGGTTTGTCGGACATCGAAGAGGTCTATTTGAACGGCGACATGGAGCAGCGCGTTCCGCACAATCTGAACGTCAGCTTCAATTACGTAGAAGGTGAGTCCCTGATCATGGCGATCAAGGAACTGTGTGTTTCCAGTGGCTCGGCATGTACCTCGGCCAGCCTGGAGCCGTCCTATGTGCTGCGTGCCCTGGGGCGCAACGATGAGTTGGCGCATAGCTCGATTCGTTTCACCATCGGTCGCTTTACGACAGAACAGGAAGTGGACTTTGCCATTGAACTGCTCAAGGGGCGAGTCGGCAAGCTGCGGGATATGTCGCCGTTGTGGGAGATGGCCAAGGATGGCATCGACCTGAACACGGTGCAATGGGCTGCACATTGAATGATTGATCGGTCCCGGCAAGGTCGGGCCTGCACTAGATTTGAATACGGAGATACATCATGGCTTACAGCGATAAAGTTCTTGATCACTACGAAAATCCGCGCAATGTGGGTTCCTTCGAAAAGGGCGACACGCATGTCGGTACCGGCATGGTGGGTGCACCAGCCTGTGGCGACGTGATGAAATTGCAGATTCGCGTCAACGACGCGGGTGTGATCGAAGATGCGCGCTTCAAGACGTACGGCTGTGGTTCGGCCATTGCGTCGAGCTCGCTGGTGACCGAATGGGTCAAGGGCAAGACCCTGGATCAGGCCATGAGCATTCGCAACACCGAAATTGCGGAAGAGCTGGCCTTGCCGCCGGTGAAGATCCACTGTTCGATTCTGGCCGAAGACGCCATCAAGGCAGCGGTCAAGGATTATCAAGACAAGCACACAGCGAGCTGAATCATGGCTGTCACACTTACTCAACAGGCAGCCGATCACATCGATCGGTATTTGCAGAAGCGCGGCAAAGGCCTAGGCCTGCGGCTGGGCGTTCGTACGACCGGTTGCTCCGGCATGGCGTACAAACTGGAGTACGTGGACACCGCCGCCAACGACGACATGGTGTTCGAGAATTTCGGGGTCAAGGTGTTTGTCGATCCGAAAAGCTTCGCCTACCTGGACGGCACCCAGCTCGATTATGCCCGCGAGGGTTTGAACGAGGGTTTCAAGTTCAGCAACCCGAATGAGAAAGCCACCTGCGGGTGCGGCGAGTCTTTCACGGTGTGAGCGCTTTGGCGGACGATCATTTCAGTTTGTTCGGCTTGCCCGAGCGCTATGCGCTGGACCTGGATGCGTTGACGCTGGCTTGGCGTGATGTCGCGGCTCGTGTGCATCCGGACCGGTTTGCCACCGCCAGTGCGCCAGAGCGTCGGGTTGCCATGCAGTGGTCGTCGCGAGCGAACGAGGCTTATCGGACGTTGCGCGATCCTCTGGAGCGGGCCCGTTACATGTGTGAGCGGGCAGGCGTCGATCTGCAGACCGAAACCAACACGGCGATGTCGGGCGAATTTCTCATGCAGCAGATGACTTGGCGCGAAATGCTGGACGATGCCAGGCAGGCCAGGGATGTCGATGCTTTTGATGCGCTTGAAAACGAACTCGAGCAGGCGCGTGCGCAGTTGGCGCGCAGCCTGACCGACCTGATCGATAATCAGCGTGATTTTGCCCGTGCGGGAGAGCAGGTGCGCGAGTGGATGTTCGTGGAGAAGATGGCGCAGAGCCTGTCCCACGC
>JAEYZR010000287.1 GCA_023427945.1 Pseudomonadota bacterium | reverse complement strand
GTCGTGGTGGCAGCGGCGACCGGCCCGGTCGGCGCTACCGTAGGACAGATTGCGAAGTTGAAGGGTTGCCGTGTGGTGGGCATTGCCGGTGGTGCCGAGAAGACGCGTTATGCCCGCGAGGAACTGGGATTCGACGACGCCATCGATCATCGTGACCCCGACTTTGCCCAGAAACTGAAGGCGGCCTGCCCCGACGGCATCGACGTCTATTTCGAGAACGTGGGTGGCGCCGTGTTCGACGCCGTGCTGGGTCTGCTCAATACCAAGGCGCGGGTGCCCGTGTGCGGGCTGGTCTCTCAATACAACGCCACCCAGGGCAAACAAGGCGAAGATCGCCTTCCTCTGTTGATGAGGACTGCGTTGACCAAACGATTGCGCGTCCAGGGCTTCATCATTTTTGATGACTATGGCAGCCACTATCGCGACTTTACCAAGGAGATGGGACAATGGGTGCGAGCGGGCGATATCAAGCATCGCGAGGACATTGTCCAGGGGCTGGAGAATGCGGTCAGTGCATTTCAAGGGCTGCTGGAGGGCAAGAACTTCGGCAAACTGATCGTGCAAGTGGGCCCAGAGAACTGATCGTGCTGCCGTGGGGCGCATGCACATGCGAGTGATTCGTGTTTGTGGCGGTGTAACCCCGCCCATTCCGTCAGATTACAACCTGGCTGTGAGCATCGAGGTGCCAGGTAAGGTGGCATGACGATTTTCGGGGTGATGGCGCGCTATGACTTCAGCAAGCAGCTCAGTGCGGCGCTCAGCCGGTCCGGTTCGCAGCCACAGGCAAAATGCGTGTCTAATCCATGCTGCGACGCATACGCTTGCCAGACGTGAGCCCCAGGGCCACGACCAGCGGCGCAGGCGTCAGGCACGTAGTGCCTTTGTCGAACCAAACCGTCAGGATAATCATGAAAATTGCCACCTGGAATGTAAATTCCCTGAACGTGCGTCTGCCTCAAGTGATCGAGTGGCTGCAAGGCAACCCGGTCGACGCACTGTGCATCCAGGAGCTCAAGCTCGCCCACGATAAATTTCCGCTGCAGCCTTTGTCCGAGATCGGCTATCACGCGCAATGGGCCGGCCAGAAGACCTACAACGGCGTGGCCATATTGACACGCACGCCTGCTGACAACGTGGTCCGCAATATTCCCGGGTTCGAGGATCTGCAGCAACGTGTGATTGCCGTGACACTTCCTGGCCCCCAGGGGGACGTGCGCGTGGTGTGTGCCTATTGCCCGAACGGGCAATCGCTGGATTCAGACAAATACCAGTACAAACTGCAGTGGTTCGAAGCGTTCCATGCGTGGTTGAAGGAAGAACAGAAGGTGTGGCCTCGCATGGCGGTTCTGGGCGACTACAACATCGCGCCAAAAGACGAGGATGTGCACAACCCCGAGAAATGGGTCGGCCAGGTCTTGGTGTCCGAACCCGAACGGCGTGCGTTCTTCGATTTGCTGGACCTGGGCTTCACCGACGCCTTCCGGCAGTTCGAACAACCGGAGAAATCGTTCACCTGGTGGGATTACCGTCAATTTGCCTTCCGCCGCAACGCGGGCCTGCGCATCGATCACATCCTGCTGACCGAGTCGCTGGCCAAGGTATGCACTGCCTGCGAGATCGACAAGGCGCCGCGCAGCAATACCCAGCCTTCGGATCACACCCCCGTGGTGGCCACTCTGGCGCTGTAAGACTCTTTTTTTTATCGCCAGACAAAAAACCTTTTTGGTTTTGCGATAAGCAAAATTTGCGACCATTCTTGAGCAGGTTCGCCTGATGTGGCCCATAAAACCTACTCGAGAGACAGCCATGATCCGCACTTCCCGCTATAGCGCGCGCAAACGCGCCACTGTTGCAGCACTGCTTGCCGTTTTTGCGACTGCCCCGCTGATGGGCGCCGCACAGGCGGCCAGCAAATACCCAGACAAGCCCATCCGATTGATCGTGCCCTACCCGCCCGGCGGCGCCACCGACGTGATCGGACGTATCGTAGGCAAGACGCTGGCCGATGAAATCGGTGGCCAGGTCGTGATCGAAAACCGGGGTGGAGCAGGCGGCAACATCGGTGCGGCCGAGGTGGCACGGGCTACGCCCGATGGCTATACCCTGTTGATGGGGGCGTTGACCTCCCATTCCGTGATGGCCACGCTGGAGAAAAACACGCTCAAGTACAGCCTGACCGACGATCTCACACCCGCAGGCATCGTAGGCTCCGTACCCCTGGTCGCCGTGGTCAACCCTTCCCTGCCGATCAACAATCTGAAGGAATTGGTCGATTACGCCAAGAAAAACCCGGAAAAGCTCAACTTCGCCTCCTCGGGTGCCGGCGCACCGCAACGCATGGCCATGGAGTTGTTCAAGCAGATCACTGGCGCAAAGATCCAGCACGTCGCCTATCGCGGTAGCGGTCCGGCGATGACGGATCTCGTGGGTGGCCAGGTCGAGACCATGACCGAAACCGTGCCTGCCGCCATTTCGTTCATCAAGTCGGGGCAGTTGCGTGCGCTGGCGGTGCTCACGCCGGAGCGCATATCCATGCTGCCCGACGTGCCCACGGCCAAGGAACAGGGCCTGGATGGATTCAATGTCGCATCCATGTTTGGTGTGATGGCGCCTGCGGGAACCCCGCAACCCATACTCGACCAGATCAATGCCGCCCTGCTGACAGGACTGAAGAAGGAAAGTGTTCGGGCTCAGCTGCTCGAACAAGGCGTATTTGCGGCACCGTTGTCTATTGCGGACTCGAAGGTCAGGCTGAAGGCCGAGATCGATCAATGGGCCAAAGTGATCCGCGATGGCAACATCACAGTGAACTGATTTTTTTATTACCTTTCATACGTAGAAGAAGTCCATGACGAAGAAGAAGGCAGGACCCAGTGAGGCCGCAGCGACCGGCTTGCGCAAAGGATTGACCAGCTATGGCGATAGCGGTTTCTCGCTGTTCCTACGCAAGGCGTTCATCAAGGGAGCTGGCTACACCGACTCGGCGCTGGATCGTCCGGTGATCGGCATTGCCAATACGGGGAGCGCTTACAACCCCTGTCACGGCAACGTCCCGCAACTGATGGAGGCATTGAAGCGCGGCATCATGCTCGCAGGGGGCCTGCCTATGGACTTCCCCACCATATCGGTTCACGAGAGCTTCGCCTACCCGACCAGCATGTATCTGCGCAACCTCATGTCGATGGACACCGAGGAAATGATCCGCGCGCAGCCTATGGATGCCGTGGTGCTGATCGGGGGGTGCGACAAGACCGTGCCGGCGCAGCTCATGGGAGCCGCCTCGGCCAATATTCCGACGATCCAGTTGATCACCGGCTCGATGCTGACGGGGTCGCATCGCTCCGAACGGGTGGGTGCCTGTACCGATTGCCGGCGTTACTGGGGAAAGTATCGTGCCGAGGAGATCGACGACTCCGAGATCGCCGACGTGAACAACCAGCTGGTGGCCAGCGTGGGGACGTGCTCGGTCATGGGCACGGCCAGCACGATGGCGTGTATTGCCGAAGCGCTGGGCATGACCGTGCCTGGCGGCGCGACACCGCCTGCGGTGACGGCCGACCGCATGCGGGTGGCCGAGATGACCGGCATGCAGGCTGTGCGCATCGCGCAGCAGAAACTGACGATCGACAAGATCCTCACCCCTGATGCCTTCGAGAACGCCATGCGCGTGCTGCTGGCGATCGGCGGCTCCACCAACGGCATCGTCCACCTGGCAGCCATCGCCGGGCGCCTGGGCCTGGACATCGACCTGAAGGCCCTGGACCGGATGGGCCACGATACCCCGGTGCTGCTGAACCTCAAGCCCTCGGGCCAGCACTACATGGAAGACTTCCACAAGGCGGGCGGCATGGCCACCTTGCTGCGCCAGTTGAAGCCCGTCCTGAAGCTCGATGCGATGACCGTCACTGGTCGCACCCTGGGTGAAGAGATCGAAGCCAGCGGCCCCGCTTTCGAGCAGCACGTGGTGCGCACGCTGGACAATCCTATCTATCCGCAAGGGGGTATTGCCGTCCTTCAGGGCAACCTGGCGCCAGGCGGAGCCATCATCAAGCAGTCGTCGGCCGATGCAAAACTGATGGAACATACCGGCCGTGCCGTGGTCTTCGAAGACGCGGCCGATCTGGCCAGCCGCATCGACGCCGACGACCTGGATGTGACGGCAGACGACGTGCTGGTGCTCAAGAACATCGGCCCCAAGGGCGCACCGGGCATGCCCGAAGCGGGCTACATCCCCATTCCGAAAAAGCTGGCAGTACAGGGCGTGAAGGATATCGTTCGTATCTCTGACGGCCGCATGAGCGGGACCGCATTCGGCACCATCGTGCTGCATGTGACGCCCGAGTCGGCGATCGGAGGGCCACTGGCCTATGTGCAGAATGGCGACAAGATCCGCCTGAGTGTGCAGGCACGGGAAATCGCGCTGCTCATTTCGGATGAGGAACTCGAGCGCCGTCGCCAGGCGCGACCGATTACCGCACCCACTGCCGAGCGCGGCTACAAGAAGCTGTTTCTGGACACGGTCACCCAGGCAGACCAGGGTGTGGACTTCGATTTCCTGCGCGGCACGGGCAAGAAAGACTGATGTGCCGCATCGGCGGTCCATCTGCTCAAGCGGGTGGGCCGCCGCCAAAAATCGAACGTGCCTCGGCGAACAGCGCAGATGCCAGACGGGCATGATGGCCCTGCTGATTCCAGATCAGGCCATTGCGCCGCACCGGTGTGCGACCAGGTAGCTTGATACAGGCGACGGCCAGCGAATTCCAGGTGGCTGACCAGTCCGGGATGAGCGAGACGCCCAGCCCTTCGTGCACAAGCGCGGCAATCGCCAGCACACCATCGATCTCCAGCCGTTGATGTGGACGTATGCCCTGATCGCGCAGATAGCGATCGGCGAGCTGGCCGCCATGCACGGTCCGGTCATAGCGGATGAAAGGTTCGTTGCGCAGCAGTGTGTGGGGGTCCTGGTCGGCCTGATGCAAAGGCGCGACCACCACCAGAGGCTCCTCCATGAAGG
>JAEYZR010000251.1 GCA_023427945.1 Pseudomonadota bacterium | reverse complement strand
CATCAGTGACCTGCGGGTCGCCAGGACCCGCAGGAGCCTCACATCAACCGCAGGTGCGCGGGGTGATGTTCTTCTCTTTGGCCGAACGTTGCGCCATGTCCTTCACCAGCGGATCGACCACCGACTTGTCGGCCTGATACCAGTCGGACACCACCTTGAACTGGGTGCCGTCCCACTGGGCGATACGCGCCCAGTCATCACCCATGTGGTTGCTGCACGAGGTCTTCACCGGACGCATGATTTCGTCAAAGCCCAGCTCTTTCAGGCGCGCCTCGGTGAGATCCAGGTTTTCAAAACCCCAGCGCACCTGCTCGGGCGTCATCTGCTTGCCCTTGCCGAACTTCTCCTGCGCGGTGCGGATGGCCTCGACCTGCAACATGGAGATCATCATGCCGCGTGTGTGCGCGATGGTGCCAAGCGAAGACTTCGCCGTGCTGTCCGAACCCTGGCCCTTGTCGTAGACGTGCTTCTTCAGGTCCTCGTACACCCGGCCCGTGCTGGCGCTGTTGTGGATGGTGACGGTGTTGTAGCCCTTGGCGACCTGCCCCAGATCACGCACATCGCCTTCGGATCCCGCCCACCAGATCGAATAGATCTTCTCGCGTGCAAAACCCACCGCCTGTGCCTCGCGTATCGCGGTGGGCGTCATGATGCCCGCGCTCCACAGCAAGACATAATCGGGGCGCTGCTGGCGCACCTGCAGCCAGGTCGATTTCTGCTCCACGCCGGGCGCCGTCACGGGATACTGCAGCAACTGAAAGCCATCCTTCTCGGCGCGGCGGGTGAGCAGTGCGATGGGCTCTTTGCCATAGGGCGAGTCGTGGTAGATCAAGGCAATCTTCTTGCCTTTGAGCTTGTCCATCCCGCCCTCTTTCTTGGCGATATCCTGGATCATCACGTCGGCCGCCGTCCAGTAGGTGCCCAGCAACGGGAAGTTCCATTCGAACACCGTGCCGTCCACCGACTGGGACAGGCCATAACCCATCGTTTCCACCGGCACCTTGTCGATGATGGCCTTGTCGCTGATGGCAAAGGTCGCGCCCGTGCTTTGGGTATCAAAACCCGATGCGCCACCACCCTTGGTTTTCAGACGCTCATAGCACTCCACGCTGCGATCGGTGGCATAGGCGGTTTCGCATTCTTCATACGTGATGCGCACACCATTGACGCCGCCATCGCGCGCATTGACCAACTTCAAGTAATCGAGCTTGCCGTCGGCCCAGGGAATACCCAGCGGTGCGAACGAACCGGTTCGATAGACCAGCAACGGCACGAACTGCTCTGCCGCATAGGCGGACGCGGGTACTGCCGCCGCCACACCTGCTGCCACGGCCAGGGCCGTAGCCACCTTTCTGATTGCGCGTCTCATCTGTCGTTACCTCCAGCGTCGGTGCATCGCACCGTGATTGGCCCGGTCTGTGCCGGGTATTGGGTTGGACAGCGCCCCATGGCGTGTCCAGTATGCCTGCCGTGTCCGCCGTCAATGCGGGAACGGCCACATTCTCAATTTCTCTTTGGCAATGCTCCAGAGCCGCGCCAGACCATGCGGCTCGACAATCAGGAAGAACACGATCAGGGCGCCGAACACCATGTGCTCGATGTGGTAGATCGTGTCCACGGCCAGCGGCAGCCCCAGCCAGCGCGGCACACTGTGCAGCGCCACCGGCACCAGCACGATGAAGGCGGCTCCAAAAAAGCTGCCCATGATCGAACCCAGTCCGCCGATGATCACCATGAACAGCAGCTGGAACGAGCGATTCAGATCGAAGGCCAGAGGCTCCCACGAGCCCAGATGGATGAATCCCCACAAGGCACCGGCCACACCCACGATGAACGAGCTGACGGCAAACGCCGTCAACTTGGCGTAGACCGGACGTATGCCGATGACCGCCGCCGCCACGTCCATGTCGCGCATGGCCATCCACTGCCGACCCAGCGCACCCCGCGTGAGGTTCTTGGCGATCAGGGTGAACACCACCACGAAGCACAGCACGAACAGATATTTTTCCACCGGCGTCTGTACCGACAGGCCAAAGGCCGAAAGTGCCGGCACCGATACGTTGCCCGAAGGCGAGTAGTTGGTGAAGTACGGGATGCGCAGAAACGCCCAGTCCACGAAGAACTGTGCGGCCAGCGTGGCCACGGCCAGGTACAGGCCACGAATGCGCAGGCTTGGAATACCGAAGACCACACCCACCAGCGTGGCGAACACCCCGCCCATCAGGATCTGCATGACCAGCGGCATGGCCGGAATGCGTACCCCGAAATTCCACGCGGCATAGGCGCCCACCGCCATGAAGGCGCCGGTACCCAGCGAGATCTGACCGCAATAGCCCACCAGGATGTTCAGGCCGACCGCTGCCAGCGACAGGATCAGAAAGGGAATCAGGATGCCGCCCAGGAAGTAGTCGCTGCCCAGCACGGGCACGCCCACGAATGCCACGGCCAGCAGGATCCCGATGAAGACGCGATCCTGCAGAATGGGAAAGATCTGCTGATCGGACCGGTAGCTGGTTTTGAACTGACCATTCTCGCGATAGAACATGTGGCCCCCTAGACCCGGTCAATGATTTTTTCGCCGAACAGCCCTTGCGGACGGAACAGCAAAAACACGAGCGCCAGCACATAGGCGAACCAGATCTCGATCCCACCTCCAACGAACGGGCCCAGATAGACCTCCGACAGCTTTTCGCCCACACCGATGATCAAGCCCCCGATGATGGCCCCCGGGATACTGGTGAGCCCGCCCAGGATG
>JAEYZR010000224.1 GCA_023427945.1 Pseudomonadota bacterium | reverse complement strand
AAGCTGTACCGTGCAAAAGGCTCGCTTGTTCCGCTGGCATTCGAGGGCAGCGAGCGCGTGGCCACCATGGAAGTCGAGGAAGGCGACCCGGTGCGGGCAGGCCAGTTGCTCGCCACGCTGGATACTCGCACGCTGAAGCTGCAGGCCCAGCAGGCACAGGCCCAGGTGGAAATACAGGAACAGGCTGCGCTGCGACTGCGTAATGGGTCACGTCCGGAAGAAGTCGCACAAGCGCAGGCGCAGGTGACTGCAGCCCAGGCAGACTACGAACTCGCGGCCCAGCAACTCAAGCGCCTGCGCGGCATTGCCGCCCAGACCGGCGGGCGCGGCGTAAGCCAGCAGGATATCGACACCGCTGCCTCGCGCACGCGTGTGGCCCAGGCTCAGCTGGAGAACCAGCGCAAGGCACTGCAACTGTCGCGCACCGGTCCTCGCGAAGAGGACATCGCCCAGGCACAGGGCCAGCTCAAGGCGGCACGCGCCCAGGTCGCCCTGCTCGAGCACCGCATCGAACAGGCTCAGTTGAAGGCACCGCAGGACGCCACCGTGCGTGCGCGCCTGCTCGAACCGGGCGACATGGCCTCGCCTCAGCGGCCCGCCTACACCCTCGCGATAGCCGATCCCAAATGGGTGCGTGCCTACGTGAACGAAACCCGCCTGGGGCATATCCAGTCCGGCATGAAAGCGTCGATCACCACCGACAGTCATCCCGGCGAGCCCATCGAAGGAACGATCGGGTATATCTCGTCGGTTGCCGAATTCACCCCCAAGAGCGTACAGACCGAGGAACTGCGAACCAGCCTGGTCTACGAGATCCGGGTGCGGGTACGCGACACGGAGAACCGCCTGCGGCTGGGCATGCCCGCCACGGTCGTGATCGACACACTGCAGACGAAGTCGGCCGGGACCCCGTGATGCCGCAGGATCTGGCCGTCGCGGCAGCGGGTATCTGCAAACGCTTCGTCGTGAAAGAGTCCGGCCAGACCATCGATGCGCTGGCCGATGTCTCGCTCGAGGTCGCGCGCGGTGGCCTCACGGCGCTGGTCGGACCGGACGGCGCAGGCAAGACCACGTTTCTGCGTCTGGTCGCCGGATTGATGCAACCCGCTGGCGGGACGCTTCAGGTCCTGGGCACCGATGTGCTGGCCCACCCTCAGTCGATCCAGGATCGCATCAGCTACATGCCGCAACGCTTTGGTCTGTACGAGGACCTGAGCGTGCTGGAAAACCTGGACCTGTATGCCGACCTCCACGGCGTGACGCCGCAGCAGCGGCGCGTGCGCTACGACAAGCTTTTGCACATGACCGACCTGGCGCGCTTCACTGCCAGGCCTGCGGGCAAGCTGTCGGGAGGCATGAAGCAGAAGCTGGGCCTGGCATGCACATTGGTGCGCTCGCCTGAACTGCTGTTGCTGGACGAACCGACCGTGGGCGTCGATCCGCTGTCGCGGCGCGAATTGTGGGAGATCGTTCAGCAACTGGTGGACGACGAACAGCTGTCGGTGCTCATCACCACGGCCTATCTGGACGAAGCGCAGCGATGCGCGCGCGTGTATGTGCTGCATGAGGGCAAGCTGCTGGCGGGCGGTCTGCCCTCGGAGATCGCCGACCATGCCAAAGGCCGCTGCTTCATTGCCACGCCTGCCGGACAGACGCCGGCGCGCGTGCTGCAGGCTCATCTCATGGACGAACCCGGCGCCGTGATCGACGCCGTTCCCCATGCGGGCGAGGTGCGGCTGATCTGCGCACGCGATCCCGGCGACATCGCGGCCCTGCGCGGGTTGCCCGTGCGACCGGTGGAGCAGCGCCTGGAAGATGGCTTCATGGTGCTGTTGCGCGCCAAGTTTCGCGAAGACGAATCGAGTCTCTCCCCGGAGCTGGCCGGGGCCACAGCCCCGTCGCCACGAGCCGATGGAGCAACGGCCGATGCCGGCCAGTCCGCACAGGCAAGCGCCGAGGCCGCGTCCGATATGCGGGACGAACGCAGTGACCAGCAAGCCGATCAACCCATCATCGATGTGCGCAACCTGGTTCGCAAGTTCGGCGACTTCACCGCGGTGGATCGCACCACGTTCACCGTCAGCCGCGGCGAGATCTTCGGCCTGCTCGGTCCCAACGGCGCAGGCAAGACGACCACCTTCCGGATGTTGTGCGGCCTGCTGCCGGCAAGCAGTGGCGAGGCGCATGTGGCGGGCATGGACATGCGCACGGCGCGCGCCCGGGCACGCCGGCGTATCGGCTACGTGTCGCAGAAGTTCGCGCTTTACGGCAATCTTTCGGCACTGGAGAACCTGCGCTTCTTTGGTGGCGCCTATTACCTGTCGGGCAAGGCGTTGCAGCGCCGCATCGACGCCGTCATCGATCAGTTCGACTTGCGCGGCAGCGAGCTTCAGCCTGCCGGGCAGCTGGCGGGCGGCATCAAGCAGCGGCTGGCAATGGCCGTGGGCCTGCTGCATGAGCCCGACATTCTGTTCCTGGATGAGCCGACCAGTGGTGCCGATCCGCTGGCTCGCCGCAGCTTCTGGCGACGCATCACGGCGCTGGCCGATCAGGGCACGACCATCGTCATCACCACGCACTTCATGGAAGAGGCCGAGTACTGCGACCGAGTCGTGATTCAGGACGCCGGCCGTCTGCTGGCGCTGGGCACCCCGGACGAGGTCCGCCATCAGGCTGGCCAAACCGATGACGAGGTCATGGACATGGAGCGCGCCTTCATCGCCATCGTCGATCAGGGCCGCCGCGACAGCGCCCGGCAGGCGAACCACCCTACGCAGGAAAAAAAATGAAGGGTCCCGGATTCTGGCGCCGCCTGATTTCGCTCACGCGCAAGGAGTTTCGCCAGCTGATGCGCGATCGCAGCAACCTGATGATAGGCATCGGCCTGCCTATCGTGCTGATCCTCATTTTTGGATTCGGCCTGTCGCTGGACGTCAAGCAGGCCAGTGTGGCGATTGCCCTGGAGGATCGGTCCCCACAGTCAAGAGAGATCATAGGCGCCATCGCCCATTCCCCTTACATGACGGCCGTGCCGGCGC
>JAEYZR010000338.1 GCA_023427945.1 Pseudomonadota bacterium | reverse complement strand
ACGCCGAACTGGCCGATCGTGTCGGTCCACGCGTCACACGACTCGGTGGAGACATCGCCAGCGTCGATTTCGCGGCGGTGGTCGGCTTGCTGAAGGATCGTGCAGAAACACTGGAACAACTGGCTGAAGGCGCCCTGCTTTTCTGCGGCCCGCAAAAGGCAATCGCACCAGATCTCGCGGCCCAGCACTTCACGCCGGCGGCCCGCGCCGCCCTGGCCGACTTCGCCGCACAGGCAGCGGCGACGGACTGGACACGCGAGTCGGTGTCAGCGCTCATCAAGACGGTGCTGGCCCAGCACAGCATGAAGATGCCTCAACTTGCCATTCCTTTGCGGGTGGCAGTGGCGGGGCAAACTCAGACGCCCGCCATCGATGCCTTCCTCACCCTGCTGGGCAAGGAAACCGTCATCAACCGGATTCAGGCGATCTGAACACGCTCAACGGTCGGGCATGCGGTAGCCATCAGGCATTTTCCTGGCCGTGATAACCTGCCCGCCCTGCCGCATTTCCCGCAATACCAGCCGCTGTGCGTCGACCTTCTCCACACGATACGTATTCTTGTAGATCGGATCGCTGGAGTCTACGTCGTCACCATAGGACTTCAACGTCTGCAAGGTGTAGATGCCGTCTGCGAAAGTCCAGCAACCACTTTCGCGCAGGGCCGGCCGCATTTTTTTGCCGATCTTCAGTTGCGACTCGAATCCCATCGTGCCATCGGCGCGCAGTCGGGTCAGCGTCTGAAGCTGGCCGCCAACGCCTTTCGGGGTCGAACTCGAAAACCAGTTGCCGACCAGCGGGCTCGATGGCTGGGCCTGGCATGCGGGAGCCTGGGCTGCAGACGCTGGTTTCTGAGAGGGAGATGCGGGCTTGGGCGCCCCCGGACGCGTCGAGCACGCCGCCAATAATGCCAGGGCCGCGAGCGCGGAACCCCTTACCACCATACTACGTGAAACCGTTACAACCATGATCTTTCTCGCCAACAGTACCTTCATTCAGCCGCATACGGCCCTTTCGTCACTCTAAAGGTGATGAGAATCGGTATGCAATCTCTGTTGCAAGGCAGGTGCAAAGACACAACAGGTAGGAGAAGAGAGGCATCGGGTCTGCCTGACCGGATATTTTCGGGCGGCAGGCCGTGCACCACCACGACACTGAGCATCCCCTTCGCCAGACAGGGCGCACACGCGTGCTGTCTTTATTTATTACGAAAACAACCGTATTTTGTGACGTAACAGCGCTTGCCCCATCACACCAGGCTCACTACAATTGGTGTCACAGTCAGCGGTGACGCACTATATATTGTGTTTCAGTACACCTTTGACACCACATTCGGATTAGCGCCTGCAGATTCATTGCGTAATCAGCACGGCTGTGTGAACGGTTGACTGTTCATGTCGCGTTGCGCAGCCCAGGCGAGCATTTCGGCATCACCTCTTTCAGTACGCGCTGCGACCCGATCGCAGCGCCTCGTCATTCAAGCATTTATTCAGGAGCTTCCATGCAGACGACCTCCGCCACCACGACGCGGCCGGCAACCGTTATGCCGCAGTCGCAACAAGACGCCTCCGCCCCTCAGGGCCAATGGAGCAGTTACAACATCATCCGCCGCAACGGTTCGGTCGTCGGGTTTGAACCCAACAAGATCGCCATTGCACTGACCAAAGCCTTTCTGGCGGTCAACGGTGGACAAGGCGCTGCATCGGCGCGTGTGCGTCAGCTCGTCGAAAACCTGACGAACCAGGCCGTCAGTGCTCTGGTGCGCAACCGTCCCTCGGGCGGCACCTTCCACATCGAAGACATCCAGGATCAGGTCGAACTCGCGCTGATGCGCTCGGGCGAGCACGACGTGGCACGCGCCTACGTGCTTTATCGGGAAAAGCGCAGCCAGGAGCGCCAGGCCTCGCATGGCACCGCTCCTGCCGCGCCCCAGGAATTCGGCCTGAACGTGACGGACAACGGCTTGAAGCGCCCGTTGAACCTGACCGAACTGCGCGCCACGATCGAAGCCGCCGGCGTCGGACTGGCAGGATTGATCGATACCGAAACCATCCTGCGCGAAACCGTCAAGAACCTGTATGACGGCATTCCCGTGGACGAAGTGTTCAAGTCCGCCATCTTGTCGGCCCGCTCACTGGTTGAAAAAGATCCGGCCTACAGCCAGGTCACCGCACGTCTGCTGCTGCACACGATCCGCAAGGAAGTGCTGGGCGAAGAGGTCGCACAGGGCGACATGGTCACGCGCTACGCCGCCTACTTCCCCACCTTCATCCAGCACGGCATCGAAAACGGTCTGCTGTCACCCGAACTGGCCAACTACGATCTGGCACGCATCAGCCAGGCACTGAATGCCAACCGCGACCTGCAGTTCGGCTACCTCGGCCTGCAAACGCTGTATGACCGCTACTTCCTGCACGTACGCGGCACGCGCATCGAATTGCCGCAGGTGTTCTTCATGCGCGTGGCAATGGGCCTGGCGCTGCGTGAACCCAACCGTGAAGAGCGCGCCATCGAGTTCTACGAGATTCTGTCCTCGTTCGACTTCATGAGCTCGACCCCCACCCTGTTCAATTCGGGCACACTGCATTCGCAACTGTCGTCGTGCTATCTGACCACGGTGGCCGCCAACCTCGAAGGCCTCTACGACGCCATCAAGGAAAATGCGCTGCTGGCCAAGTATGCCGGCGGCCTGGGCAACGACTGGACGCCTGTGCGTGCACTGCGTAGCCACATCAAGGGCACCAACGGCGAAAGCCAGGGCGTCGTGCCCTTCCTGAAGGTCGTCAACGACACCGCCGTGGCGGTGAACCAGGGCGGCAAACGCAAGGGCGCCGTGTGCACCTATCTGGAAACATGGCACCTGGACATCGAGGAGTTCCTGGAGCTGCGCAAGAACACCGGTGACGAACGCCGTCGCACGCACGACATGAACACGGCCAACTGGATTCCCGACCTGTTCATGAAGCGCGTGATCGAAGGGGGCGAGTGGACCTTGTTCTCGCCTTCGGACACGCCCGACCTGCACGACAAGTACGGCCGCGAATTCGAAACGGCCTACCTGGGCTACGAAGCTCGTGCGGCCAGCGGCGAACTCACGCTGTTCAAGAAAATGCCCGCGCTGCAACTCTGGCGCAAGATGCTCTCGATGCTGTTTGAGACCGGCCATCCCTGGATCACGTTCAAGGATCCGTGCAACATCCGCTCGCCCCAGCAACACGTGGGCGTGGTGCACAGCTCGAACCTTTGCACCGAAATCACGCTGAACACCAACGAGTCCGAAATTGCCGTGTGCAACCTGGGCTCGGTGAACCTGGTCGCCCACATGAAGCCCACGGCTGACGGTGGCTTCGAACTGGACCACGCCAAGATCGAGCGCACGGTGAACACCGCCATGCGCATGCTCGACAACGTGATCGACATCAACTACTACGCCGTCGAGAAGGCCGCCAACTCGAACAAGCGCCATCGTCCGGTCGGTCTGGGCATCATGGGCTTCCAGGATTGCCTGCAGATGATGCGCGTGCCCTACGCCTCGGATGACGCGGCTGCCTTTGCCGACCGTTCGATGGAAGCCGTGTGCTATTACGCCTACCTGGCCTCCAGCAAGCTCGCTGGTGAGCGCGGTCGCTACGAATCGTTTGCCGGTTCGTTGTGGGACCGTGGCATCCTGCCCCAGGACACGCTGGCCCTGTTGCGCGAAGAACGCGGTGGTTACGTCGACGTGGACGAAACCTCGACCCTGGACTGGGACGCGCTGCGCACCAGCATCAAGACCCACGGCATGCGCAACTCCAATTGCGTGGCCATTGCGCCTACCGCCACGATTTCCAACATCATCGGCGTGTCGGCATGCATAGAGCCCACGTTCCAGAACCTGTATGTGAAATCGAACCTCTCGGGCGAGTTCACGGTCGTCAACGAATACCTCGTGCGCGATCTGAAAAAACTCGGCCTCTGGGACGAGGTGATGGTCGCCGACCTGAAGTATTTCGACGGCAGCCTGGCCAGCATCGACCGTGTTCCCGCTTCATTGCGTGAACTGTATGCCACCGCGTTCGAAGTCGAACCCAAGTGGCTGGTGGAGGCCGCCTCGCGTCGCCAGAAATGGATCGACCAGGCTCAGTCGCTGAACATCTACATGGCGGGCGCCTCGGGCAAAAAACTCGACGACACCTACAAACTCGCCTGGCAACGTGGTTTGAAAACAACGTACTACCTGCGCACGATGGGCGCGACCAGCGCCGAGAAATCGACAGGACGCGGTGGCGAACTGAACGCCGTCAAGTCCGATGGAATGGGCGCAGCAGCCGTTGCTGGCGCCGCCGCAGTAGCCTCCAACTTACCGGAACCGGAAGTACTTGGTGCCGCCTGCACGATGCGACCCGGAGACCCCGGGTTCGACGAATGCGAGGCCTGCCAGTAATACATCCGGAGAAAAGATCATGATCAATTGGGACGACGAGACCCCTACGCAACAACCCGTGCGACCCAACGCGCACGGCGGCGCCACGCCGGCTGACGACGTTCGTGCGGCCACCGCGGCATTCAACGATTCGGCGATTCCCTCGCCGAAGGACAAGCCGGTGGAAGTGACCGAAGAGGCTGCTTCGCACCGTGTGAAGGTCGCCGACAAACGCATCATCAACGGCGAAACCGATGTCAACCAACTGGTGCCCTTCAAGTACAAGTGGGCATGGGAAAAGTACCTGGCGACCTGCGCCAACCACTGGATGCCGCAGGAAATCAACATGTCGCGCGATATCGCGCTGTGGAAGAACCCCAACGGCCTGACCGAGGACGAGCGTCGCATCGTCAAGCGCAACCTGGGATTCTTCGTCACTGCCGATTCGCTGGCCGCCAACAATATCGTGTTGGGCACCTACCGCCACATCACGGCACCGGAGTGCCGCCAGTTCCTGCTGCGCCAGGCCTTCGAAGAGGCCATCCACACGCACGCATATCAGTACATCGTCGAGAGTCTCGACCTGGACGAAGCCGAGATTTTCAACGCCTATAACGAAGTGCCCTCGATTCGCGCGAAGGATGAATTCCTCATCCCCTTCATCGACGCCATCGCTGACCCGCATTTCAAGACCGGTACTCTCGAAAACGATCAGACCCTGCTGAAGTCGTTGATCGTCTTCGCATGCCTGATGGAAGGATTGTTCTTCTACGTAGGCTTCACGCAGATCCTTGCGTTGGGCCGCCAAAACAAAATGACCGGTGCCGCCGAACAGTACATGTACATCCTTCGCGATGAATCCATGCACTGCAATTTCGGAATTGACCTGATTAATACGGTCAAAATGGAAAATCCTCACCTTTGGACACCAGAATTTCGCGAAGAAATACGAGAACTGTTTCGCAAAGCGGTCGAACTCGAATACGCTTACGCAGAAGACACAATGCCGCGAGGCGTTCTGGGTCTGAATGCACCGATGTTCAAAACGTATTTGCGATTCATTGCAAACCGCCGGTGCCAGCAGATCGGGATCGAACCGCTTTATCCTCAGGAAGAAAACCCCTTCCCCTGGATGGCCGAAATGATTGATTTGAAGAAGGAACGCAACTTTTTCGAAACACGTGTGATCGAGTATCAGACCGGAGGCGCGCTCAATTGGGAGTAACTCTTAGGT
>JAEYZR010000151.1 GCA_023427945.1 Pseudomonadota bacterium | reverse complement strand
CCCCAGGGGAAGGCCTGGCTGACGACGATGGACAGCTTGTATTCCGACTTGTAGTTCTGCGCGTAGGATGCCGTGGCACCCAGGCAGGCGGCGGCACACAAGGTGGCGCGCAATAGTTGACCCAGTTTCATGCGTGTCTCCAGCTCGTTGTTATAAAAGGTTGTGTTTCAGTAGCCCAGGTAGCGTGGCAACCACAGGGCCAGTTCGGGGTAGATGATCACCAGCACCAGGACCACGAACATGCTGGCCAGCATCCAGATCACCCAGGGAATGGTCGATTCCATCGGCACCTTGGCGATCCGGCACGACACCATCAGATTGACGGCCAGCGGCGGGGTGAACTGGCCCAGCGCCACTTTCAATGTCAGCAGCACGCCAAACCATACCGGGTCCCATCCGTAGGCATTGGCGATGGGCATCAGCAAGGGGACGAAGATCAGGAAGATCGAGATGCCGTCCAGGAACATGCCGACCGTCATGAGCAGCAGGATCAGCAGGGCCAGCACGCCGTATTCACCCAGACCCGAGTTGACGATGGCGTGCGTGATGGGATCGATGACGCTCATGGTCGACAGCGCCCAGGCGAAGATCCCCGCCAGGCTCACCACCAGCATGATCACGGCGGACAGTTCAGCGGCTTCGCGCAGCATCGGAAACAGGTCGCGAACCGTGATGGTCCGGTGGACCACCATGCCCACGAACAGCCCGTAGAACACGGCCACCACCGCGGCTTCGGTGGGCGTGAACCAGCCCAGCCGCATGCCGCCCAGGATGAGCACCGGGGCGGCCAGCCCCCACAGTGCCTCGCGCAGGCTCTTCCAGAATGGAGGGCGATCCAGATGGCGCTCCAGCGCGCCCATGTTGTGGCGACGCGAGAGCCAGACAGCGGGGATGATCAGGGCGATGCCCGCCAGGATGCCCGGGATCATGCCTGCAGCAAAAAGCGCGGGAACAGAGGCACCCGGCACCAGGACAGAATAGATGATGAATGCGATCGAGGGCGGGATCAGGATGTCGGTTGCCGCACCGGCCGCTACCACCGAGGCCGAGAACGGGCGGGGATAGCCTGCGCGCGACATGGCCGAGATCATGACGGCCCCGACGGCGGCTGCGCAGGCCGGGCCCGAGCCGGAAATTCCCCCCAGGAACATGGCCACGGCAATGGAGACCAGGGGCAGCATGCCCGGCCCACGCCCCACGATGGAGATGGCGAAGTTCACCAGACGCCGGGCCACGCCCGAGCGATCGAAGATCGAGCCGACGAGCACGAACATCGGAATGGCCAGCAAGGGGTACTTGGCCAGCCCGGCATAAAAGTTCTGGGGGACGGCCAGCAGGCCGAACCACTGCACGTCCAGGTTGGTGGCCACGATGGCCACCGTGCCGGCCCAGCCGAGGGCGATCGCCACGGGCACGCCCAGCACCATGAGTGCGATGAACATGATGAACAGCAGTGCCGTGATCATGGTTGACCCCGCCAGGCGCGGATCGTCATGCCGGCGGTACGCAGGGCAATCATGGCCGAGAATATGGGCAACCAGATGGTGTACCACCAGGTGGGCACGCCCATCGCGGGCGAGGTTTCTTCGAAGCGGAACTCGTCCAGAACCAGACGGATGCTCACTACGGTCAGCAGGATGAAGAACGTGCAGGTGGCCAGGTTTGCGAACACCCGGCAGAATTTCTGCCGGGTAGCACTGCCGTTATCGGCGAAGATTTCGATGCGGATATGAAAATTGCGCACGAACGCCGTGGCGCCAGCGACCAGCGTCAGTACCACCAGCAGGAAAATCGAGATCTCTTCGGTGAAGGCGAAGGATTGGTCACTCAGATAGCGCACCAGCACGTTGGCCAGCGTGATCAGTGCCAGCAGGGCCAGCACCGTGACAGCAATCCAGTCTTCCAGGAGCAGCGGCGTCGTGACCGGAGGATCTGGTTCATCGGGCAGAATCGGTTCAATCGGCTCGTCTTGCGGGCGGTCGGGCATAGATGGGGCTTCAAACAGCTAGGGGCGCGTGTCAGGCGGATTGTCGTTGTGGCTGAATCCTAACGCTGGCCCTGCGTCACGCCTGTGCGTGTTTACCCTTGGGATGTGGTGATTTTTGTAACGCGCACTCAGGGTTGGGCGAACCATGCGGCAAATGGCGCAGGGTCCATTCCGGCCCTGACGAACCAGGTCTTGCGCACGGGATCCCACTGGGCGCCCATGCTTTTGACGATGTCTTTGTCGGCATAGGCCACACGAAGGTCGACCCGGCCGGACGTGGATATGGCTTGGGGGGCGGGCGAGCCCGTCTGCGGTGCTCGTGCAGGCGCCTGGGGTGGTCTTGCGGAGCCGGCCCCGGAGCGCTGGGCACCCGTCATGGGTGTGCGGGCAGGACTGGGGCGCTGGGCCAGCTGACGGCGGGCTTCGTCGGTGGCGGCGCGTTGTTGGTTCGATTGCACGGCAGCGTTGGCGCGTGCGCGCGTCGCGGTGAGCTTCATGCTGGTGACGAACGGGCTGCGGCAGGCCGCGTCGGACGGCGTGATCAGCGTCAGGCGTGAACGTGCACGGGT
>JAEYZR010000124.1 GCA_023427945.1 Pseudomonadota bacterium | reverse complement strand
TGGGCCGTGCGGGGCTTATTTATGCGCGGGGGCGGCCCCAGTGGTTGTGGCATGACGACTCTGTTGCGCACCATTGCCGGCTTTCTGACCCCCACCAGCGGTCGCATCCTCATCGAGGGCCAGGATGTCAGCCAGCAGCCGCCCTACCGCCGTCCCTTGAATACGGTGTTTCAGAACTACGCCCTGTTTCCCCACCTGTCGGTGCGCGATAACGTGATGTACGGTCCGCGCCGTGGTGGCGTCGCCAAACGGGAGGCCTTGAGCCGGGCGCGCGAAGCCCTCGGGATGGTAGGCCTGGATGCCTTTGCTGACCGGTTTCCACGTGAACTGTCGGGCGGGCAGCAACAGCGTGTGGCCTTGGCTCGCGCCATCGTCAACCGCCCCAAACTGCTCCTGCTCGATGAACCGCTTTCGGCCCTGGATCTGAAGCTGCGCAAGCACGTGCAGCTTGAGCTGAAGCACTTGCAGCAAAAGCTCGGCATCGCCTTCCTGTTCGTCACGCACGACCAGGAAGAAGCCATGACGCTGGCCGATCGTATCGTGGTCATGCATGGCGGGCACGTCGAGCAAGTCGGCAGCGGTGCCGAAATCTACCGACGCCCGGCTTCACAGTTCGTCGCGGAATTCATCGGTGAAGCCAACATGCTGCGCTGGACCTGCGACAGCGACGCAAAGGTCAGGCTGAGCGATACCGACCTGGTGCTGCGCGGCCACGTGGACGTGCCAGCCACCCCTGAAGGCCTGGCTGTGCTGCGCCCCGAGGACATTCACATCGGTAGCCAGGGCGGCGACGACTTGAGCCTGACGGCAGTGGTCACCGACCTGGTCAGTGTGGGCAGCCACACTGTCGTACACACCCTGGCGGGCAACCTGAAATTGCAGGCGCGCATTCCTGGCCTGCCCGATGCCACGCTCACGGTGGGCAGCACCGTGCCTCTTTCCTGGCGCGCAGACGCCATGCACCTGATCGGCGTCGCGGCATGATGTCCCGCCTGCCTGCTCCGTTTCTACTGCTGGTCGTGCCGCTGGTGTTTTTCGCAGCGTTCTTTCTGGCGCCACTGGCCACGGTCGTGATCGCCAGCCTGAGCCCCTCGGAAGGCGGCGCTGGCCTGACGCTGGATCACTATCTTCGCGTACTCGCCGACCGTTATCACTGGGACGTGATCCTGGTGACGTTCCGGATCGGTTTCTACACCACCATCCTGTGCGTGCTGCTGGGTTATCCGCTGGCCTGGTACCTGGTTCGCGTCGTACGCTGGCGCACCTGGCGGCGCATCTGCGTGATCATGCTGGTCGTGCCCCTGTTCACCAGCAACATCGTGCGGTCGTTCGGCTGGATGGTCATGCTCGGTCGCAACGGCCTGGTCAATGACGGTCTGATGGGGCTGGGCCTGGTCGATCGGCCCGTCCGGTTCCTGGGCACCGAGATGGGCATTCTGATCGGCATGGTGTACGTATTGCTGCCCTTTGTCGTGCTGGCCGTGGGCAATGCCCTGGCCCGGGTGGACACCACGCTGGAACAGGCTTCCGCCGATCTGGGCGCCCGTCCTGCTGCCACGTTCTTCAATGTCACGCTGCCCTTGACCATGCCCGGTGTCATGTCCGGCGCCATCATGGTATTCACGCTTGCCGTGAGCGCCTACGTCACGCCGGCACTGCTGTCGGGCGGCCGCATATCCGTGCTGTCGATGCTGATCTTCCAGCAGTACAGCTCGGTCTTCGATTTTCATTATGGCGGTGCGCTCAGCGTGGTGCTGCTGGTGTTCACACTGGTGATGGTGGCGCTTGCTGCACGGGTCGGCACCCTGAAAGGAAGCACAACATGATCGCCCACATGCTGATTCGCATCGTGTCCTGGACACTGCTTGCGTACCTGGTGCTGCCGCTGGTGGTGATCCTGGGCGCCTCGCTCACCACGACGCCGTTCCTGGCGTTCCCGCCCGAGGGTATGACACTGGACTGGTATCGCAAGATGATGGCCGACGCCAGCTACATGTCTTCGTTTGCCACCAGCACGCTGCTGGCGGGCGCGGCCACCATCCTGGCGGTGGTGATGACGGTGCCGGCTGCGCTGGCGCTCGCCCGGTTTTCGTTTCCCGGCAAGGCCACCGTGTCTGCCGTTCTGATGTCGCCACTGGTGCTGCCGCACATCGTGCTGGGCGCGGCCCTGCTGCAATTTGGTGCCTATTTCGGCCTGACGCGCAGCTTCCTGGCCTTGCTGGTAGGCCACACCGTCATCGTCGCCCCGTTCGTGCTGCGCTCGGCATTTGCCCTGCTCACCCCCGAACAGCGCGCACTGGAAGAAGCGTCATCCGATCTGGGCGCACGCCCCTGGACCACGTTCTTTCTGGTCACGCTGCCGCAGATCCGTCCGGGCATCGTGGCGGGATCGATCTTCGCGTTCATCTCCTCGTTCATCAACGTTGAACTGTCCATCTTCAACACCACGGCCGAGATGAATACGATCCCGGTGCAGCTCTTCAATTATGTGCAGTACACGATAGACCCGACCATCGCGGCTGTCTCCGGCGCCACCATCATCGCCGCCGTCATCGCCATCGTCGTTCTGGATTTGACCATCGGGCTGGACATGCTGTCCGAGCGCGAATAACCCACCCCCTCTCCCATCCATTTTCAGCCAGGAGTACCAGTCATGCGCAAGCAAGACGCGTTCGACGTCATCTATACCCATACCGAGGGCGAGCCCCTTTGCATCATCCACAGCGGCATTCCCTACCCGGCCGGCTCTTCGATTCTCGAAAAAAGGGCTTTCCTGGAAGCCAACTACGACTGGCTGCGCAAGGCACTGATGCGTGAGCCGCGTGGCCACAGCGACATGTTCGGCGTGTTCCTCACGCCGCCGTCCAGCCCCGAATTCGACGCTGGTCTGATCTACATCGACGGCACTGAGTACTCGCACATGTGTGGCCACGGCACGATTGCCGTGAGCATGGCAATGGTCGCCCTGGGCCTGGTGCCGCGTGGCGAGAACGGCATGACCACCATCCGCTTCGAAACCACTGCGGGACTGGTAGTGTCCGAAGTCGCCTCGGAAGGCGACGACGTGTTGTGGACGCGCTTTGAAAACGTGCCGGCCTACGTGGAAGCACAGGACATCGACGTGAACATTCCGGGCTATGGCGACCTGAAGGCCGACATCGTCTGGGGCGGCAACTACTTCGGCATCGTCGATCTGACCAACTGCGCCCTGCGCATCTCGCCGGACAATGGCAGCGAACTCTCGCGACTGGGCCTGCTGGTGCGCGACCAGATCAATGCGAAATACAAGATCCAGCACCCGAGCCAGGCGCACATCAACAACCTGAACTTCATCACGTTCTGGCACCCCGCCACGATCGAAGGCGCCTTCTACAAGAACGTGCATGTGTTCAGCGCCGGCCAACTGGACCGTTCGCCTGGCGGCACCGGAACGAGCGCCATGATGGCCATGTTCGAAGCACGCGGCAAGATGGGCCTGAACCAGCCCATCCGCTCCGAAGGCCTGCTGGGCAGCGGCACGTTCGAGGGTTGCCTGCTGGGTGAAGTCGATCTGAACGGTACCCGCGCCGTGCGCCCCACCGTGAAAGGCACGGCGAGCATCCTGGGTACGGCACGCTGGGTCATCGATCGCAATGACCCGGTGGGCGCGGGTTTCCTGATCCGCTGAAAAAATGGCGCTCGCCGGTGCGAGCGCCAGGCTTCGTCAGGCGGCCACGCCTGGGAACACGTTGGCAACGGCCTGGATCGAGCGCTTTTGAGTGGCCTCATACAAAGCAATCTCGTCCAGGACACTGGCGCCCAGATCACTCTCGAAACGGGATCTGGCTGCGTTGGCCGTGTAGCTGCGCTGCTCGGAACCGCCCAGATTGGACTGGAAGATGCCTGCGGCGCTGACCGGCAGGAAGGCTTCGTAGACGATGGGGTCGGCCTTGACC
>JAEYZR010000045.1 GCA_023427945.1 Pseudomonadota bacterium | reverse complement strand
TCGCTCGCGTCCGCGCACGCCCAGGGTATCGCCCACGAAGTTCTCGTAGCCGCGGCGGTCGTCGCGGCTGCGGTCGAAGTCCAGGCCGGCGATGACTTCGAGATCGCCCGGCGCACGCGCGACCGGGCGCAGCACGCGCAGGCCGCCGCCATAAAACGTGCGTGAAAAATCGATGACGCCGCCCGCGTGTGTCGCATCGCGCCGCTGCACGGCCTGTGGAATGGCGAGGTACTGGCGCACGTCGCGCCGCCCCCCGTAGACGTTGGCCTGCAGGGTCGTCAGGCCGAACTGGCGTTCATAGTTGATGCCTGCCTGCTGATTGTTGATGCTCTTGCGGGTGTTGAAAGTGCGCGCCGCATCGGAGACGGCCCTGGGATCGTCCTGCCAGCTTTCCCACGAGACACCCAGAGGATCCTGCGTATTCTTCTGGCGCAGGCCGTTATAGACGACGGACAAGGTACTGTGGTCATCCGGTGCGGTCGTGATCTTGGCGAAGGTCTGATCGCGGCGGGCCGCACTGTGATCGCGGTAGCCATCGGTGTCAAAGCGCGATGCATCCAGCACAAAGCCCACGCCGTCCACTTCGCCTTCTGTGCCCAGCCGATATTTGCGCATGCCATCGCTGCCCCCCAGCACCTCGGCCGTGACGCTGGGTCTGCCCTGCCCGTCACGGGTGAACATCTGGATGACGCCACCGGCATTGCTGCCATAGACAGTCGCCATAGGTCCGCGCAACACCTCGAAGCGGTCAGCCACATCCAGATTGAACGAAGCCGCCTGCCCCTGGCCATCTGGCGTGCTGGCAGGAATGCCGTCGGCGATGAGTTTGATGCCGCGCACGCCAAAGGCCGAGCGCGCGCCAAAACCCCGGGAAGAAATCTGCAGATCCTGGGCATAGTTCTGACGATTCTGGATAACCAGCCCCGGCACGCGCGACAGCGCTTCCGAGGCATTGATGCCTAGTTGACCGTCCGATATCTGCTGGACAGACACACTGTCAACCGACATGGGAACATTGAAACTCGCGACGCCTGCGCGGGTCCCTGTGACGATGACAGGGTCAAGCGATGGCGTCTGCTCGGACTGGGCTGTGGCTGGCAGCGACGCGAACAGACCCACCAGACCGACAAATCTGGTGTGTACAAACATGGCAAGGATCCCCAGACAATCGAGACCTATAGTAAAGCAAACGCCTGTTGCAAAGCCGAGCGAGCCTGCAGGAGCGCCTGCACATGAGCCGGCCAGTTGTCCTGCATGCGGCCTATCGGTCCGGCAATGGACACCCCGTACATGCCGCCGGCGGCCTGAATCGATATGGCCAGCGCGGCGAGGTCGGGCACACTTTCGCCGATATTTTCGCCCCACCCTCTTTGTCGCGTCAGACGCGACTGCTCGCGCACGTCAGGGTCCGGGTTCAGTTCGAGCTGCCGGGCCTCCGGGAGCGCTGCGTAGAGCGCACGCCCGATCGAATTCCTGTAGAGGTCGCGGGTGTCGCCAGGCTCGGCAATGTATCGAATGGCTTGATTGGAAGGCAGCACATCGAGATAGAGCACGCGCTCGGCCAGCCTCTGACCCAGCACGACCGTCTCGCGGCAGGCGTCGCGCAAGGCGCCCAGATGCGGACGAAAACAATCCAGTACCGGGTCGGCTGCGTCGATGCGCGCCGATGCCACGTGCATTTTCTTGGTGGGATAGTAGGCGCCGCGCCGGCTGGGCTCGTAGAGATAACCGCGCGACATGAGCGTGCGCAACAAGGCCAGGGTGCTCGATGGCGCGGCGTCGAGTTCGCGTGCGAGCTCGGTCAGCGAAAGTGGACGCCCCAGGCGGGCAAATATCTCGAAGACGTCCAGCGTTCGAGCGACGAGTTTAACTTCCATGTCAATAAGACTTGGGCAAGCCCAGTACTTTTTCCGCGATATAACACATGATCAGTTGCGGGCTCACGGGCGCCAGGCGGGGAATCCATGATTCACGCATATACCGTTCAACATGATACTCCTTGGCATAGCCCATGCCTCCCAGGGTGGCAATGGCGCTCTGGCATGCCTGGTTGCAGGCTTCGGCCGCCAGGTACTTGGCAGCGTTGGCCTCGGCCCCGCAACTCTCGCCGGCGTCGTAAAGCGAGGCCGCCTTGAACACCATCAGGTTGGCCGCTTCGAGCTGCATCCACGCCTGTGCGAGCGGATGCTGAATGCCCTGGTTCATGCCGATCGGTCGCCCGAAAACAACCCGCTCGCGAGCGTACTGGGTGGCGCGCCTGAGCGCGGCCTGTCCCAGCCCCACGGCCTCGGCCGCAATCAGGATACGTTCCGGATTGAGGCCATGCAGCAGATAGGAAAAACCTTTGCCTTCTTCTCCGATGCGGTCGGCCACGGGCACTTCCAGACCGTCGATGAACAGCATGTTGGAATCGACCGGCTTGCGGCCCATTTTCTCGATTTCCTGAACGTCGACCTTGCTACGATCCAGTGCGGTATAGAAAAGACTCAGGCCTTCGGTCGGCTTGGACACTTCAGCCAGCGGCGTCGTGCGTGCGATGAGCAGCATGCGATCGGCCACCTGGGCCGTGGAAATCCAGATCTTGCGCCCCGTGACGACATAGTGATCGCCGGTACGCACGGCGCGTGTCGTCAGACGGGTGGTGTCCAGGCCGGCATCGGGCTCGGTGACCGCAAAGCACGCCTTTTCCCGCCCCTCGATGAGCGGGGGCAGAAAACGCTGTTTCTGCTCCTGCGTGCCGAATACCTGCACGGGGTTCAAGCCGAAGATGTTCATGTGCACCGCCGACGCACCGGACAGCCCTGCCCCGGTGCCGCTGATGGTCTGCATCATGAGCGCCGCCTCGGTCATGCCCAGGCCTGAGCCGCCGAACTCGGGATCCATCGCAATGCCCAGCCACCCGGCGCTGGCTAACGCCTGATGAAGGTCGTGGGGAAATGCACCGTCCTGATCGCGGGCCAGCCAGTAGTCATCGTCGAAACGGCTGCATGTCTTCAGAATGGCCTCTCGCATGGCCTGCTGTTCGTCGCTGAACCGGAAATCCATATGCACCTCCACCTATGAATATTCTTGTGTATGAATTTATTTTCTTACACAGGAAATTACCACAGGATGGGGAGGTTTGCGATGGTGATGGAATGTCTCGAAAGCGCATCGCATCCTTCCACTTTTTTTCACTGCCGCGACTAAACCCATGACACACAACGAAATATTGGGAATTTTCGACACCACACCTCTTTAATCTAATACAGTAGACGCGCAGGCGTCGCGCGCGCGCCTTCCTTTTTTCCTGGATGTTTTCTTTGAGCCCTGCCCTTCTCGTGCTGTTTTTGCTGGTGGCTGGCGCACTCGTTTGCCTGGCCACGTGGAGCACGCTGCGTACGCGCCAGGCCAGGCACCAGGCACAGGTGCTCTCGGCATCGCTTGCACAGGCTCAGTCCACGCTTGCCCAGTATGCGCTGCGCGATCCTCTGACCGATCTGCCCAATCGGGTCCGGCTTACCGAACAACTGAATCTGGCCATTGCCAACGCCCAGCGCGCGCAAACGGCATTTGCCGTCATTTTCATCGACATCGATGACTTCAAGTCCATCAACGACGATTACGGCCATCACACTGGCGATGCCTTGCTCTCCACGCTTGCCTCGCGCCTGCGCAAGGGCTTGCGCGCCGACGACTGCATGGCGCGCCTGGGCGGCGATGGATTCATCGTCATCGCCGCCATCGGCGAGACCGGCGACGCCGCGCAGGTATGCCGGCGCCTGCTGGCGATGGTCCGCCTGCCGATGCAGCTCGAAAGCCGGCAGATACTGATCTCGGCCAGCCTGGGCGTGTCGATGTACCCGCGTGATGGCGATGACGTCTACAGCCTGATCACCACGGCGCAGACAGCCATGCGCCGCACCAAGTTCCAGAATCGTGGAGCGTTCACTCTCTTTGAGCTGAAGTTGCTGGAGACCGAGCGCGATCCCGTAGGCCTGAGCCAGGACCTGCGTCTCGCACTCGAACGCAAAGAACTGGTCCTGCATTACCAGCCGAAATTCTGCGCACCCGATGGACCGGTGATCGGTGCCGAGGCATTGATACGCTGGCAGCATCCGCGTCTGGGACTGATGCCGCCGGATCGTTTCATACCGCTGGCAGAGAAGACCGGACTGATCGTCCAGATCGGCCATTGGGTGATCACCGAGGCCTGCGGGCAAATGCGCAAGTGGATAGACATGGGGTTTGACGACTGGACGATTGCGGTCAACCTGTCGACCCTGCAGTTCATGCATGAAGATCTGATCGAAATGGTCGAGCACGCCCTCGTGGCCAACAGTCTGCCGGCCAGGTGCCTGACGGTGGAAATCACCGAATCGACTGCCATGCATGACGTGAAGGCCAGCCTGAATGTGCTTAGCCGGTTGTCGGCTCTGGGCGTGTCCATCTCGATCGACGACTTCGGAACCGGGCATTCGAGCCTGTTGTACCTCTCGCGTCTGCAGGCCAATGAACTGAAGATCGACCGTGGATTCGTCGAGCAGCTCGACGCCCGCAATCCCGAAGCCACCATTGTGACCGCCATTGTCGCGATGGCGCGCAAGCTGGGCATGCATGTGGTCGCCGAGGGCGTGGAGACCGAAGCTCAGAAGAATCTGCTGATCAAGCTGGGCTGCGACGCGCTACAGGGATTTCTTCTGGGGCCACCGGTGCCCGGCCACCGTTTCACTGCCACGCACGCCAGCCTGCCCTGAGGCCGGCGCGCATGCGGCTCAGTTCGACGCCTTCAATCCAAGTTGCTCGATCAATGGCGCCCAGCGTGCCAGTTCCTCTTTCATGTAGGTACGGAACTGTTCGGGAGAGTCGCCGACGGGCTCCATGTACTGCGCCTTCAGTCGTTGCTGCACGGCAGGATCTGCAATCGCCTCACGCAAGGCATCGGAGAGACGGCGCTGAATGGCGGGGTCCACCCTGGACCCGATCACAAAGCCGATCCAACCCGAGCCCTCGATACCCGGCACGCCCGCCTCTGCCAGAGTAGGCAGATCGGGGAGAAGCGACGACCGCTTCGCCGAGGTGACGGCCAGCGCCCTGAGCCTGCCGTCACGCACCATGCCCACGACTGCCGCGGGCGGCAAGGCAGCGAACTGCGTATCTCCGGCAAGCAGGGACGAGAGCGCTGCGGGCGAGGACGGATACGGCACATGTACGGCCTTGGCACCGATACGCTTGAGCAGCATCTCCACCGAGAGCTGACTGACCGTGCCGATGCCCGTCGAAGGAAAGTTGTAGGTGTCGTCGCGCGCCTTGATGGCGGCCAGCAGTTGATCGATGGTGTCGATGCCCGCCTGCGCGGGTACGACAATCACGTTGGGCTGGTGGACCGCCAGCGTCAATGCAGCCAGATCACGCGCCGGGTCGTAGGGCAGATTGTCGAACAACAAGGTGTTGTTGACCATCGGGCCGGTGATGCTCACCCCGAACGTGTAGCCATCGGCAGCGGCGCGTGCAATGGCCGCCGTGCCGATATTGCCGCTCGCTCCTGCCTTGTTCTCCACCACGATGGTCTGGCCGAGACTGGCGCCCACCCGCTCGCTCACGATACGTGCCACCTGGTCGGGCGTGGAGCCGGGGCCGAAAGGCACGATCAAGGTCAATGGGCGGACCGGCCAGGCCGGGCTTGCATCAGCCGACCACGCAGGACGCAGGGCGAACGCAGCCAGCGTAGCGGCCAGGGCTGCGGCAGTGAGCCGCAAGGCATGACGGCGGCTGGGGGTGAAACGGTGCATGGCGGTCTCCTCACCCGGAGGCAGGGCGCGCATCCGGTGGGTTGCCACTATACCGCCTTGCCGCTAGCCTTTGCAGGCGGCGAGCGCTTCGTCACGCAGCATGACGCTCGCATACTTTTGCTCCATGTCGAACAGATTGGCGTCGTGCGGCGCCAAGGCCCGGTCGCCTACGCAGTCGCGCACCACCAGTGGCCGAAAACCATACTGCATGGCGTCGACCACGCTGGCACGTACGCAACCACTGGTGACCGCGCCCGCCACCAGCAAGGTGTGCACGCCGTGCAGTGACAGCCAGGGCGCCAGCCCGGTTGCGAAGAAGGCCGAGGGCACGGTCTTACGCACGACCAGTTCGCCCGCACGCGGTGCGAGTTCCGGCACGATGGCGCTGTTGGCGGCGTCTTCCTTCAGACCGAGCATGCCCGGCACTTTCAATGTGAACACGTTCGCATCGGCGTTGTCGTCGGCAAACACGATCCGGGTGTGGGCAATCGGCCAACCACGCTCGCGCGCTGCGGCCAGCAGCCGCACCGTCTGGTCGATGGCGGCGCGGATGTTGCCCCCGCCAAAGACGGCCGGATCGGCGAATCCGTTCACGAAATCGACGATCAGCAATCCATAGGGAGGCTTGGCGTCCATGCGGGTGCCAAAACTCTGGCGTTGGTAGACCTCGGTGTCGGCCTGGCGGGTCATGACTGTGCTCCGGATTGCGGCGGGAACAGGACCTTGCCGTCCTGAACCATGACCTCGTCGTCCAGCTGCACGGTGCAGCGGCGCAATGGGATGTCGATATGGCAGGCGGTCGTGCGCGAGCCGCCCGCCTCGTTGTTGGGTCCCAGGGAAAACAGGAAATTGCCCTCGAATGCCCTGGCATCCATACCGATGGTGGCCTCGCGGTCGTAGAGCGCCAAGGTGCTCCAATGAGCGCGCGGCTGCAGGCCCCAGCCGATATGGGAGATGGCATAACCTTCCGGATCGTTGAACGAGGCCATGTATTCGCTCAGAAGTTCGGCATCCATTCCTCCTTCTATACGGGTCGCATAACCTGCATGCACGGTCACGCGTATAGGATCGCTGACATAGGATTTTTGCGGCAGGAGAATGTCGCCGCGATCGATGACGATCACGCCCTCGGCGCTGCCTTCGTTCGGCCAGGTCAATGTAAAACCGCTGGGCCAGTGGTCCCACCGGCCCGGTTCATCGACATATCCATACTCGCTGATTGCGGGAAACTCGCCCAGTGCGAAGCGCACGTCGGTACCGCCGGGCGATGTCACATGCATCGTGCGCGCCGCCTCGATACGTGCCGATGCCGCGCGCACACGGGCACGGTCGGAGGCGGTGGGCACCATGCGCACGAGCACCTCGGGAGGTTCGACAGCAAGAAGGATCTTGGTGCCGCCGGCTAAAATTTCATGCTGCTCGGGTGAGAACAGCAGTGTCATCAGATCCAGCACGAGATCACTGGCCTTCAGGGCCGCGATGGCGGCCTTGTTGCCCGTGAGGGGCGTGGTTCCGAGATAGGCGAGCGTATCGCGGCTGAGCGCCTTCTCGCCGTTGACGGGAGGAAGATCCAGACGATTGCCGATCGCGCCCAGGGATTGAACCGCGATCAGCGCCGTGGAAAGACTTTGAGGATGCGTGGTAGCGCCGGTCAGAATCGTCACCGTCTGCCCAGCCTTCAACTGGGACAGCGTGAGCACTTCTTTCCAGGCTTCTATCATGGCGTAGTCGCTTACGGGCATGGGGTCACCTCAAGTGAGTTGGAGATCGGTCAGATCGGGGCCCAGGAAGGTTCCGAATGCGGCGTAGAACCCGGCCTCGTTGTCCCAGGGAATCATGTGTCCGGCATCCGGCACGCGGTAATGCGTCATGCCTGGCGCCAGCGATTGCAGTTCGGCCACATCCTCATCGCGCACGACATCGCCGCGCTCGGCGGTCACCAGATGCAGCGGCACCGACACGTGAGGCAGATCGGCATGCATATCGTCGGTATGAAAGCCCTCGAAACTGGTCCGGATGGCGCGTTCGTCGCAGGTGTGCAGCCACTCGGCGCGCAACTGGCGCTGTGCTTCGGTCCATGTCGGGCAAAAAGCCAGCATGCCCTGCGCATCGGTGCCCTGGCGAGCCAGCGCCATCGAGTCGATGTACCAGGGCAGGTTGGCCGGATAAGGCCGTCTTTGTGGACCAGAGACAGGCGGGTCGACTAGGACAGCACGCGAAAAAAGATCTGGTGCCAGACGCAGCGCGCGCACGGCAATACGCCCGCCCATCGAATGACCGATCAACGACGCACCCGCCAGACCCAGGGCTTGCGCAAAAGCGACTACATCGGCGGCCTGGGCATCGAGCGAATAGTCCAGCGTGTCGCCGGCCTGCGACAGGCCACGTCCCCGAACGTCCAGCACATAGACATCAAGATGGCGGCCTAGCTGCTCGGCCACGAAGCCCCAGGTGATGGCGGGACTGGTGATGCCGGGAATAAGAATCACAGGCGCGGCCTGCTTCTGCGCGCCATAACGCAGATAGTGCTGGCGTATGCCGTTGGCGTGCACATGGCCGCCATGAAGAAACGTTCCGCTGGCCGTTCGGGCTTGCGCGTTTGCAGTCATCAATAGGCTCCTGAAAGCAGCGCTCCGGCACCCGGCACGACGCGTGGCAGTTCCAGCGCCTTGAGCATGGCATAGGTGGTGGCGATGGCGGCGGTGATGACAGGCTTGCCCGTCATGGCTTCGACATAGGCGACAGCAGGCAATGAAGGCATCTGCACGCACGCCGACAGCACGATGACATCGGCATCGCCTGTGTCCATGCCGCGCACGATGTCCGGCAGACGCGTGGGATCGTGGCGGCCAACGGCCAGGTTAACGCTGATCTCCAGTGCGCGCGTATCCACGACCTGGAAACCTTCATTGCGAATGTAGTCCACGACCAGTTCGGTCAAAGGCTTCATGTAGGGCGCGACGACGGCAATGCGCCTGGCACCCATGAGCTCCAATGCCTGGACCAGCGCACCCGCGCTGGTGACCACCGGAGCCGGTGCGCCGTTTTCGACGGTACGACCATGCAGGCGTGTTTCGGACTGGCGGTGATAGCCATGTCCCATCGACATGATGGCGACCAGGCAGGCATAACCCAGTACATCGACCCGGGCATCGGAGAGTTCAAGCGCGCAACGATCAGACTCGGCATCCATGGCCGCAAGCTCCTCCTTTTTCACGGTCTTCATGCGCATGCGGCTGGAGTGAAACGTGAAACGCTCGGGCAGGATGAGCTGACGGGCTGCCAACATGGCGGGGATCTCCGTTTCCATCGTGGTGTTCGAGCTCGGCACGATCTGGCCGATACGGTAGGTCTTGGTCATGTCTATATCCTCCTGTTGATAGATCAAAGCTTGAACAGACGTTCGGCATTACCGTGGCAGACGAGGGCGCGGGTGGCCTCGTCCAGCGGCGCGGTGTCGATGAATTGCGCCGCAATCGCGCTGGACTCGTAGGGATAATCCACCGAGAACATCACGGCCTGCGCCCCCATCTCGGCAATGGCGCCCACCAGTGTCGGGTGCGAGCACACCCCGGAGGTCGTGATGACGATGTTCGTGCCCAGATAAGCCGAGGGCGCACGCTCGAGCACCACGCCATGCGGATAGACAGCAAAGCGGCTGTCGAAACGCCAGCGCTGAAATGGCAGACCCTCGCCCATGTGCCCCAGGATCACGGTCACACCGGGATAACGATCGAACACGCCACCGAAAAGCAGTCGCAGTGCATGCGTGGCAGTCTCCACGCCCCACCCCCAGGTGGCGCGCTCGATTTCAGGATGACCTGTGTAGACATGCGGCATCACAAAAGCGTCGGAGGGATGCAGATAGATAGGCACGTCCAGTGCCTGCACGCGCTCCCAGAAAATGTCGTATTCGTGGCCGTCGTAATACACGCCATTCGTGTGTCCGTTGATCAGCGCGCCCTTGAACCCGTAGTCACGCACCACGCGCTCCAGTTCGTCGGCAGCGGTACGCGGATCGTGCATCGGCAACACGGCAAAGCCGCCAAAGCGCTTGCTATTGCGCGCCACACGTTCAGCCAGGAAGTCGTTGTTTTCACGCGAACGGCGCAAGGCCACGGCGGGGTCCAGTTCGGCTTGCACCCCTGGTCCGGTTTGCGAAAGGATGACGTAGTCGATGCCGTTTTCATCCATGTCCTGCAAGCGCTCGCCGTCGAAATCGGTCAGTCTTCGACCCAGTTCGGCCAGCGACTCGGCGTCGATGTGTTGGGCAAACACCTTGGAATACTCCTGAAAACCAGGCGCGGTGTAGTGTTCTTCAAAAGCTATTTTTCGCATGTCACAAGTACCTGTAGAGGCCAGTAATTTTTTTGATATTGATCAGTATACTGACTAATATCGATTGATTAGGCAAGCCGTATCGGCCTGCCCGACGCTAATTTCCGAAAGGATTTCCGGACGACATTCCGCCATAGCCCGTGTCGAATCCACCTTGCATTTCGATGCGAATCGTCGAAGCATCCACCTCCTGCGCACTGCCTTTGTAGTGCATGACCAGGCCCGGAAAGAACAGCACGATCATCACCATGATCAACTGGATGCCAATGAAGGGAATGGAGCCTTTGTAGATCTGCCCCGTGGTCACCTTCGAGATGATCTGACCGTTCACACGATCGCGATAGTCCTCTCTAGGCGCGACCGAGCGCAAATAGAACAACGCCAGTCCGAAAGGCGGGTGCATGAACGAGGTCTGCATATTCAGGGCAAGCAGGACGCCGAACCAGATCAGGTCGATGCCCAGTTTGTCTGCCACCGGCGCAAGCAGCGGCACCACGATGAACGCCAGTTCGAAGAAGTCCAGGAAGAAGGCGGCCACGAATACGAACGCCATGACGAACAGCAGGAAGCCCATTTCGCCACCCGGCACCGACACCAGCAGATGCTCGACCCACAGGTCGCCGTCGACCGCCCGGAAAGTCAGGCCGAACACGGTGGACCCGATCAGGATGAACAGCGCGAAGCAGGTCAGACGCGTGCTGGAATCCATGGCCTGCCTGAGCAGCGCCCAGGTCAGGCGGCGCTTTGCCGTGGCCATGATCAACGCCCCCACAGCGCCCATCGCACCGCCTTCGGTAGGGGTGGCCAGGCCGATGAAGATCGTGCCGAGCACCAGGAAGATCAGGGCCAGCGGCGGAATCAGTGCGAACGTCACACGCTCGGTAATCTTGGAGAGCAGGCCCAGGTTGAATATGCGGTTGATCGAAGCCAGCAGGAAAGCCACAGCCCCCCAGCACACGATGGAGACCACGACCGTCTCGTCCACGGGCGCACCGGGATCGAGCACATAGGCGGTGAGCAGATAAGCCGAGACCGAAGCGATCAACATGAGCACGATCAGCGAGCGGGTGCCGCGGGAACCGTTTTTCTCGACGAACTCCCTGGCGCTTTCAGGCATGGCCGGCCCCACCGCGGGACGCATCCAGGTGAGGATCAGCACGTAGATCAGATACAGCACGATCAGCAGCAGACCGGGCAGCATGGCACCCCGGTAGATGTCCCCCACCGAACGACCCATCTGGTCGGCAAGAATGATGAGCGTGAGCGAAGGAGGAATGATCTGCGACAGCGTGCCCGACGCCGCGATCACACCGGTTGCCAGTTTCCGGTCATAGCCATAACGCATCATGATGGGCAGGGAGATCAGTCCCATCGAAATGATGGATGCCGATACCACCCCTGTGGTGGCCGACAGTACCGCGCCCACGGCTACCACGGCCACGGCAAGCCCGCCGCGCACCGATCCGAACAGTTGCCCCACGGTCTCCAGCAACTCTTCCGCCATACCTGACCGCTCCAGGATCAGGCCCATGAAAGTGAAAAACGGCAAGGCAAGCAAGGTATCGTTGGACACCACCCCGAACACGCGCTGGGGCAAGGCCTGGAACAGGGCTGGCGAGAGCAGGCCGAGTTCCATGCCGATCAGTCCGAAGACGATGCCATTGGCCATCAGCGCGAACGCCACCGGAAAGCCGGTCAGCAAGAGCACGATCAGGGTGGCGAACATGATCGGCGCCATGTTGGCGATGAAGAATTCCATTTTCAGTTCACCTTGTTGATCTGGTCGGAGGCATAGGACGGATGTTTGACGGCGTCGGTCGCATCGGCCGGCACGCCACTGTCTTTCAGGCGCTGGGCCAGATCCTCGGCCAGCGCTTTTTCCTCGGCAGTGGGTTCACGATGCCTGGGATCGCCACACATCCCGCGCAGGTAGCCCACACACTTGATGAGATGCGAGAGCGCCGCGGCAATGAGCAGGGTGAAACCGACCGGCACGATGAGCTTGGCGGGCCAGCGAATCAGGCCACCCGAGTTCGAAGACATCTCGCCGGTGACGTAGGAGTCCCAGAACATCGGCCAGGCCAGCCACATGATCGTGACGCAGCCGGGGAGCAGAAACAGCAGAATGCCTGCGATCTCCATGCGTATCTGAGCCCGCACCGAAAACCGTTGGGCCACGATGTCCACGCGGACGTGATCATTGCGCAGCAGGCAATAGCCGGCGGTCAGCAGGAACAGCGCGCCGAACATGTACCACTGGATCTCGAGCCACGCATTCGATCCGACATGAAAGAATTTTCGCGAAAACGCGTTCGCGGTGCTGATCAGCACCATGGCCAGGATCAGCCAGGCCACGACGCGCCCCACGAAAACGTTCAGCGCGTCGATACTGCGAGAGAGCTTGAGCAAGACATGCATGTGATTCTCTTACCTTGAAAAGGGCGACATGAAGCCTCCCACCAGAAAAGGGATACTGATCAGGCAACGGAAAACGGGCGCTTGCGGCTAGGAGCGCTTACGTCGGAACAGTCCCATCAAACGGTCCTTGAGCACGCCGAAGAACAACGCGACAGGGTTGAGCGCCGCCACCGGCTGGACATCCCCGGGCGCCAGAGGGTTCTGCATGCGCTGTGCGACGTTGCGACCGAACTCGGCGATCATGCGACGCACGAAGTCCTGCACCAGACCCGAACGGGAGAACTGGGCCAATGGCCCCTGGAGCGAATAATCCATGTCGATGAGCACCCGGGTGCGCCCATCGGCGGCCTGCAGGCGATACCCGATGTCGCCCTGGGCCCGCGACTGGCTGACCGTATCGCGCCCTGCTCCACGCAGCATGGCGGCCCGCTGCGCATCGTCGCGTTCAAGCGTGGCCTCGCCCTCGAAGGCCGCACGCATCGGACCGAACTTCACGCCGATGCGTCCCTTGACGGTCTCTCCTTCCTGCGAAATGATCTGGGCACCTGGCAGGCAGGCGGCGACGGCCGGCAAGTCAACCATGAAGGCCCACACCTCTTCGGCAGGAAACGGCACATCGAATTCACCGCTGATGTGTTGACCCTTGCCTTTGGCACCACCGGCGGCCTGAGCCTCGCGTGCGGGTGCCGCAGCCGCTTGCGCAGGTTCGTCGTCGGCCTTGGGTGTGAACGTGGCCATAGGCGTTACTACGCCAGCGGCGCTTGCGGCATGGTCTGTCGTGCCGCTGGCTTGTGCCATATCCCGGCGCATGGCCTGCACACGCTCATCGGGCTGCTCGTTCAGATCCTGCAACACGGCGCGCACCGCGGCGACAATGCCCATGTAGCCGGTGCATCGGCACAAGTTGCCCGACAGTTCGATACGCACTCTTTTCTCGTCAGCGTGCGGCAGACGCAGCACGATGTCACGCGCCGTGGCCAGCATGCCCGGGGTGCAGAATCCGCATTGCAGCGCATGGTGTGCGGTGAATGCGGCACGCAACCGGCGCATGATGGGATCGTCGTCGTAGCCTTCTATGGTCGTCACGTTCCTGGATTCGCAGGCCACCGCAAACGTGATGCACGAGCGTACCGGCAGTCCATCGACCAGCACGGTGCAGGCGCCACACACGCCGTGCTCACAGCCCAGATGGGTGCCGGTCAAGCGCGCCTCGTCGCGCAGATAATCGCCCAGATGCATGCGGGCCGGCACGTCGTGACACACGTGCTCGCCATTGACTTTCATTGCCACCTGACTCATGACCTTGCCTCGCTTGCGCCGCCTTGCGACGCCTGTTCATGGGTGACGCCCTGGCCTGTCAGCGCCTGGGCCAGACAGCGCGTCACCGCGGTTTCGTACAACCGGCGATCCACGGGATCTTTCTCCGGTATGGCAAGCGCCACTGCTTCGCGTATTGCATCGACCGAAGCGGCCTTGGCCCCCTGGGTGGCGCACGCTAGCGCCAGGGTGGGCATGGATCGAGGCGTCACATCGATGGCACCTAGAACGATGCGTGCGGTGCGGCTGTGCGGATCGAACCAGGCCACGCAGCTGGCCTCGGCGAATTCGCCCGTCTTGCGGCAGAACTTGTAGTAGCCAAACCGTGAAGACGGCTGGCAGACCGGCACGTCTACAGCGACGATGATCTCGCCATCGGCCAGCGAGGTCGTGTAGGCACCCGCCATGAAGCCTTGCACCGTTTCGGACCTGATGCCGCTTGCGCCGGCGATCTCTAGTTGCGCACCCAGCCCCGCGCATACCACCACCCAGTCGGCGGCCGGGTCGGCGTGTGCCAGACTGCCTCCCAGGGTGCCGCGATTGCGCACCGCGCGATAGGCGATGCGACCGGCAACGGCCTGCATGGGATGGCCACGCAACAAAGAATGCAGGCCATCTTCGATTTCGGCATGGGTGACGGCAGCGCCTACACGCAGGCGATCGCCACGACGCTCGACCTTGCGCAGCTCAGGCAGACTGGAGACATCGACGATTTTCTCCGGGCGGGCCAGACGCAGGTTGAGCATAGGCCCCAGCGACTGGCTGCCGCCCATGACCTTGGCAGTCGCTTGCGCATCGTTCAATGCGCTCAAGGCATCGTCCAGTTGCAGCGCACGGCTGTATTCGAAACGCGGTGCCTTCATGCGACCTCCTGCGCCTGTTGGAGCTGAACGCCACCGACTGGCTCACCGGCTTGCGCGAGCGCATGCATCAAGCGTCTGGGCGTGAGTGGCGTGCGCGACACCAGCGGTGCATGCAACCTGCGCAAGACATCGTTGACCGCGTTGTAGATCACGGCGGGCGGCGCGATGGCCCCCCCCTCTCCCATCCCCTTCGCCCCGAACTCGGTGTGCGGCGAAGGGGTTTCGAAATGGTCGATGCGGATGTGGGGCACCTCGGTGGCGCCCGGCATCACGTAATCGGCAAACGTGGAGGCAAGCGGTTGCCCGTTCTCGTCGTAGGGGGTTTCTTCATACAGGGCCGTGCCCAGGCCCTGGGCAATACCGCCTATGGTCTGGCCTTCGACCACCATAGGATTGATCATGGTTCCACAATCCTCGACCACCACGTAATCCAGGATTTCCACGGCGCCCGTACCTGGATCGACGGCTACGACCGCTGCATGGCTGGCGTAGGTGAACGCGCCTGTGTCCACACGCGGCTTGTAGCCCACGGTCGTTTCCAGGCCCGCATTATCGGTATCGGGTGGCAGCTTGTGCGGGTTGATATACCAGGCATTGGCGACGTCGCGCACGCTGACGCTGCGACCCTCTGCCCACACCGCACCGTCACGCAACTCGGCCTGCGCGGGATCGGCCTGCAACAGATGTGCACCGATGTGCAACAGTCGAGGCGCCAGCCGTTTACAGGCCTGGGAGACTGCGCCGCCGGACATCACAAGCGCGCGCGAGGCATAGGTACCAGTCGAAAACGGGGTCTGCCCGGTGTCTCCGTGCATGACCTTGGTGCGCTGGATGTCGATGCCCAGAATCTCATTGGCGATCTGGGCGAAGGTGGTTTCCATGCCCTGGCCATGTGAATGCACGCCCACGCGCACTTCCAGACCTCCGTCGGGTGTCACGCGCACGGTGGCCTGGTCGTAGCCAGGGATGACCGGTGTGCCCCAGGCGGCGAACACCGACGTGCCATGTGCGGACTGCTCGGTATAGGTGGCTACGCCCAGGCCGATCAGGCGCCCGTCTGCCTCGCCGCGAGCCTGCCGGTCGCGGACCGCATCGGCACCGATCATCTCCAGCGCTCGCGCCAGACTGGCGGGATAGTCGCCACTGTCAAAATGTTTGTTGGCCACATTGACGTAGGGCATCTGTTCAGGCTTGACCAGATTCAGCTGGCGAACCTCCCAGGGTTCGCGTCCCACCTCGTAGGCAATGCTGTCGATCAACAGTTCCATCGCGAAACACACACCAGTGCGAGCCACGCCACGGTAAGGAACAAAGCCTGGCTTGTTCGTGGCCACGCACTGCGTCAGGCAACGGTAACGCTGAAAATCGTAGGGCCCCGGCAGATTACCGGTCGCCTGCCCGGGTTCGAGACCGATGGTGAATGGCCAGACCGAATAGGCACCGCCATCGATGACGATGTGGGCATCCAGTGCCAGCAAACGGCCTTGCCCATCGGCATAGGCGGTCAGTTCGTAACTGTGTTCACGCGTATTGGCGCCCGCGATCAGGTGTTCGCGCCGGTCTTCGAGATAACGGAATGGCCGCTTGTAGGTTTTGGCCAACCACGCCACGCAAAGCTCCTCCTGCTGCAGCACACACTTGTAGCCAAACGCACCGCCCACGTCGGGGGAGATCACCCGCACCTGTGCCTGATCCAGCTCCAGGCACTGCGCAAGGCCGGTGCGAATCATGTGCGGTACTTGTGTCGCACTGACGACGACGAGCTGGTCTTCCCGGTGATCCCAGTAAGCCAGCACCGCCTTGCCTTCCATCGGCACCATGCACTGGCGCGCGAGTTCGACGCGGCGCCGCACCACAACCGATGCCCCCAGGTCCTGGACATCGAAGTCGCGCTCGGCGTTCAGTGTGACGAAAAGATTGTCCCGCCACTGTTCGTGCACCAGATTGTCGGTGGCATCCAGCGCGCTCTGGGCATTGGCATAGACAGGCAGTTCGTCGTAGTCAACGGCGACCTCTTCGATCAGATCTTCGGCCTCGGCGCGGCTGGCGGCAACAGCCATGACGAGCGGTTCACCGACAAAACGCACCTTGCCCCGGGCAAGCGGAGGCTGTGCCGAGCGCTGATAGCTGGGCAAAGTGGAGTCGGCATGGATATCGAGGACGTCCATGTCTTCCCGCGTGAAGGCACGACCGGCCAGGGTATCGGGTATACGGATACCCGCGATCCGGGCGTGCGCCAGCGGGCTGCGCAAGAAGGCCACTTCGCGCAGCCCCGGCATGGACATGTCTCCGACGAAATGTCCCTTGCCCATCAGATGGCGTGCATCCTCCTTGCGAGGTACTCTGGCTCCCACGCCTTGCGGCCGGGTGCGCTTCGGTGGAGAGTGTGCGTCATGCATGGCTTGGCCCTGTTTGATGAAGTCGCGAAGGTGACGCACGAATTTAACGCGCGGTGACAGCCTGGAAGGTGTAGTTGTCCAAAGGCGTTTCGGCCACCCGGAACCAGCTGGCCTGATCGCGCTGGAACTCGGACCATTGCGGGAAGAGACCGGCAAAATCCGGATTGGAGGCGCTCAGCTCTTTCCACAATTCCTGCGACGCCTTGTAGGCTGCGTCCATGACATCGCGTGGGAAGAACGACAGCTTGGCGCCACCGGCCAGCAGCTTTTTCATGGCCACCGGATTCGATGCGTCGTATTTGGCCAGCATCTTCATGGTCTGTTCGGAGCAGGCGCATTCGAATGCCGCCTTGAACAGTGCAGGCAGCGCATTCCAGGCGTCGGCGTTGACCATCGTGGTGATCGACGCACTACCCTCGAACCAGCCCGGCGAGTAGTAGAACGGCGCCACCTTGTTCAGGCCGAGCTTTTCGTCGTCGTAGGGACCAATCCATTCGGCCGCATCGATCGTGCCCTTCTCCAGTGAAGGATAGATGTCGCCCGGGGGAATCTGCTGAGGGATGGCGCCCAGCTTGGAAAGCACCATGCCTCCAATGCCGCCGATACGGATTTTCAGGCCCTTGAGATCCTGAACCGACTTGATCTCTCGGCGGTACCACCCGCCCATCTGCACGCCGACGTTGCCACAGACATGATTGACGATGTTGTACTTCTTGTAGAGCTCGCGCAGTTTTGCCAGGCCTCCGCCGTAATGAATCCAGGCGTTGTGCTGGCGTGCGTTCAGACCAAAGGACAGACCGGTATCGAATGCCAGCGCGGTGTTCTTGCCCACGTGAAAAGTGCTGAGCACATGATTGCACTCCACGGTGCCATTGCTGACAGCGTCCATGTTCTGTGAAGGCGGTACGATCTCGCCGGCGGGAAACACCCGTATCTCGAACTTGCCATCGGTCAGCGCAGAGACACGACGGGCCAGCTCTTCGGCCGAACCATACATGGCGTCCAGGCTTTTGGGCCAGCTGGTGGACATACGCCAGCGCACGGTTGTGCTGCTTTGTGCAAGAGCCGGAGATACTGCGATGGCCGAACCCACACCCGCGGCGGCCTGAGTCAAGAAACGACGACGTTGCATAACATCTTCCCCTATATCTGAGGCCAACGGGCCTACGAAATGACGGCTCGCTTGCAGGCAGGCGTACTGAAAAATCCTGCGCTGCACCAATCGAACCATCGGTTTTTTCTGTCTCGAATATTAGTCAGTATGCTGATGAGTTGTGTCGTTCGTCAATAGGGTCAAACGCGGATCGGCAATTTTTTCAGTACTGATTTCCGGTGCGTCGCCCCTGCAGGAACGGCACCAACAAAAAGCATCAATGCACCAGCCTTGGGCGCTTACAGCGGAGGTATCCGTGTTTTCCCGAAGGTCTGTCGGATGTGGTCACAGAATGCTGGATGAATCCAAAATACGCTGATAGACTTAATCAGTGTACTGACTATTTTGAAGGCAAAAATCATGAGTTGGACCCAGATCGCATCCACGCAGGACGTCGAAGACGACAGCGCAATTGCCATCACCATAGGCGAAGCACAACTCGCGCTTTACAAGTGCGATGGCGAATATTTTCTCTCGGACGGCGTGTGCACACATGGCCATGCCATGCTTGCCGACGGCTATGTCGAAGACGGCTGTGTCGAATGCCCCTTGCACCAGGCGAGATTCGACCTGCGTACGGGCGAACCACAATGCGCACCCGCCACCGTGCCGATCCGCATCTATCCCGTGCGTATCGAAGGCGACGCCGTATTTGCACAACTGGAGCGCTGAGATGAGCGCGCCGCAAGCTATCGGCAGCGCACTGCGATCCATCGTGATCGTGGGCGCCGGCCAGACCGGGGCTGTTGCTGCACGCACGCTGCGCGAACTGGGATTCACGGGGTCGCTCACGCTGGTGGGCGAAGAGACACACCTGCCCTACGAACGCCCCCCGCTGTCCAAGGAAGCGTTGAACGCTGCGTCTGCTGAACCGGCAGGCCAGCTTCACCCGGCGCAGTTCTACACCGGCCTGAACATCGTGCATCTGCCCGGCACGCTCGCCCATACGCTGGACACGACCAGTCGGCGGGTGATACTGGACAATGACCAAAGTCTGGAATACGACGCCTGCCTGATTGCTACCGGCGGACGTGCCCGGCAGTTGTCGCTACTGCCTGAAAGCCTGCCCACCGTGCATACCTTGCGCACGCGTGACGATGCCACCGCGCTCGGTTCGGCACTCGTTCCCGGCACGCGACTGGCCGTGGTGGGGGGTGGTTTTCTTGGTCTTGAAACGGCCTGGTCGGCCAAGACCCTTGGCGCAGAAGTGACGGTCCTGGAAGGTTCGCAAGCCCTGCTGGCGCGCGCCCTGCCCCCGATGCTCAGTGCCTGGCTGCTCGAACGCGCCCGTGCACTGGGTGTGAACGTACTGCTCGATGCCGCCGTATCCAGTGCCATTGCACCGGCGACCGAACGCGCCGGCACGACGCTGGGGCTGATCGACGGCCGAACCGTGCTGGCCGATCAGATCCTGGTTGCCATCGGCCTGACACCCGAGACCCGCCTGGCTCGCGAGGCGGGCCTGGCCATCTGCGCGACCACACATGGAATCGCGGTGGATGCCGACTGCCGCAGCTCCGACCCGCACGTCTGGGCGGCCGGAGACTGTGCCAGCCAGCGCCCCACGCCGCAGGCCGCTGCCCAGCGCGTGGAATCGTGGCAGAACGCCAACACGCAGGCCGCCGTCGCTGCCGCATCCATGCTGGGCGCAGCCCGCCCTGCCGTGCCCTACCCCTGGTTCTGGACCGATCAGATGGGCTGCAACATACAAATACTCGGACTGGCCCAGCCCGATCTGGCGTACATCGTTCGTGGCGATCCCGACCCGCGAGCCGACATTCCTAGATTCATCTGCCTGGGCCTGCTCGACGGCGTGCCTGTGCATGGTGCAGCCATCAATGCCGGTGGCGATCTGCGCGCCTTGCGCCCGCTGTTCGAACGCGGCCGCCCGATCGATCCGACTGCCTTTGCCGATCCGGCCATGGCCCTCAAACCCCTCATCAAATCCTGCCTGCAGCCTGCAAGCTGAGCACCGTCCATCAAGGAGCCCACGATGTATCAATCACAGACAGTGATCGGCATTACCCCGGTCCGCAAGGATCCACCCCTGGCCGACTGTGTCTGGCCCGAAGACGCGCTGCACTTCGTGCCAGATTGGGTCTACACCAGCCAGGCCGTGTATGAAGAAGAGCTGGAGCGCATTTTCCGGGGACCAACCTGGAACTACGTCGCCCTGGAAGCTGAGGTGCCAGAGCCCGGCAGCTACAAACGTTCCTACGTGGGACCCATCCCCGTCGTGGTGTCCCGTGCCGAAGACGGCAGCCTGCACGTCTTTGAGAACCGGTGTGCGCACCGCGGCGCGGAATTCTGCCGTCACGGACAGGGCAAGGCAACGGAATTCGTGTGTCCCTATCACCAGTGGTCCTATGATCTGAAAGGCAATCTGCAGGGCGTGCCGTTCAAGCGCGGCGTCAACAAGCTGGGCGGCATGCCTCGCGATTTCAAGAATGAAGACCACGGCCTGCGCAAGCTGAACGTGACCACTCGCCACGGCGTGATTTTCGCGTCTTACAGCACCGAGGTGGAACCCCTGGAAGAGTATCTCGCGCCAGACATGCTGCATGACTTCGATACGGTCTTTCCAGGCAAGCCTTTGAAGATTCTGGGCTACTACCGCAACGAGTTGCCCTGCAACTGGAAGATGTATCACGAAAACCTGAAAGACCCCTACCACGCCACGCTGCTGCACTCGTTCCTGGTGGTGTTCGGTCTGCTGGTGGCGGGCAATAAATCGGCCATGACAGTGGACCCGGTGCATGGCCGCCACGGCACGATGGCTTCAGCCAAGAGCGAAGACAAATACGCCACTGTGAGCGAAGAGAACAAGAAGGAAATGCGGTCATTCCATGACGGCCTGCGCCTGCGCGACGACCGTTTCCTGGAGTTCGTTAAAGAGTTCGATTCGCCCTGGTCGGTCACCATGCAGACCATCTGGCCCAACCTCATCGTGCAGCGCGAGATGAATACGCTGGGCGTGCGCCAGATCATTCCGAACGGACCGAACAGCATGATCATGCAGTGGACGATGTTTGGTTACGAGGACGACACCGAGGAGATGCAGCGCCACCGCCTGCGTCAGGGCAATCTGATGGGGCCGGCCGGCTTCTTGGGGCTGGAAGACAACGAGGCAATGAAGTTCGTCCAGGAAGGAGTGCGCCGTTCGAGCACCGATCTGAACGTCATCAAGCTGGATAGCGGGAAACTGGGCACCAGCGAGACACTGATCTCGGAAGCTGCCATCCGGTCCATGTACAAGTACTACCGCCAGGTCATGGGATTTTGAGCCAAGGATACCGCCAACATGAACGTCAATAATTCATATGTCGCCTCACGCATGGCCGTGCAGGAGGCCATCGCGCTGAAGGCCGAACTCGAACTGTTCCATGCGGAATACTGCGCGGCGCTGGATGGCGACGATGTCGAGCGCTGGCCAGATTTCTTCGTCGAAGACGCCGTCTACCGCGTCACTGCACGAGAGAACGCCGAACTCGATCTGCCCGTCGGTCTGGTCTATGCGGAGGGCCGTGACATGATGCACGATCGCGCCATCGCCATATCGCGCACACAGATGTTCGCACCACGCTATCTGCTGCACGTCGTCAGCAACGTGCGGATAATCGGGCAGACGGAGTCCGGTGAGATCGAATCGCAGGCTGCCTTCCTGTTGATGCAGACGCTGGTGGAAGGTCCCACGACCGTGCACCTGGCCGGTACGTATCGCGATGTGTTCGTGCGTGAAGCAGGCACGCTCAAACTCAGGCATCGCGACGTCATCTACGACACCAATATCCTGGCCAACGATCTGGTGTATCCGGTGTGATCGCCTGATCGTCCTGTACCTGAACGGGTGCGTGCTGATATATTGAAGTTCCAATATCCACGCATCGAGTGCAATATATTCAGTACACTTACATACATTGCATTATGAAAATCGGCGTCACATGGCCACATCGAAGAAAAAGACAATCGCACAATCACCCGAAAGTCATACTGCGTCCACCGACCACGGCGACGATGTTGCACGCGAAGTGTTATGGGAGCGGCCAGGATTTCTGGTGCGCCGCCTCAACCAGATTCACTACGCACTGTTCTTCGAGGAGTGTCATCCGCAGAACATCACGCCAGTGCAATATGGCATTCTGACCGCGCTGTCACTGGTTCCGTGGATGGACCAGACGGAAATCGGAATGGATGTGGGCCTGGATCGCACCACCACTGCTGATGTCATCAAGCGTTTGCAGGAGCGTGGTCTGATCGACCGCCGCATCAACCCGGCGGACAAACGCTCCCGCCAGGCCGCCCTCACCCGCACAGGCGCTACGCTGGTGCAGGATCTTCAGGCCAACATGGCACGCGCCCAGCAGCGCCTGCTCGAACCGCTTTCGCCACGTAACCGTGAAGTCTTCATGCGATTACTGGGCACGCTGGTGGAAGGCAACAACCAGTACGGGCGCACCGTTTTGCGCGCCTTCTGATCGCGCTACAAGGCCTGGGCAAGGCGCTCCTCGCGCGCCTTGCCGACCCCGGTCATCATCTCGGGTACGACATCCACCCCGTTCTTCACCGCCAGCACTTCGGCCATCACGCTCACGGCGATCTCGGCGGGAGTCTTGCTGCCTATGTACAGACCGATGGGGCCGCGCAGCTTGTGCAACGATTCCTCGGTCTGGCCGAGATGCGTCATGAAACGCTCGCGTCGGCTGGCGTTGTTGCGGCGTGAACCGATCGCACCGACGTAGAAGGCGGGACCTTGCAGCGCCTCCAGCAAGGCCATGTCGTCCAGCTTGGGGTCGTGCGTAAGCGCAATCACACAGGTGCGCGCATCGGGGCGAAAGGCTGTCACGGCATCGTCGGGCATGTCGGTGGTCAGGGCGACATCCGGCATGTCCCAGGATTCGCCGCGCTCGACGCGGGGATCGCAGACGGTCACCTTGAAACCATTGAACAGCGCCATCGACGCCAGATATTGCGCAAGCGCGCCTGCGCCGATGAGCAGCATCCGGTAGCCAGGTCCCAGCGTGTTGCTCAGACGCTGGCCGTCGAAATGCAAGGCGGCGGGTTGATCCGAATGCGAAAGCGACACCTCGCCCGTTTCGATATCGACCTCGCGGCACACCAGCTCGCCGCCATCGAGCCGTGTCACCAACGCCTGCAGCGAAGCATGCGAGGGATCGGCTTCGAGCAATAGTTCAAGCGTGCCGCCGCAGGGCAGGCCGAAGCGATGTGCCTCGTCTGCGGACACGCCGTACTTCACGAACGTGCATGCCTGCTCAAGCGTCTCGGGTGCACCGCCCACCACGGTGTAACGTTCGATCAGGTCGTCTTCGATGCATCCGCCCGAGACCGATCCAATGACGCGCCCGTCGTGGTGCAAAGCCATCATCGCACCCACCGGACGCGGCGACGAGCCCCACGTCCTGACTACCGTCGCAAGGATTGCGCGGTCGCCCGCAGAGCGCCATTCGCACAGCGTGCGCAGCACCATGACATCAATGGCATCCATGTCCAGTTCCGATCCGTTTGAAATTTCGTCCAGTCTAGCAAGACTGGAACCCGTCATTCTCTATGCGCCGATGATATTCTGTGTACTGAGTAAATTCCAGACGTGCGATGACGCACATTACACTTTGAGAGCCAAACTATGGAAATCAAAAAAGTAGCACTTGTCACCGCCGGGGGCAGCGGCATGGGCGCGGCGGCCGCACGCCGCCTGGCCGCAGATGGCTTTGCCGTAGGCATACTCTCTTCCTCGGGCAAAGGCGAAGCACTCGCCCATGAACTCGGTGGCATCGGTGTGACGGGCTCGAATCAATCGAACGACGACCTTGCCAGCCTGGTCGATCAAGCGATGAGCACATGGGGCCGCGTGGACGTGCTGGTCAACAGCGCCGGGCACGGCCCGCGCGCGCCGGTGCTGGAGCTGACAGACGAAGACTGGCACAAGGGCATGGACACCTATCTGCTGAACGTCATCCGCCCTACCCGGCTCGTCACCCCGATCATGCAGCAGCAACGCAGCGGCGTGATCATCAACATTTCGACAGCCTGGGCCTTCGAACCCAGCGACATGTTCCCCACGTCAACGGTGTTCCGTGCCGGCCTGGCCGCATTCACCAAGCTGTTTGCCGATGGTCATGCCGCCGACAACATCCGCATGAACAATGTGTTGCCTGGCTGGATCGACAGCCTGCCCGCGGTCGAGGAGCGGCGTACAAGCGTACCGTTGGGGCGTTACGGAACCAGTGCCGAGATCGCAGCAACGATCGCGTTTCTCGCCTCAGACGGGGCGGCCTACATCACTGGGCAGAACCTGCGCGTGGACGGCGGCATCACACGCTCGGTGTGACGCAGGAAGCAGGAAACAGCGCGTGGCCCGCAGTCGTCAGGCGGCGCTGGCCGCTTTCATGGCGTCGGCGTGCAACGCTTCATTGAGCTGGTCAACGATAATGGCCCAGGCTGCATCGGCACCGAGCTGCTCGGACAGGAACTGGCGCTGGGCGTCGGTCCAGACAGGGGCCTTGGTGATCACAGTGTCGCTGGCCAGCTGATTCTCGCGAATGAAGCGGGCAATCCCCTCGTTGCTGTCGTCCAGACCCAATTGCTGGAACAGGGTAGTCATGCTGGGTGTGGTTTCGTCCATGATAGGCACCTGGTAGAGGGTTGAGTGGCGTGTAGTTGCCTACGCACAGCACATACCGTTCCAGCGCCCGCGACGGGTGCCGCAGTTCAGGTGGACAGCGCCTTGGAAATGCGCAATTCGGGCAACAACCGGGCCAGTTCTGCGCCGGTCATGAATTGAATGTCATGCTCACGGGCATACACGCGTGCCGAATCGCTGATCTCGCCCACCGTCACATAGATGCGTTCGTGCGCGTTGCGTGCCTGGCTGGCGGCAAGCAGTTCCTTGAGCGGATCGACACCGGTGCGGGCCACCTTCCAGCGGCGCGCACTCACCACGGCCATACGGCCCGAGCGGGTCAACACCAGGTCCACCTGCTTGTCGTCCACACGGTCGACGGTGCTGCCATCGCGGGAAAAGCCTCCGGCGAGCACCTCGACGAATGCCCGCCAGGGCATGCGCGAGACGGCGTTCACCGTGTTCTGAACCGCCTCTTCGGAGGGAACGTGGCGTCGCTTCCAGGCCGATATGCCGGCGATGACGACGAAAGGCACCGCCGCACAGACACCGGCCGGCGCAATGACCGGAGGCAATGCCAGCAAGGCGAACGCAGTAATGCCAAGCGCCACCAGCGCACTGATCCACCAGGGCTTGCGTGCAAGCGTGGCAAAAATGGAATTTGGGCGAGGCTTGAGATTCATGGGCGGCAACAGGCGTGAGACGGGCAAGCCAGCCAGTATAGAGGCAAGCGCGGCGGCTTACCTAGCGGCGGCCACGATGTGCAGATCGTGCGCGCATACCCCGCGAGCATCCACGGCAACGGTCACCGGCATGTCGCGAACCTCGAACTCATAAATGGCTTCCATGCCGAGATCGGCGAAGGCCACCACGCGAGCCTGCCGCACAGCCTGTGAAACGAGATAAGCCGCGCCGCCCACTGCCATCAGATAAGCCGATCCGCTGGCCTTGATGGCGGCCACCGCGACAGGCCCCCGCTCCGCTTTCCCTATCGTCAGCAACAGTCCCGTCTGCTGGAGCAACGCCGGCATGAAGCGGTCCATGCGGGTCGATGTCGTCGGGCCTGCAGGCCCCACTGCTTCACCTTCTACAGGGTCCACCGGGCCCACGTAATAAATGGCGCGGTTGTTCAGATCGACGGGCAACGGCTCGCCGCGCGCCAGCATGTCGGCCAGGCGTTTGTGTGCCGCGTCCCGACCCGTATAGAACTTGCCCGACAGGCGCAGCCGGTCGCCTGCACGCCAACCGGCCACGGTCTCGCGGTCCAGTGTATCCAGATCGACGGCAATGCCGCCCGCCAGCGGCAGGCTGTCCGGAATATCGTCCCAGACCTCTGACGGCACCTGCGGCAAGCGTGCCGGTCCGTGGCCATCCAGCCTGAAAGAGGTGTAACGGGTGGCGGCGCAATTGGGTACGATCGCCACCGGCACCAGCGCAGCGTGTGAGGCTGCCGTGGCGACTTTCACGTCCAGCACGGTCGTATCCCCACCCAGTCCCTGCGCGCCGATTCCCAGGGCATTGATGCGGTCATAGACATCCAGCCGCAATCGCTCGACCGCATCGCTCGCGCCCCGGGCCTTGAGGTCATCGATGTCGATCGGTGCGAACAAGGCGCGTTTGGCCAGGTGCATGGCCTGTTCAGGGCTGCCGCCCACGCCCACACCCAGCACGCCCGGCGGACACCATCCAGCCCCCATGCCCGGCAACTGCGCCAGTATCCAGTCGGCCACCGAGTCGCTGGGTTCGAGCATGGCGTAACG